>JANOFL010000242.1:0-3447 GCA_031405895.1 Planctomycetota bacterium
CTCGCCAATCTCGCCTTCAAATTCGGCATGGTGGTTTTCATCGGCGGCTGCGGTCCCTAGAATCCGGGGCGAGGTTGAATCGAAAACGGAATCGCCGCGAATTGGAAGGATCATGGTCATGGACGTTCGTCCTTTTGTTCATTTGCATTGCCACAGCCACTACAGCCTGCTGGACGGGGCCAGCCCGATCGACCGGCTCGTCGAGCGGACCGTGAGCCACGGCATGAACGCGCTCGCGATCACCGATCACGGCAACCTGCACGGCGCGATCCAGTTCTACAAGACCTGCCGCAAGTCTAACGTCAACCCGATCATTGGTTACGAGGCCTATATCGCGGCCGGCAGCCATCGCAGTCGCGGTGGGGGCGAGCGGGAACAGACTTTTCATCTGACCCTGCTCTGTCAAAACCGGACCGGATTCCGGAACCTCGTGAAGATGGCGTCGATCGCGGCCCTCGATGGTTTCTACTTCAAGCCCCGGATCGACCGCGAGCTGCTGGCCGCGCATAGCGAGGGGCTGATCTGCCTGAGCGGCTGTGTGTCGGGCGAGTTCAGCCAGAAGATCCTTGCCGGCCACCCTGAACCGACGGGTGAGTGGCTCAGCGCTGCCCGCGAAGTTGCCGCCTGGTTTCACGGCGTCTTCGGCGACCGCTACTTCATCGAGATCATGAACAACGGAGTCGAAGTCCAGCGGCTGGCCCTTGAAGGTTCGATCGAAGTCGCCCGGCAGATGGGCTTGCCGCTCGTCGCGACCAGCGACTGCCACTACGTCGACGCTGATGACGCCGACGCCCAGGACGTAATGCTCTGCATCAACACGGGCCGCTTCCGGACCGACCAGAACCGGATGCGAATGGATGGCCGCGAATACTGGCTGCGGTCGCCCGAAGAGATGTACCGCAAGTTCCCCGGGCTGGAAGAAGCCGTCGCCCGCAGCCAGACGATCGCCGACTCGGTCGAAATCGACCTCGAGCTGGGCAAGCGGCACTTTCCCGTTTACCAGGTGCCGCCAGAAGATACCGCCGAGCAGCTGCTCGAACGGCTTTGCCGGGCGGGCCTGAACGAGCGTTATGCTGGCGACGGTGAAATGCTGCCCGGCGGCAAGTTGTCGGAAACGGTCGCCCGCCGTTTGCAGCGCGAGCTGGAGGTCATCAACAAACTCGGCTTCGCGAATTACTTCCTGATCTGCTGGGACTTCGTCAAGTACGCCCGCGACCAGGGCATTCCGGCGACCGCACGTGGCAGTGGCGTCGGCGCGATCGTCTGCTATGCGCTTTACCTGAGCCACGTTTGCCCGATCCACCATGGGCTGCTGTTCGAGCGGTTCCTCGACGAAAACCGCAAGGAGGCCCCCGACATCGACATCGACTTCTGCCAGGAACGGCGCGGTGAAGTCATGCGTTATGTCAAGGACAAATACGGCGAGGCGAATGTCGCCCAGATTGGGACCTTCAACACGATGGCCGCCCGGGCCGCGATCAAGGACGTTGGCCGTGCGCTCGGCATGCCGCTGGCCCGCGTCAACCAGCTGTCGGCCCTTGTGCCGCAGCGGCCGGGCGTGACGCTGGAGGAGGCGATCGACGAATCCGACGAGCTGAGGGAAGCTTTTGAAAAAGACCGCGAGGCCCGCGAAGTGATCGACTTCGCGCTCAAGCTTGAGGGACTGGCCCGCAACATCGGGACCCACGCCGCCGCGGTTGTGATCGCCGACCGGCCGCTGACCGAGTACCTGCCGCTGGCCCGGGTTGCCGGCAAGGACGACATCATCACCCAGTGGCCGATGGGCGACGTCGAGGCGGCCGGGCTGCTGAAGATGGACTTCCTCGGCCTTCGCAACCTGACGGTCCTCAGCAATGCAATTGAAATCGTCGAGCAGACAACCGGGACACGGGTCGATCCGTACCGCCTGCCTTTCGATTGCCCGAAGACCTTCGCCTTGCTGCAGCGCGGCGAGACCAAGGGCGTCTTCCAGCTCGAAAGCGGCGGCATCCGCGACCTGTTGCTGAAAATGAAGCCCGACAGCTTTCAGGACATCATCGCGACCAACGCCCTTTACCGCCCCGGCCCGCTTGAAGGGGGCATGGTCCAGCAGTACATCGACGTCAAGAACGGCCGCAAGAAGGCCGAATACCTGCACCCGGTACTTCGCGACATCACCGCCGAAACCCATGGCGTGATGGTCTATCAGGAGCAGGTCATGCAGATTCTCAACCGGCTCGGCAAGATTTCGCTCGCCGCCGCCTACAGCTGCATCAAGGCGATCAGCAAGAAAAAAGAAGAGGACATCGCCCGCAACCGCGAGCAGTTCCTCGCCGGATCGGTCGAACAGGGGCTTGCCCCCAACAGGGCCCGCGACCTCTGGGAGATGATCCTCAAATTCGCCGGTTACGGCTTCAACAAAAGCCACTCCACGGCCTATGCCCTGCTCGCCTGGCAAACCGCCTGGCTCAAGGCCCACTATCCGGTTGAGTTCATGGCCGCGCTGCTTTCCGGCGACCTGCTGAGCCGGAATTTTTCGCGCAAGGACTCGGTGGTCGAGCACATCGAAGACTGCCAGCGGATCGGAATCGAAGTCGTCCCGCCCTGTATCAACCGGTCGGGCGTCCGCTTTGTTGTTTCCGCGGGCCGGATTCACTTTGCCCTCTGCGGAATCAAGGGTTGCGGCGAGTCGGCGGCCGAAGCGATTGTCGCCGCGCGCGGCCAGGACGGCCCCTTCCGCGACCTGTTCGATTTTTGCGAACGGATCGACAGCGCCAGCTGCGGCCGGGCCGCGATCGAGACGCTCGTCAAGTCAGGTGCGATGGACTGCTTCGGTGCCCGCCGCAGCCAGTTGCTGGCCGCGATCGACAAGGCCATGCAGTCGGGTTCGTCGCGCGCTGCCGACCGCAAACACGGCCAGCTCAATCTGTTCGGCGAGGCGGCCGAGTCCGCGGCGACCGGTGAAGCGGCCGTCCTGCCTGACGTTCCCGAACTGCCCGAACGGGACTTGCTGACTGGCGAAAAAGAGGTGCTGGGCTTTTACCTCTCCGGCCATCCGCTCAAACAGCACGCCACGACGCTTGAAAAACATGTCTCCCATTCCACGACGGGACTGGGTGGCGTGGGCGACCGGCAAAAGGTAACCCTCGGCGGTGTGATCTCGTCGCTCAAGTACAGCAACGTCAAACGGGTCAAGGAAGCCGGCGCACCCACGCGGTATGTGATGTTCGACCTCGAAGACCTCGAGGGGGCGATTCGCTGCATCCTCTGGCCGACGGAGTTCGCGGAAGAGGGCCAACGCGTTCAGGCCGACGCGATTGTGATCCTGCAGGGAGTTCTCGACCGGCGCGGCGGCGATGAACCGAACCTGATCGTGAACCGGGTGATTCCCCTCGCGGAATGTCACCAATTGCTGACGCAGGCGCTTGTGATCCGGATTGACGAGCAGCGGCACGACGAGAGCGTGAT
>JANOFL010000286.1:0-22274 GCA_031405895.1 Planctomycetota bacterium
CTCGCCTCCGCGCGCCACATTCGACACCCTCCGTGAAGTGCTGTTGGACACCAGCACGGATAACGTCGAAGCCCCCGAAAAGTTCGCTCCCTGATACTTCTTCACACACCCTGCAAACCAAATCCACCGCTTCCCCGTACAATCGACACCAAATTGTGGGTAAACCTAAGGTGTAGGGTGGGTGGAGTCCGCGAAACCCATCACGTCTTTTGAAGCATTGCGCCACCTGACAATTTTGCGATGTCGATGGTGGGTTGCGAAGACCCCACCCACCCTGCATCGGCAACAGCCTCAGCCTCTCCCAACCCCATCAACTGGAGAACCTCGCATGAGCGACGATGCGGCCATTCGCCGGCTGGAGCCCGTGGCGGTGTGGAATGCGTTCGCCGACCTGAACGCTGTCCCGCGGCCGTCAAAAAAAGAGGCCCGCGTCACGCAGTTCATGCGCGAATTCGGCCAGCGCCTGGGGCTGGAGACGGCCAGCGATTCCATCGGCAACGTCCTGATCCGCAAGGCGGGTTCGCCGGGCATGGAAAAAGCCCCGCCCGTCGTGTTGCAGTCGCATCTCGACATGGTCTGCCAGCAGAACGCGGGGACGAACTTCGACTTCGACCGGCAGGGAATCCAGATGCGGCTGAAGGGGGACTGGATCGAAGCGGCCGGGACGACGCTCGGCGCGGACAACGGGATCGGCGTCGCGTCGGCCATGGCTTTGCTTGCAGCGAAAGACATCCCGCACCCGCCGCTGGAAGCCCTCTTCACGATCGACGAGGAAACCGGCATGACCGGGGCCAAGCAGCTGCCCAACGACTGGCTCCGCGGACGGACCATGCTCAACCTCGACACCGAGGACGATACCGAGCTGACAATCGGCTGCGCGGGCGGGATCGATGTTTCCACGACCGGACATTATGAAGAGGAACCGCTGCCCGCCGGCTGGTCGGTTGTGGCCGTGGCGATTCGCGGTTTGACCGGCGGCCACTCGGGAATGGATATCCATCTCGGCCGCGGCAACGCGAACAAGCTGATGAACCGCCTGCTCGATGTGCTGGACGATGAACACGGCATCCGCGTCTGCCAGCTCGATGGCGGCGGCTTGCGAAACGCGATCCCGCGCGAGTCAGTGGCACACGTCGCCGTTCCGCCGGGCATCAACGCGACGCACCTGCAGGAAACCCTCGACGGGCTCGCCGGCACCATCCGCAATGAGTACCAGCTGACCGACCCCGGCCTCGGCATCGCCGTCGAGCCGGCCGAACTGCAGTCTTCTGTCCTGTCGGAAGCCATGCAGCGCCGGTTGCTCGCCACCATCGATGGCGTGATCAGCGGCATCTGGCGGATGAGTCCTTCGATTCCGGGTCTCGTCCAGTCCAGCAACAACCTGGCGCGGGTCAAGGTCGGGGATGGACAGTTCGAGCTGCATTGCCTGACGCGAAGCAACGTCGACTCGGAACGCGATGAACTGGCCCGGATTCTGGTCTCGGTGCTGTCGCGGCTGGACGGCCGGTGCGAGACGGCGGGAGCCTATCCGGGCTGGCAGCCCCAGCCTGAGTCGAACGTGGTCCGCGTGATGAAAGAGGTCTATGTCGGCCTGTTCGATTCCCAGCCCCACGTCGCCGCCTGCCACGCCGGGCTGGAGTGCGGGATCATCGGCGGACACTATCCAGGGATGGAGATGGTCAGCTTCGGCCCCAACATCCGCGGCGCCCATTCGCCCGACGAAAAAGTGCAGGTCAGCTCGGTCCAGAAATACTGGAAGTTCCTGACCGCGACCCTGGCCCGGCTGGGCGAGAGCGCGGCCTAAATGGTGATCGCCGCCTTTGCCACGCGCAAGTTTCACTCTCGGCTGAACACCCAACCGACACCAGGAAACCGGAGCAAGTGGCATGTCTGTTTGTCGGCCAGCCGCATGGGTGGCCCTCGGGTTCTGTCTGGTGCTGCCCGGTCTTCCGGTCTCGCCCCTCGCGGCGCAGCGTCCCCAGATTATTCGCGACCGGGTGGAACCGGTCTGGCTCGAGGGCAACTCACGGTTCTGGTACCGCATCGGTCTGCCGGGCGGCGGAGCCGAATTCGTGCTGGTGGATGCGAAGCGGGGCGAGCGCAGGCCGGCTTTTGATCACGCGGCAGTCGCGGAGTGGGTGTCCGGACAACTGGGCCGGCCGGTCGGCGTCGCGGAATTGCCGTTCCGCCGGTTGACGTATCGCGACGACGGAAGTGTGCTGGAGCTCGATGGCCCTGACCTGCGCTGCCGGCTCAATCTGGCGGACGGCTCCCTCGAACGCGTCGCCGTCCCGGCGGAAGAGAATGCCGCGGGCCTTTTCCGTCCTGCCCGTCCTTCGCGCGATGAAGGCGAAGAATCGGAGCTCCGGATTGCCAATGCGCTGGATGCGCCCCTGCGGCTGTTCTGGATCGACCGCGAAGGCAAGCGCGTCCCGTATGGGGAGATTGCAGCCGGAGAAACGGCGACGCAGCATACCTGGGCCGGACATGTCTTCCTCGTGGAAGGAGAACCGGTTTCCGGCGAAGTCTGTTTTGCGGCGACGGCGGAACCCCGAACGGTCCGGCTCGATGCGGCTTCGGTGGCGGGCGTTCGCGAAGAAACACGGCGCGAGCGGGGACGCGGGCGCCGCGGACGGGAACTTGCCCGGAACCGGCCAGCGACTTCTCCCGACGGAAACTGGACGGCCTTTGTCCGCGACGATGATCTCTGGCTGAAGGATGCTGCGGACGAAGAAGCATGGCCGCTCGCGGAAGACGGCAGCGAGGAACGGACTTTTCGCCGCGACTCGTCGCGGGCGCGGCTGATCTCGATGCAGTACGACCTGCCCGACCCGCCCGAGGATGCGGCAGACCTGCTCTGGTCGCCGGACTCGCGGTTCGTGGTCGCCTGGCAGACCGAAAAGGTCCCCGAACGGCTGGTCCAGTATGTCCAGTCGCTGCCGGATGCAGACGTACATCCGGTGCTGCAGTCTTATCCCTATCTCAAGGCCGGCGATCCGGTGCCAGTCAGCCGGCCCCGTGTATTTGAGCTGGCCAGCCGGCGCGAAATCCCGGTCGACGGGGCGCTCTTCCCGAACCCCTGGGAGCTGCGCTTTCTCCGCTGGAGCGAAGACGGCAACCGGGCCTTTCTGCATTACAACGAACGCGGCCACCAGACCATCCGCCTGCTGGAACTCGAACTGGCCACGGGCAAGGTCCGCACGGTTGTCGAAGAGACCAGCCCGACGTTTATCCATTACTCCGATGGCGGCAAATCGGAGTTGCACTGGCTGCCGGCAGCCCTGTCCGGGAACCGTCCCGGAAGGGGGTCAGACCCCAATTCGCTCCGGGGACTGCGCGCATTGGCGTCAGACCCCGACGGTTCCCGGACAGGCGAACTGCTCTGGGCCAGCGAGCGGTCGGGCTGGAACCACATTTACCGGTACGACATCGCGACCGGCGCAGTGATCAACGCGATGACGGCGGGCGAGTGGAACGTCAAGCGGATCGAGCAGGTCGACGCGGAGGCCGGCGTGGCCTGGTTTTTCGCCGTTGGAATCGCGGAAGGACAAGACCCGTACCACGAGCATTTTTGCCGGGTCAACTTCGACGGGTCGGGCCTGAAAGTCCTGACGGCTGGCGACGGAACGCACGAGATCAACTGGTCGCCCGACCGGAAGTTTTTCATCGACCGCTGGTCGCGGGTCGATCTGCCGCCCGTGCATGAACTGCGATCGGCGGAAGGGGAACAGGTGTTGACGCTGGAGACCGCCGAGGTCGCGGCGTTTGAAGCGGCGGGTGGCCGGATGCCAACCCGATTTGTCGCCAAAGGCCGCGATGGGACGACGGATATCTGGGGCATCCTGCACTGGCCATCGAAGATCGACCCCGGCCAGCGCTATCCGGTACTGGAGCAGATCTACGCCGGGCCGCACGATCACCATGTGCCGAAGCGGTTCCAGGCCCGACACGGTGCACAGCGGATGGCCGATCAAGGTTTTGTTGTTGTGCAGATCGACGGGATGGGGACGGCGTGGCGCTCGAAGGCGTTTCACGACGTCTGCTGGAGAAACCTCAAGGACGCCGGCTTCCCCGACCGGATCGCGTGGATGAAAACCGCCGCGAAGGAGTTTCCCGAACTCGACATTGAACGGGTCGGCGTCTACGGCGGGTCAGCTGGCGGCCAGAACGCGATGGCGGCCGTGCTCTGGCACAGCGACTTTTACAAGGCTGCCGCTGCCGACTGTGGCTGCCACGACAACCGGATGGACAAGATCTGGTGGAGCGAGCAGTGGATGGGCTGGCCGGTTGGCGAACAGTATGCTGCGAACTCGAATGCCGAGAACGCGGAGCTGCTCGGTGGTGCCCTGCTGCTGACCGTCGGCGAAATGGACCAGAACGTCGACCCGGCGACCACGACCCAGGTGGTGGGCCGGTTGATCAAGGCGGACAAGGACTTTGAGTTTCTGCTCGTCGTCGGTGGCGGCCACGGCGCGGGCGATTTGCCGTGGGCCGCACGAAAACGGCTCGAGTTCTTTCGTCGGCATCTGGGAAGCCCAACTCCGGCAACGCGGCAGCAGCCGTGATATTGCAGGGCCGCGCAATCCCGAAGTCCGGTGATTGAAGTATCATTGCCTTGGGGAATCTGGGCCGCCGGACTGGCGGCGTCCGGTTTCTTTCACCATCGTCTGGAGATCGTCATGACCATCGATCCCGCGGTCACTTCGGGCTGGGACTACGAAGCGTATGCCAGCATCCCCTTCGATGGACGGCGGCACGAGGTTATCGCGGGAGAACACCACGTGAACCCTGCCCCCAGCCTTTACCACCAGGAAGTCTCCCGCCACCTTCAATATCAGCTGATCAGCCTGATCGAGCTGCGCGAGCTGGGTGTGGTCATTAACGCGCCGGTCGACGTGCAGTTGACTGACCACGACATCGTCCAGCCTGACCTGGTGGTGGTCACCAGGCCGCGGGAACACATTCTGACGCCGACCAAGGTCAAAGGCGTTCCGGACCTGATTGTGGAAATTCTCTCGCCCTCCAATCCAGGCCACGACCTGCGCACCAAGCGCGAGCTGTACCAGCGATGCGGCGTCCCCGAATACTGGATTGTCTTTCCCGATGAGCACCAGGTCCTTCAGCTGACGCTCGGGGACGGTGCCGTCTACCGTGAACACACCGAAACGGCCTCGATCACCATGGCCGTGCCACCCAATGTGACCGTCGATCTCGAAAAAGTCTGGTAGCACTTTCGTCGCCAGCAACTCGTCGGTTGCGGAAAAACCCGTGGAAGCTTTAGCCTTGGCTAAAAAGCTTTCAGCCGCCGGATCAACCCGCCCGATATTTTTTGGGGGGACCAATCATGATCGGCAAACGTTTTGTGCTTGCATGCTGTCTGCTGGCGATTTTCAACGTCGAAGTCGCATGGTCTCAGGAACCGGATGAAGCGCCCGTTCCGGTCTCCTGTATGTCGCTTCGATGCCGGCCAGTGCTGTTCGACTGGCCGGATTCGCCGTGGGGACCGGGCGAGGTCAACCGCGACCAGATCACCACGGACCGACCCGACTTCACCGAAGCCAGTCTGACAGTTGGCCTCGGCACGACCCAGATCGAATCGGGGTACACCTTCACGGGCGATTCAGCCGCCGGCCAGTACGTACGCGACCATTCATGGGGCGAAGCCCTCTTCCGGATCGGGTTGCTGGCCGACTGGTTTGAATTCCGCGCTGGCGTCTTTCCGGCCTCGACAACGACGATCGCCGGCCCGGTCCGGTCAACGCGCTCGGGCCTGGAAGACCTTTATCTCGGTGCCAAGCTTGGACTGTTCGCCCAGTCGGGCTGGCTCCCCGAAGTCGCCGTCGTGCCGCAGATGACGGTGCCGACCGGAGCCGCGGTTTACACGCTCGACCGGACGCTGCCGGGCGTCAATCTGCTGTATGGCTGGGACGTGACCGACGACTGGTCGCTGGGGGCGAGTACCCAATTTAACCGCGACGTCGACGACAGCGCCGCGCTCTACACACAGTGGGCCCAGTCGATCACGGTGGGTCGTGGTTTGGGCGAGAAGACCGCCTGTTACTTTGAGTGGTTCGGCTTTTTTCCAGATAGGGCCGTTTCAGCTTCGACCGAACACTACTTCAACAGCGGGCTGACCTTTCTGCTTACCGACGACATCCAGTGGGATATTCGCGGCGGAGTCGGTCTGAACGACGACTCGAGCGACCACTTCGCCGGCACCGGCCTGTCGTTCCGGTTCCGGTAGCCGACCCAATCGATGGTCGCCCGTGCTTCGTCAACGCCCGGCTTCAGGGTTGCCTATATCAGCCAGCACGCGTTAGCGTCCGGTTGCCGCGAAGAAACCGGGGGCGAGCGCCCATCGGCTGACCCAATCTTCTGGCGTTGACCAAGCACCAGTCGCTCACTCCCTGCCTCCTCCTCGTCTTTCATTTTGGATTTTGGGAGCGAGAATGTGGCACGGGCAAACCAATCATGATGCCAATTACTGGAGACGGCATTGAGCAAATCGGGCACTCCCGTTCACCAGTCAATACCCGGGGGCCGGATTGCCGGGGTCTTCAGCGGATTGCGGGCGCGCGGCGCGCGGGCTTTCATGCCGTTTGTGGTGGCCGGCGATCCGGACCTCGCGACGACGGCGCGGGTGATCGAGACGCTGGATGGGGCGGGCTGCCAGCTGTGCGAAGTCGGGTTTCCGTTCAGCGATCCGGTGGCCGACGGGCCAGTGATCCAGGCGGCGTTCACCCGGGCGTTGCAGAAACGGGTTCGCGTCGAAGACATTTTCGCCATGATCCGCGAAGTGGCACCACGCGTGCGGATGCCGCTGGTCGGGATGGTCAGCTATTCGCTGGTTTTTCGGCGCGGTGTCGAGGCGTTTGTCAGCGACGCGGCCGCGGCCGGACTGGCGGGACTGATCATGCCGGACTTGCCGCTGGAAGAAGCCGACGGGCTGGCAACGGTTTGTGCCGCGCGGGGCGTCGATCTGGTGCCGCTGGTCACGCCGAAGACCGATCCCGCCCGCGCGGCGAAGATTTGCGCGCGGGCGAGTGGCTTCATCTATTGCGTGGCGGTCGCGGGAGTGACGGGTGAGCGAAGCGGAATTGCGGACGGGATCGGGGAGCGGTTGCGCGGGCTGCGGGAGTTGACCACGCTGCCGCTTTGCGTCGGTTTCGGAGTCAGCCATCCGGACCAGGCCGCGGCCTTGCGCGACTTCGCCGACGGCGTGATTGTCGGATCGGCGGTGGTGCGGCAAGTGGAGACGATGGCGGGCGATCCGGAGGGGGACCGGCAACGGCTGGAGGAGCTGAGCCGCTGGTGCCGGGGATTTGTGGAGGCCCTGGTTTAACGCGCGGGAACCTCTTCGCCCCGCAGGGTGCGCTGGAGTGTAGCCACGGGTGGAGCGACGCGGCTTTGGGCGTCGCGCAACCCGTGGAAAGCCAGCAACGCGACTCTTCGTCCCGGAGGGCCGACGGAATCGGGAGACTCCGCCGACCCTCCGGGGCGGAAGACTCCGGAGCCGCGACTTTCCACGGGTTACGCTTCATCCCGCCGAGCCGGGACTTCGCTCCACCCGTGGCTACCCTCCAGCGCACCCTCCGCGGCGAAGTGAATTGCATCTGTCCTGCACGGGCAAACAAGGCGTCAACCAACTGTGTTTGGCCGGGAATCGTCGGGCTTCGACACTCGAACTGCCTGCCAGCCCGCGAATGATCTTGACTGCCCCCGGCTGTTCAAATCGCCAGCCGTCCGGAAAACTGGTGCCCATGCAACTGCATTTTCTGGGCACCGCCGGCTATCACCCGAACCGCCGCCGGGACACGGCTTGCCTGATGATTCCCGAAGCCGGCATCCTGCTGGACGCGGGGACGGGCATCTTCAGGGCAAGGGACCTGATCGGGACTGCGACACTCGACATTTTTCTCTCGCATGTCCACCTCGATCACAGCGTCGGGCTGACTTTCCTGCTCGACGTGCTGCACGAACGGCCCGTTCGTGAAGTCCGCGTCCATGCAGCGGCGGCGATGCACGCCGCGATCAGCGAGTGTTAGTTCGCGCCAGCCCTCTTTCCGGTTCGGCCGGAGTTCAGCTTGGTCGTGTTGGGGAGCCAGCCAGTGCCGCTCGCAGGGGGCGGGCAGCTGCGGGCGTTCGAGGTCTGCCATCCGGGAGGCTGTCATGGCTTCCGGCTGGACTGGCCGGGGCGGAGCATGGCCTATGTGACCGACACGACGGCGTCCGCGGACGCGGGTTACCTCGAACAGATTCGCGGCGTCGATCTGCTGGTCCATGAGTGCAACTTTCCGGACGGCATGGAAGACCGCGCGATTCTGACCGGGCACAGTTGTCTGACGCCGGTCGCGCGGCTGGCCGCCGCCGCGGCGGCGCAAAAGACCTGGCTGATGCACCTGAATCCGCTCGATGAAGGCGACGAGCTGCTTGATCTCGAGGCCGCGCGAAAGATTTGCCCGGCGATAGATGTCGCGGAAGACGGGATGGTGGTGGAGTTCTGAGCTGAAAGTGGGACAGGCTTCCAGCCTGTCGTCGGCAGGCAGTCGTCGCTCAGGTTAAGTGCCCACGCGCGGAGAAGGCGGAGCCTTTGGTTCCCGGCGCGCCGGGAGTCCAAGGCCGGACGCCTGGACCGGGTACGGAAAGCGGGAGCCTTGGACCGAGCAGGGAGATCCCACAAAGCGGAGCTTCGTCTCCACGCAAGAAACGCTCAGTTGCCGTCAGCGCCGAGGGCCGCTTCGATGGCTGCGATGACTGCCTTGTTGTCGGGTTTGGTGCGGGGGCCGAAGCGGGCGATGGGCTGGCCGTCGCGGCCGATCAGGAACTTCTCAAAGTTCCACGAGACGCTGCCGCTGCCGACGGGGGCCAACTCCTGCGCGGTCAGCCAGGCATAAAGCGGTGCCTGGCCATCGCCCTTGACCTCGATCTTGCTGAACAGCGGGAAGGTCACGTTGTACTTCGTTGTGCAAAAAGTGGCGATTTCCTCGTTGGTTCCAGGTTCCTGGCCCAGAAACTGGTTACAGGGGAAGCCGAGCACGACGAGACCTTGCTCGCCATATTGTTCGTAGAGCGACTGGAGCTGTTTGTACTGGCCCGTGAAGCCGCATTTGCTGGCGACGTTAACGATGAGCAAGACTTGACCGTGGTAGTCGGCGAGCTTGACGGGGTTACCCTGGATGTCGGTGACCTCGAAGTCGAGTCCGCCGGCCTGGTCGGTTTCTGTTTTCACGGGTGCCACTGCGACTTCTCCTAACAGTTTGTGGAATCGTACCCAGGCTTCGGCGCGGGCCTGGCTGTTTCCGGGGCTGGCCTCCGGATCTTGGCCGGCCCGCATGAAGCCGTGTCCGCCGCCGGCGTATTCGACCGTTTCAATGGTCTTCCCCGCGGCCTTCATCAGCTCAACCGTTTTTGGCAGCTCCTTGTTCACACGGGCGTCGTTTTCGGCAAAAAATCCGTAGACCGGGCAGGTGATCCGGCCCAGTGCCTCCGGCTCATTCAACGCCGATCCATAGAACGGGAAAGCGGCCACCAGGCGGTCGCTGGCACAAGCAAAGTTAAACGTCTGGCTGCCACCCCAGCAGAAACCACAGACGGCGACGCGGCCGTTGACGGATTCAAGTTTCAGGACATAGTCGACCGCTGCGTTCAAATCAGCCGTAATCTGTTCCGGAGCGAGATCGCGGATGGCCTGAACTCTCGCATCGCGCGATTCAAACGTCGAGCTGTTGCCGCCATTTGGTCCGGACCCGCTCAACAGGTCCGGCGCGATCGCCACATAACCGGCGGCCGCCAGTTCATCTGCGACGGTCCGGACCCAGTCGGTCAGGCCAAAGATTTCATGGATCACCACCACGGCCATAGCCGGATCGGCGACCTCGGGGAACACGACGAAAGCGTCCACTTTCCGGTCGCCATGTTCCAGGACCACCCACTCGCCGTGGCGGGGCGACTCGTCGAGCTGCTTGACGGCCCAGTCCTGGGCCTCAAGAGCAGGGGCGGAAAACAACAGGCCGGCGAACACAACCACCGGCGACAGGATGCGTGCAAACATGGGAGGGGCGAATCCGGATTCCGGGAATTGACAACCGGTGATTGGCTCACAACAGGGCCGACAGCCACAGCCGGATTCTAGCAGGACCGGCTGCGGGTGTCCGGCTTGCCGCAAGGTGGCAACCGTGTCCTGTAGCGGCAGGGCATGAGCCCTTCGGCCCGCGCGCCGGGTACGCCACCATCCCAGGCTGATGAACGCACCCACAATGTCTCTATCCAGTTGCCGGACACCGCACAACGAAATGCGATCATGGGGAATTTGTCTGACCGCGTGAGCCTGCCCGATTCCGCCACGCGCCCACATCCGCGGCCGGACGGCTTACGCCGTTCCGCTAAAGAAGAAAACAGCCGCGCCTGACTTGGCGCGGCTGTTCATGACCTGATTCTTTGCAACCCGCGGCGCGGTTACTTCTTCCGCGTGTACTTGATCTGCATCATCTGCATCCACTCGCCTTCCTTTTCGGGCGACGGCATGAACATCGTGAAGACGCGGGTATCGGCGTCCTTGTACTGGATTGTCATCTTGTGGTTGGTGTCGCTGCCGTCCGGACCCTTGCCTTTTCCGAAGTTGGTCATGGTCTGGGTGGCCTCATCCCACGTGCCTTCAACATGCATGACGGCCGGACTCATGCTGTCGATCCAGAAGCCGACATACTTGCCGCTGGCTTCGTCGTAGCCCGTTGTGCTGTGGCCGGTGAAGGGCATGCCCATGAAGTCCGGCATGTTGAAATTGCTGACCACCCAGAAGTCGCCGACCATGGCGTTGACTTCAGTGCCCTTCGACGAGGTTGCTCCCCCATCCATTGACATTTCGGCATCCCAAGTACCGACATCGCGCTTGAGGTGGGCATGGCCTTCGCTGGCGACCGGCATCGCCGGCTCCTGAGCCAGCGCGGGTGCCGCGGCGATGGCCAGTGAAACGGTCAAACCCAGACAGATCGAGCGTACGCAACTCATGACGGAAACTCCGGACGGGAAAAAAGGGATTGCCCCAGAAACAGGCGTTTAAAGGCCATTCGCGATTGTACGAAACGGTTTCGCCAATGTTCGGGAAAGAGCGAAAAAAGTCCGTTTGGGCATGCCAGGGAGATCGATTTCGGAACGCACCGTTTGGGCATGCCAAAAAACAATGCCCCGCGTCCTGCGGGGCATTGCTGTTTTTCGGCCTTGACCGGGGCCAGGACGTCGCAGTCCTGGCCGTCAGCGGGGCCGTCGAGTTCCGGGGATCATCGTGATCGGTTGCGGTAAGCCCCCGTAGTGGATGCGATTCCGATCGCCATTGGCTTCAATCCCTGTCGACCGCTGCACGAAACTCGAAACAAAAGCGGGTGAGGAATCCAATCCGCGAACCATCTGGTCCGCCGACATGAGTCGTGTCCCTCGGTCGCCGCCACCCTGTTTCCGGATAACTCAAAGCTGGGGATCATGCTGGCTGGCCAATCCTGGCCGGTGGTTTCCTGATTGAGGCCTGGCGGCTCGCGGCATCCTGCGTTGCGAGGCACCAGGCTTTGGCGGCAATTTTGCGGCCAGACCAGAGGCTGTCAAGAACCGTGCCATGGCAATTCCCCCCTGACGAGTGACCCGCCCCAGACCCCGGTTGCAAAACGTCCGCGTGTCGTTCAATCCACGCGCGGCAGTGATTCGCTGGGGAAACGTGCGGGCCGGTCGGTGAATTGTTCTGGGAGTCCGGCGCGCAGGCCGCTCACCAGGCCGCAAAAACTTTTTTCGCGCGGAAAAAAATGCAAGCACTTCCGCGCGATGGTAGAATCTTCCTCGCGCCCCGCTTGACAGCGGCCCACACGAACACCGGACTGGTTGCCTTGCAGATCATCCACTATCCCCATCCGACGTTGCGGCATCGCTCGCGCCCGGTCCGTAAAGTCGACCGGGAACTCCGCGCGACCGTGGCGGCGATGTTCGACCTGATGTACGAGGCGAAAGGCATTGGGCTCGCCGCCAACCAGGTCGACTTGCCGCTGCAGCTGTTCGTCATCAACCTCGCGGGCGAACGGGACCAGGGCGAGGAAATGGTCTTTCTCAATCCCGTGCTGTCAGCGCCACGTGGAAGCAGCGAACGCGAAGAGGGCTGTCTCAGCATTCCCGGCCTTTACGCCGACGTGACCCGGCCGGAAACTGTCCAGGTCACGGCTTGGGACCTGACCGGAAAGGTCTTCGACCAGCGGGTCGACGGGATGCTGGCCCGCGCGATCCAGCATGAAAACGATCACATCGAGGGAAAACTTTTCATCGATCGGCTTTCGCTCACCGTCCGGCGGCAATTCGAGGCCGATTTGCGGGACATGGAGCTGGAAATGGCGAGCCAGCGGGTGCGGGAACTGGTCCCCGGAGAAACGGCGATCCGCCAGCGGCTGGCCGAACTCGAGTCGCGCTACTGCTGACGCGGAACGGCTGAACCATGCCCCTTCGAATCGTGGTCTGCGGCACCGGCCCCTTCGCCGTCCCCTCATTCGCGGCCCTGCACGAATCGCCCCACGTGGTCGCCGGGCTGATCACGCGCCCGATCGGCGATCCGGGCCGGCGTCGCAAACAGCCCGCCAACCCGATGCGCGACGCGGCGGAAAAGTCCGACATCCCGGTTCATGAACCGGCGGACATCAACTCGGCCGAAGCCGTGGAACTGGTCCGTTCGCTGCGGCCCGACTTGCTGGTCGTCTGCGACTACGGACAGATTCTGTCGCGCGACTGCCTCGCCACCGCGCCGTTGGGCGGGATCAACCTGCACGGGTCGCTGCTGCCCCGATACCGCGGCGCGGCACCGGTTGCGTGGGCGATCTGGCGCGGCGAGACCGTGACCGGCGTCAGCGTGATTCACATGACCGGCCAGCTCGACGGCGGACCGGTGCTGGCCTCGGCTTCACTCGCGATCGGTCCGGACGAAACCTGCGCTGAACTGGAACCGCGTCTCGCCCGGCTGGGTGTCGCGCCGGTGATCGATGCAATCGAAACGCTCGAGTGCTGGGACCTGGTCAGTCCGCTCGGCACGCCCCAGGACCCCGCGCTGGCCACCCGGGCGCGCCGGCTGCGCAAGGTCGACGCCGTCATCCGCTGGGACCGACCCGCGAAAAAAATCCACAACCAGGTCCGCGCGCTCCAGCCCTGGCCCGGCACCTGGACCGCCTGGCAACGGCCGGGACAAACTGAACCGCTGCGCTTGATTGTGCTGCTGACCAGGATCAACACGGCGAACAGTCCGGAGCGACAGTCCTCGCCGAATGGGCCTGAACCAGGCACCATTTTGGTAGCCGACGGCAAGCAGCTGATCATGCAGACGGGCTCTGGTCAGCTGGAGTTGCTCGTCGTGCAGCCAGCTGGAAAAAAGCCGATGCCGGTCGCCGATTTTCTGAGGGGAAACACAGTCCAATCGGGCCAGCGACTGGGGCCCCTGGCTTGAAGGACGTGAATCGGGCCGGGAGCGGAATGGTCTGGGAACACTGATCGGCGCTAATCTGCGCTAATTCGGAACGGAAACGTGAAACGGGCCGCAGGCGGCGGTGTCATTGCTGTGGGCATCGCGGTGGAACCGGCTGGCCATCGAACGCGAAGGGGAGCCAGTTGGCGAATGACCGACCCGAACGGCTGGCGAAGCTGGTGGGCGAGCAGGCCGGCCGGCTGGTTCTCTTCGCGCGACAGCGTTGCGCCACGCCCGAGGATGTCGTCCAGGAAGCCTTTCTGAAACTGTTTCAGAAGGAACCCTGGCCCGACGATCCGGTGGGCTGGCTCTATCGCGTGGTCCGCAACCTCGGGTTGAACACCAGCCGCGAGCGGAACCGGCGGGCAAGCCGCGAAGCCCGTGTCACGAAAGACAAACCCAACTGGTTTCAGTTCAATCCCGACAGTCAGCTCGACGGCCAGCAGGCAACCGCCGCACTGGCCCGGCTGGATGCCGAGACGCGGGAAGCGATCGTGCTGCGAATCTGGTGCGACCACAGTTTCGCAGCCATCGGCGAACTGACCGGAACCAGCGCAGCGACGGCCTTGCGCCGGTTTCGGGCCGGACTTGAAGAACTGCGAGCCGTGCTGGAATGCGACACTGGAACAACCGGACAGGCACCACTGCCCGCCATTACCCAACGATGAACGATCAGGTGCGGTGATGAAAGAACGAATGCACGACCAGGACGCGGCTCTCTCCGCGAACGAAACCGAACTGATCAGCCGCCTGGCGGGTCTGGTGCCGGACCACGATCCGGTCCGCGAGGGCCAGGTCCTGTTCCTCGCCGGGCAGCAGGAGGCATCGTCGCGGCTGGGCCGACAGAAAAGCCGTTCGCGCTGGCTGACGGCTGCTGCGTTGCTGCTGGTGTCCATGGCGTCCGGCGCAACCGGCTGGCAGTACGGAAAGTCGGGCAGTATGGACAGCGTGGCGGCGAACAGCAGCGAACTGGGAATAACGAAAGCCCTGCCGGTTCGTTCCGTGCCAGAACCGGGCGACATGCGATTGTCCGCGGTTTCCAGCGAGGCAAATGCCAGACCGAACGTGGACCGTGCAAATGGCAGGCCTACCGCCTTCGGCTTGGTCTCCGTGCCGCAAGAAAGGGTTCATTCCGGGCAGTCGCTCGACGGCTGGATCGACCAGCTGCTTTCACGGCACGGTACCGAGCCTTGCTCGTGGCGGGATCCGCTGCTGTTGAACGGAAGCGACATCGGTCCGCCTGACAACCGTTCTGTTCTCACCCAGGCCGAGCTGCGACGTGAGCTCCTCAACAACGACACCGGCCGGCCGGCCCTCTGAAGTGGGACAGGCTTCCAGCCTGTCATTTGCACCTCGTTTGCACCAACTCGCCTCCCTGCAATGACAGCCCCAAAACAGGTTGTGCTTCCTGTCGCAATGAAGTCACACAATTTTTTCCAGCGGACACGGAAAGAGATGACCACTACCTCGTATCGAGTTCGCGGCGCAGGCAGTCTGATGCCTGCACTGCAACCACTCGCCCTGTTAACGATGGCCCTGTTGACCTGGCAGCCCGTCATCGGGCAAGCGGCACAGGTCCCCCAGGCAAACGAAGCACCATTGCGGACCGTGCTCGAAGTTTCTCCTGCCCGCGTGCCCGATCCGGTCCTCAAATACCGGCTTTTTCCAGGTTACGGTGAGCGGCGGCCCGGCAACGCGGCAGTTTTTTACGGCAAGGTCACAGCTGAGCAGAGGTTCTATTTTCGCCAGGAGTATTGGGAGGCATGGAACGAACTTAACGAGTTGAGCGCGGAAGACAAGTTGGCCAGTCCGAAGCTTGATCAGTTCGCGGTCGCACTTGGCTACGCGATGCTCCGCGACGGCGCGCTGTGCGACGACTGTGACTGGCAGCATCCGCTCCGCGATGAAAACGCACTTGCGGTTTTGCTGCCTGAAGTCCAACAGACGCGGTCATTTGCCCGTTTGCTCGTACCGCAAGCCATTTTCCAGATTCGCGAACAGAACCTGAATGGTTGCATCGAAACACTGCAGACTGGATTCGTCCTTGGCGTGAATGTCGCAAAAACGCCGATTCTGGTCAGCAAGCTGGTTGGCATTGCGATTCACGGCATGATGCGGGAGCCGCTGGAGCTGCTGATTGAGCAGCCCGGCACTCCCAGCCTCTACTGGGCGATGGCCCACTTTCCCAGGCCGCTAATTGACTTGCGCGATGCCCTTGAAGCCGAAGCGGACGTGATGCTGCGGCACATGCCGGGCATGGACGAAATCGACTCGGAAGCGACCGACCCTGCATTCTGGGCCCGGCAGTACGCCCGGTTTCTTGAGTTCGGCGAGTATCTTGGGGCCGATTCAAGGTTGGGCACCGATCAGCCATTGGCGAACGTCGCAATGGCGATGGTGCGGTATCCGGAGGCAAAACAGGTCCTGCTCGACTCCGGATGGACTCAGGAATCCGTCGATCAATTGCCCGTAGGCAAGTGCCTGTTACTGGCCGAACAGGCTCGCCACCGGGACCTTGCCCAGTCCGCCGCCGCACTCGCCTCACTGCCATGGCACCAGGTGACGCCCGAGCTGCTTGCTTCGGATTCCGCCGGGCAATACACGCTGATGGCCGACGTGTTGCAGTCCGCAGTTGCGCAGATCCGGACCGCCCAGATGCGTACCGAACGCTGGTGGGCCGCATTGCAGACCGTAGAAGCCCTGCGGCACTACGCAGCGACCCACGATGGGCAGCTGCCCGATTCATTGGACCAGCTGACGGAAACTCCGGCCCCGGACGATCCGGCCACGGGCAAACCCTTTGAGTATCAGCGCGATGGCAACGTCGCGATCATCGAAGGCCCCGACCTGGAACCCCAGCTTCCGTTCGGCTACGAAGTCCGCCTGCGGCCAGCCAAATAGTTCCGCACTCATCAAACAAATCAATACCAGCCCGCAGCGAAAGCAAGGACCGGCATCCGTCTGGCCACCGTACAACAGATTCAAACGAGGTCCAACTCCATGACGCGATCAATCTCATCGCTGGCGATGCTGTGGTTGTTTTTCAGCTTGGCCTTTACCGGCACCGCCTTGGGCCAGATGCCCGCCAGCTGGCAGGATCAGCTCACCGACGACACCTGGATCGTGGGCCGGTTTGCCAACGTGAACGAATACCTGCTCTGGATGCCTGATCGGACCATGCGTGGGGCATTTGAAGCAGTCGCCGAAAACCCGGGGCCGGTGATCTGTTTTGCGACGGGCTCTTCATTCAAGGCGATGATTCCCGATCCCGATCAGAAGGCGCTGCGAATGCTCAGCGACACGGCGGGTCATCGGCCATCGGTATCCCTCGTCAACGCCGACGGTTTCACGTTGATTGAAACCAGGTTTTCAGGCACCAGTGATTTGGCTGGCAACAACCCCGCAGACGAAGAAACGAGAGTCGCCTGGGTCAACCTGGTCGGCGACCCGGGCGACGCCGCGCTGTCAGTTTCAATCATGGCCAGGGGCGACATGGGCCGGGTCGCCCGCGAGCTGCTTCCCGCCTTGATCACCACGCCTCCCGAAATCGACCTGCAGCAGCTGCTTGCGGACATCGATTCAATCCAGGTCCGGTTCTGGAGCAATTCCAGCCGCCTAGCCGAGCTTTCAGTTCGCACAACTGCCCCCGAAGCTGCCGTCCGGGTCGCAACCGCCATTCAGGCGATTCGGGAGTGGGTGGGTTCGATGAAGAGCCTGAAGCCCGAATACGCCAAGCAGCTCTTTGACATGCTCCTGGGTGGCGAAGTGACAGTCGCGGAGGAGCTGGTCACCGTCACAAGAAAAAATGTGGCGGGCCAACCCGGACTGAACGAAATCCTTGGACAGTTACGGGAGCAGCAACAGTCTGTTGACGCGCTCAACAACGTCCGGCACCTCATTCTTGGCATGCACAATTTCGAGAGCGCCTACAAGGAGTTGCCCGGTCCGGCCTATGGCAAAGGGGACTCTCCCGGCCTGAGTTGGCGGGTCGCAGTTCTGCCTTTTGTCGGAGAACAGGAACTCTATGAGCAGTTTCGGCTCGACGAATCGTGGGACAGCGAGCACAACCGCAAGTTGATCCCGCAGATGCCGCCAGTTTTTTTGCACCCTTCCTCGACACTACAAGTCAGCGGGGGCCGGTCCAGCTTCATCGTGCCAACGGCCGAGGGTTGTGCCCATCAACCCGGCAAACCCTGCCGGTTCAAGGACTTTCGGGACGGATCTTCCAACTCCATTCTGCTGCTTGCCGTCACCGATGAAACGGCACCGGTCTGGACCCAGCCCGTAACCAGCAACGTCGACCTGAACCAGCCCCGTACCGGCCTCTGGCGCTCAGCAGACGGAAACTTCCTTGCGGGGCGGTGTGACGGGTCCGTGGCTCTTCTCTCCGAAAGCAATCCCGACGACACGATCCGCGCGCTCCTGACCATCAACGGCGGCGAAACGATCACGGACGTGAAGTAAGGTCACCGGTCTTGCCCTGCCTGACGCGACGACTGTCATCGGGAGTCGATTGACCGCATCAAGGGTGGACTGTTGGCAAGTGCACGGTCACAAGTCGATTGAAGGATTAGCCGATGGGCGCTGGCCCCGGTTCCTTCGCTTCAACCGGGGCATGCGCCCATCGGCTGATCGATCCAACCTATCGTTCGGCCTGTGACAGACCACTAAGATACCGCGAGGGGCTTTATCCGCCCGTCAATTTCAACAGCCAAACTCCTGCCGCGACCGACCGGTGTCATCGGTTCCGAAGCACATCGCTGCCGCCATCGACGCCTTCGCGCGCGGGTTCTGTGCGGTCAAGAGCCGGACACATCCGTATGGGTTCGCGACGTTCGAAGGGCTGCTGGTGCTTCGTGACGCGCCGCGGAAAAACCCGCGCGACTACAGGAAAGAGGAATGGATCACCTGCCGGACGCCGGCCGAAGAAGTGGATCTGGTCGCACGGGCCCACACGCGGGGGCGGTTCTTTGTCGGCCAGGTCGTGCCTGGGGGGGATGATCCGGATGAAGTCCGCGCCGATTACAAGCGACTGGGTTACCGGCTGCTCGCGACCGAGCCGCTCTTTGTGCATTCGCTGAAGAGAATCCCCACTGCCCGCGCGCCCGCCCGGATCGTGCAGGTCAGAACGCCGACCCTCGCGGGACAGCTGGGCAAAGCGACCCGCAGCCGGCCGATGACGGCCGACGAGCTGTCAGCAGAGGCTCCTTTCCGGCAATACGCGGCCCTTGTTGAAGGCCAGCTCGTGGGCTGGGTTCGCAGCGTCGATGCCGGCCCGTCGACCTGGTGTTCGTCACTGGGCGTGGCCGAGCCCTGGCGGCGAAAAGGGATCGCCAAGGCGCTGATGGCCAAAATGCTTCGTGACGACCGCAAGCTGGGTCGTAGTTCCAGTGTGCTGCTTTCAACTCACTCGGGTGCCCTGCTCTATCCCCAAGTCGGCTACAAACAGATCGGAGTGCTCTACATCTTCGTCCCGCCGCGAATGCCCAGAAAGTAATCCTCCCGTCGCCACGCAACAGGCGGCCCGCTCTTCTCGTACTCGTGCTCGTACTCGTGCTCCTTCTTCCGGTCCGCGCCATTCCCTCAGCCGAGCCCGAGTCCGATTACGAGCACCGTCCCGGAAGCCGGGACTGAGTACGAGCACGAGTTTGTAGGGTGCGTGAAACGCACCAACACGGCCGGTTCATTTGACTTTAGGCCAAACTGCCCGATGATTGCCGCCGGGAGTCCGCCCGCCGGGCGGGAACACGACATTCTTTCCGGGAGCACTTTCATGAGAGCCGATCTCACCGACATCACGCTCGTCGTCGACCGCAGTGGTTCGATGCAGTCGATCCGCGAGGACGCCGAAGGAGGCGTCAACAGTTTCATCACCGGCCAGGCAAAACAGCCGGGCCAGGCCAGCTTCACGCTCGTCCAGTTCGACACCGAGTACGAGTTCGTCCATCGCGGCGTGCCGATCGGCCAGGTGCCGGCTTACCAGCTGGTGCCGCGCGGCTCGACCGCCCTGCTCGACGCGGTTGGCCGGGCGATCAACGAGACGGGCGAGCGGCTGGCAGCGATGTCCGAAGCCGACCGCCCTGGCCTGGTCGTATTCGTCGTCGTCACCGATGGCCAGGAAAACTCCAGCCGCGAGTTCACCAAGGCCCGGATCAAGGAGATGATCGAGCACCAGCAGACGCATTACAGCTGGCAGTTCACATTCCTTGGTGCCAACCAGGACGCTTTCGCGGAAGGTGCCGCCTTGGGAGTAGCGCAAGGCGGGATTGCCAACTTCAGCATGGGCATGGTCGGCGCGGCTTACGCCAATGTCGACGCCAAGGTCCGCCGCATGCGCCGCGCCAAGGCTGAAGGTCAGGCCGTGGTGAACGAGTTCACGGCGGAAGAGATCCAGCAGATGCAGTAAGCAGTGCGAAGCCGGGCCACTGGCCAGAATGTTTTTTGTAGCGGCAGGGCGTCAGCCCTCCGGCCCGCGCGCCGATTGCTGCGTGATCACAATCCGGAAAATCGCGCCCGGCACGTTTCCCTTCGCCCGAAGTGCATTGACGCCGAGACGTGTGTTGCTCCGCGGCCGGAGGGCTTACGTTCTTCCGCTAAAGGAACCAGGCTTACGCCCTTCCGCTACAGGATTCGAACATGAACAGTTGGGGACAACTGTTCTACAATCGGGGCTGCCCGATTTTGCGAGACGCCGAGTGAGCCTGTTTGACCTGCAACCCGAACCGTGGGAACTGGACAGTCTGGGGGACTGGACGGCGGCCCGGGTAGCGCTGGCCGAGCCGCCGTTCGGGCCGCTCGACTATTCGATTCCGGCCGAACTGCAAACGCGGCTGGTGGCGGGGTGCCGGGTTCGCGTGCCGCTGGGGCGCGGGGGCCGCAAGATGACGGGCTACTGCACGGCCGTGATCGGGCCGTCACATCCCCTTGCGGCGACGGTCAATCCGGCCCGGCTGAAACCGGTCGAGGCCCTGCTCGACGACGAACCGTTGATCGCGCCGGTCCTCTTGCCGCTGGCCGAATGGATTGCCGGCTACTACCTCTGTCCACTGGGGACCGTGATCGAGGCGGTCGTGCCGGCCGGCGTTCGCGGGACGGCGGGACAGCGCGCGATGACGCTGCTGACGCTGGCCGAACTTTCGACCGGCCAGGAGCCCGGCCGGCTGACGGATCTTCAGCGCCGCGTGCTCGATGTGCTGCGGCAGTCGGCGGCGGCCCTGACCGCGGGTGAGCTGGCCGAGCTGGCGGGCTGCACGCCATCCCCGATCCAGTCGCTCCGCAAGCGCGGCCTGATCGTCGCCAGTTCGCGCCGTGTCCAGCAGAAAACGCACGCCGTGGCGGCGGAGCCAGCGGAAGCCGACCAGGTGCTGAACAGCGACCAGGAGCGGGCACTCGACGCCATCCGTTCGGCCATCGACGCGGCCCGACATGAGACCTTTCTGATGCTCGGCATCACGGGAAGCGGCAAGACCGAGGTGTACATTCGCGCTATCCGCCAGACGATCGCGCACGGCCGCCAGGCGATCGTGCTGGTGCCCGAAATCAGCCTGACGCCCCAGACTCGCCAGCGCTTTCGGGCCCGCTTCGAACGGGTCGCCGTGCTGCACAGTCATCTGTCGCCGGCCGAGCGGTCGTGGCACTGGCGGGAAATCGCGGCCGGCCACGTCGATGTGGTGATCGGGGCCCGTAGCGCCGTCTTCGCGCCCTTGCCGCGACCCGGACTGATCGTGCTGGACGAAGAGCACGACGGGTCGTTCAAGCAGGACAAGGCTCCCCGCTACCACGCTCGCGAGGTCGCCCAATGGCGGGCGAGGCAGGCAGGCATTCCGCTCGTGCTGGGTTCGGCGACACCATCGCTGGAGAGTTACCAGCGGTCCCGGACCGGCGAGTACCGGCTGCTCGACCTGCCGCGGCGCGTGCTGGGCCGGCCGCTGCCCGATGTGGCGACGATTGACTTGCGGCTCGATTTCATGCGCAACCAGCCGATCCGCGCGATCAGCCAGAAGCTTTGCCAGGAGATGCGGGCGGCCCTCAACGCGGGCGGCCAGGTGATCCTGCTGCTCAACCGCCGCGGCTTCGCCACCCGCATTCAGTGCCCTGGCTGTGGCGAAGCGATGTACTGCCCCGACTGCTCGATTCCGCTGACCCATCATCGCGATGGCCACAAGGCGGTTTGTCACTATTGCGACTACCAGGTGATCGAGCCGGAGCAGTGTCCGTCTTGCGGGTTTCAGGCGATCCGGTTTTCGGGTCTCGGGACCCAGAAGCTGGAGCAGACCGTCCGGGCACTCTTTCCCGATGACGAGTGCCTGCGGATGGACACCGACACGATGCGCCGGCCCGGCAGTCACGAAGAAGCGCTGGCCCGCTTCCGCAAGGGCGAGGTCCGCATTTTGCTCGGCACGCAGATGATCGCGAAGGGGCTCGATTTCCCCAACGTCACACTGGTGGGCGTCGTCAACGCCGACTCGGCGATTCATCTCGCCGATTTTCGGGCCGGCGAACGGACATTTTCGCTGGTGACCCAGGTCGCCGGGCGGACCGGTCGCGGCGAACGGGGAGGTCGCGTGCTGGTGCAGACTTTTTCGCCCGACCATCCGGCCATCAAGCTCGCGACGCGGCACGACTACCGCGGCTTTGCCGGGGGCGAACTGGCGATCCGGCAGAAGACAGGTTTTCCGCCGTTTGGGTCACTGGTGCGGCTGGTCGTTCGCGCGCCGCAGGAAGGACTGGCACGCGACAGTGCCGAAGCCATCGGGCGGGCGCTCGACCGGGAGCTTGCAGTGGAGCCTGTGAC
>JANOFL010000315.1:0-8121 GCA_031405895.1 Planctomycetota bacterium
ACCCGGTCCCATTTGGGGTGGGTTGCTCCGGGGGGGGGGGGGTTTCGTTTTGGGTAAAAGCTGGGCCAACATGTGCCCTGTTGACGAAAACGACTCCCGACCCCTTCCTCCCTTTTCCCGGCAAATGGTCGCCGGACCAAACCAACCGCCCGTATCCCGGTCCATGCCCACGCCCATCGATCCCCAATCCCGCAGCGCCGTGGTGATCACGATCGCCGGCCTCGGCGCGCGGTGGCTGGCTCCGTGGGGCTGCGGCAGTGCGGTGACGCCGTCGATTAACCGGCTGGCGGCGCGCGGTGTGGTGTGGGATCAGGTTTTGTCGCTGCACGGGTCGGCCGCTGGTCAGTTCGAGGCCTGGATGGCAGGCCACACATGGCGGGGTCTACGTTCGTCGATCCTGCTGACCGATTGCGCCCACGCCGCAAGGCTGGGGGAACCCTGTTTTGCCGACGTGATTGAACTGCAGCCTGCGTCGGCCAGTGGTCCGGCTGGCGACGAAAGCTCGACCCACCTGGCCGGGTTCTTTGCCGGTGCGGCCGAGTTGTTGCAAACCGTGCCTGTGCGCGGGTCGCTGGTCTGGATTCACTCGGCCGGGCTGGAGCTGCCATGGGAGGCTCCGCTCGACTGGCGCCGCGAGGCGCAGGGTGAAGGCGATCCCGATCCACCGGAGTTGACCGGCCCGCCCGAAGTAAACTGGGGTCTGGCCGACGAGCCGGATCGGGACCTGATCACAGGCTGGCAACAGTCACTGACGGCGCAGATTCGTGCGCTGGACTTCGCGTTGCAGCCGCTGGTCGGGTTGTTGCTGGATGATCCGGGTGACGACCAGCCGCTGGTGGTGCTGGCCGGGGCAAGCGGCTGGGGCATGGGGGAGCACGGCCGAATCGGAAAATCGCTTCCCGCGCGCTATCACGACGAGTTCCTGCACGTGCCACTGCTGGCCTGTGTCCCAGGGGCTGAACTCGAACTGGTCCGCTCGCTGGAACTGACCGACGCCGGGCGCGCTGCCGCGATCGTCGCCGCCTGGCTGAACGGCAATCTCACACCAGGCCCGGGCGATTTTCCGTCTCTTCCCGATCATCAGCGACGGCTGTTGTGGCACGATTCGGGAACCACGCGCATGATCCGGACCGGTGCCTGGAAGCTGATCGAAGACCAGGGCCGGGCCGAGCTGTTTCTCAAGCCCGACGACCGGTGGGAGCAGAATGACGTCGCGGACCGGTGTCCGAAAATTGTGGACGAGCTGCGTGGCTGGCTTGAGCGGTTGACGGGAAGGCCGATGGGTCTGGTCGAGCTGGGAGAAAGCGAAGAGTCGTTGTCGGAATTGCTCGTGCGCGGGGTGGATTGAGGGTTTTTCTTCCTGTAGCGGAACGGCGGGAGCCGTCCGGCCGAGGGGCGGGAGTAGGACGGCGGCGCAGGACGTGCTGCCGGAAGCCGTTTCCTGGCGCGATGTCCCAGTTGGAGTTGCAGGCCAATCGGCGCGCGGCCGGAGGGCTTCCGCCCTTCCGCTACAAATCCGGGCAGGACTGCCGTGCTTAGCGTTTTGAGAACTGCGTGCCGCGGCGGGCACCGCGGAGGCCGTACTTCTTGCGTTCCTTCATCCGTGAGTCGCGAGTCAGGAAGCCCTGGTCGCGAAGGACCTGGAACAGGTCGGCGTTGTAACTGACGAGTGCCCGGGCCAGACCCATGCGGCAGGCACCGCTCTGTCCGGTCTGGCCGCCGCCAGAAACGACAATGCTCACGTCAATCGATTTGCGCTGTTCGACGGCGTCCAGCGTCTGCGTGACGGTTGCCTGGTCGGCGACGTTGGGGAAGTAGTTCTCCAGATCGCGGCCGTTGATCAGGATGTTGCCCGAGCCGGCTGCAATCCGCACGCGGGCGACGGCTGTCTTGCGGCGTCCGGTCCCGAGTGACTGGCCCGTGGTGGCGTCTTTTTTGGCGAAGACCATCGAATTCGTTCCGGATCGTTGTTCGTTGAATCGGTGTCGGTGTGGATTTTTGCGGCATTGCCAACTCGCGGTCGAGTCAGCTCTTCACCGCCGACAGTGTGTCGAGGTCCAGCGGCTGGGGGTTCAGGCCTGATGCGGATGCTGGTTGCCGCGATAGAGCTTGAGCTTGTCGAGCATGTGCCGGGCGAGCGCGTTCTTGGGCAGCATCCGGCGCACGGCTTCGCTGAGGATCAGCTCCGGGGCCCGCTCCAGCCGGGTGGCTGCGGACTCGTGCCGCTGGCGCGTGTAGCCAGTGAACCATGAGTACTGTTTGTTGGCCAGCTTGTTGCCGGTAAAGACGACTTTCTCGCAGTTGATGACCACGACGAAATCGCCCGTGTCGGTGTACGGCGTATAGGCCGGTTTGTTCTTGCCCATCAGGACCATGGCCAGATCAGAAGCCAGCCGGCCGACGATGGCTTCGTTGGCGTCAACGAGGAACCATCGCTGGGTGACTTCGCCTGGTTTGGCGTAAAAGCTGCGGGTACCGGGCACAATCAACTCCTGAACGGATCCCATGCGTTTCCGCCCGATCCGGATAGCCAAAACCGGGCACCCGACGAGGCGGAAAATCGAGCCACGAATCTTAGCCAGCGAGCCGTTTTTCCACAAGGCAACGGCGAGAAAGCTCGCGTTTTTGCCGGCCATTCGCGCTGAACCCGATGGATCAGAAGCGACAACCGGCGGACAGATTTCGCCGGGGATTGAACCCCCTGTTTTGCCCGGTCCGGTCGCGACAACCCTGACGACCGTCATCAGCGGTCCGGCAAGCCTTGCGGATTGGCCAAACGGAGCCGGTCCGGCAAGAGTTCCGGGCGGTCCGTTCCGATTTCCATTCCAGTCACGCCCGCCAGGAGGGTGGAGGTGGCTGAAACATCCCGGCCCGGCAGGCGCGAGCCTGTTCGCGCTACCCAGTCCGGTCGCATCCTGACGACCGGCTGGCAGGGAAAAACTGATCGACGCCAGCGGATGGCATTCCCGCACCGTTCCCGCTGCTCCCATGCAAGTGAATCCACGCTCTGGCTCCGCCCCATTTCCCCGGCTCTGGTTTGGCGACGAGGCAGCGATCGCGGCACCCGCGCCTTGCGGTGCGATCCCGTCACAGCCACTCGGCCGGCTTCGACAGTCGTTCGAACAGCTGACTGGCTGGACGCTTGAATTCAACAAGTCTTCCAGCAACGGCCGGGGCGGTTCATCTGGTCCGCAGAGTCGGGCACCAGCCGCCCAATATCTGGTCATCGACGACCTTGCATCATGTGTCGGACCCGGCCGCCGCGCGGTCGATCGGCCGGCCAGCCAGCGCCTGGCGGACGACATCTCGGCTGTCTGGAACGAACTGCAGACGGCGCGGGCCGAACTGGCTTCCCGCGAAGTCGAGCTGGCGACTTGTGTCGCGACCAGCCTGCCGGTTGACGAAACCGCAAAGCTCGAGCATCTGCTCAAGAGCCTGCTTCGTTCGGCGATGGATCTGGGCGGCTTCGATTCGGCTTCGGTCTGGCTGGTCGACGATGACGCCCTGGCGCTCAACCAGCGGCTCGCCGCCGGCCCCCATTTTTCCGGCTCGCCCGCCTCCCGGCACCTCGGCGAATCCCGTGCCGATGTCCGCGCCATGACTGGCAGCGTGATCGTGATGGAATCGTCCCGCGACGTCGCGAAGTGGCAAGCCCCGGTCGAATGCCAGTCCGCGGTTTGCCTTCCTGTCTCCTCGCTCTCCAACCTTTATGGCTCGCTCTGGCTGGTCCGCAACCAGCCGGGCGACGTGTCCGAACCGGTCACGACGGTCCTTGAGATCATCGCCGGCCGGATCGCGGCTGAACTGGAGCGGGCGGCGCTGGCGCGGCAACTGCTCGATTCTCGCACCACGGACGAAGCCGGGCAGCCCGTTTCGCGGCACCACAACCGGATCGAAGAAATGCTTCAGGCGGGTGAAGCCGAAGTCCAGCCACCCTTCGCCGGCTGGACGGTGGAGCGGATGCCGGTGGCTCCCGATCCGGCCAACGGTGTTCGCTGGTCGGGGTTCCGGGTCAGCGCTGCGGAAACCATGCTCTTCCTCGCCCTGCACGCGGGTTCCGATCGCGGCTGGCAGAAGATCTCAGTCGCCCGCGCGGCATTCGAATCGTTTGCCACCCTCTCGGTTTCGCCAGCGACCGTCGTCGATGGCCTCAACCGGGTGCTGCAACAGCGTTTTGACGCGGCCGATGACATTTCGCTCTGCTGCATCGAAATCGACCCGCTGACCGGCGAGTTCCGCTGGACTTCGACGGGGAGCGAGTGGGGGCGGCTGGCGGACGGGAACTCGGGCAAGAAACTATTGCCCCGAACAGGCGGCGCCGCGGCCCTGCCCCGACAATCGTCGCTGACGCTTTCGGTGCCCGACCACGATCAGGTCTGGCAGCCAACGCTGGTCATCCGCCGCCACGACGCGGAGTCCGGCCGGAAGCGATGAAGTAACGGCCCGACGGTTTGATGGCGACCTCCTCAAACCAGTCCGGCAACCGCTGTTGAAACCAGTCGGGCGTCTTGGTCACGATCAGCAGCTGCCCGTGCGACTGGAGGTGCTTCGCGGCCGCGGTGCAGAAAAGTTCCGCGATCTGGTAGCTGGAAAAGTACGGCGGATTGGCAACCGCGAGGTCGAAACTGGCCGGTTCGCCAAACACTCCGTCATGCGACAACAGGGTCCGCACGTTTTCCAGTCCATTCAGCTCCCGGCCAAATTCCGTGCATTGAATTGCGCGGGTGTGACTGTCGACGGCAAGCACCTGGATCGACGGATCGCGCGCTGCGAGCCCCAGCCCCACGGCCCCGCTGCCGCAACCGATGTCGAGCACGCTTGAACCGGGCGGGACTTCGGTCGCGTTGAGCAGCTGCCTTGCCCCATGGTCGAGCTGGCGGTGGGCGAAAACGCCGGGGCGGGTCACCAGCCGGATCAAGCGGCCTTGATCCCGAAACGCGAGCTCACACTGCCAGTTGCGGCGACGCTTGAGTGTTCCGGTTGATACCGCGGTGAAAACGCTGACCGGATTCTTCCTCGCCCCGTGCCAGGTGATTTCGGTCAACTCAGGTGTAAAGACGGCAAGGCTTTTGCGGAGCCAGGCGGCCGAAGCGGCCGGGATACCGGCGATCAGGTTTCCGCCCGCCCGCAAGGACAGCCACGCCGCTTCCAGCGTCTCCAGCGCCAGCTCCTCCACGCCTCCCGACGCCAGCGGCACGGCCGCAAGGTCAAATGGTCCGGGCGGCCAATCTGGCTGGCAATGCACGCGTGGACGTCGGGCAACATCCTGGCTGGAGCGGGCCGCTTCGTTCTCGCATTGGGCCGCCAGCCAGGCCTCCGGACACCACAACAGGGCGTCGCCGCGAAGTGCCAGGCGGCTGGCCAGTTGTCCCCGCCCGACGGTGCCGACGGCCGCCGTGTCAAATGACAGGCCAGCCGCCGTTTCAATCAGGGCCTGTTCTTCGGGCGGAACGGCAAGCGCCGGCGGACCAGCCAGAACGCTGCGATGGGTGGGACGGGGGTTTTTTCGCAAACGAAATGTCTGGTCGCTTGAGAAAATTACGAAAGCCGGGTGACGAAACAGTTGCGGCAACTGTTCGTCACGGTGTTGCCGGCAGTATGTCTCGCCGATAGTCGGGTGCGATAGACGCGGACGAGCAGTTGGGGACAACTGCTCTACGATCGCAGCCGTTCAACAGAAAAGGCGTCGGGCGGAATCGAACCGCCATACACGGATTTGCAATCCGCTGCCTAGCCACTCGGCCACGACGCCAACCATGAAGTCCTGCCAGCGGGAAAACAGTTCCGCAGGACCAGCTTTCAGGAGCCGGTCCGGTAACCGCCGGGGTCTGACGCCAAATCGCGCAGTCGTCGGAGCGATTTGGGGTCTGACCCCTTATTCTTTGCGGTTCCCGGACACGCTCCTGAACTGCTGAAAAACTATCCGACCAGTTCCAACCCAACAAGTAGACCCGGAAACCTGCGTTGACTTTGCGGCCCTGGCGCTGCCCGGGTCCCACGGCGGGTCTCTGCGGATTATTCGGGTATTCCGGCCGCGATCTTGAACCAGGGCGGAACAACGATTCTTTCAACGTGCACCCGGAGCGCCAACTTTTGGCACTTCGAATCGTTCAACCCGCCGTCTGGACAGACACGTTCAGGCATCATCTGCAAGCAGTTCGGCACTTCGACCCCTTCCAGTTCTTAAATCTCAAATCTCAGATCTTCTTCCCTTGCCACGAATCGCGGCGAACAAGTTCGGCTTCAATCGCGGCGAGGGCGGCCGGTTTGTCGAGACACCATGCCGGACCGAGGAAAAAGTCAGCGGGTGCGTCGCCAATTGTCCGTTCGATCACCATCTGCGGCGGCAACAGCTCCAGAAAATCGACGAGCAACGCGACATATTCATCGAGTTCCAGCAACCGGACCTTGCCCGCGCGCACGTCTTCGGCCAGCGGCGTGCCGTGAACGGCGTACAGATTGTGAAGCTTGACCGCATCCAGTCCCAGCCGCGCCGCCTCGCGGGCTGTCGCCAGCATGTCGTCCCGCGACTCGCCGGGCAGGCCGAGCATGATGTGGGCGCAGATCGCAAAGCCCCGCCCGCGACTGCGTTCCATCGCGTCGATCATCGCCGCATGGTCTTCGCCCCGGTTCATCCACTCCAGCGAGCGGTCATGCATCGTTTGCATGCCGAATTCCAGCGTGACGTCGGTCCTGCGGGCCAGCTCTTCGATCAGGTCAAGCACATCGTCAGGCACGCAGTCGGGCCGGGTTCCGATTGCAAGTCCCACCACCCGGGGATGACGGATGGCGGCTTCGTAAAGTTCGCGCAGTTTTGCGACCGGTGCATAGGTGTTGGTCGCCGGCTGGAAATAGGCGGTGAAGTGATCGCAGTTGTAGCGGAGCTTGAGCCGGCGGATGCCGTCTTCCAGCTGCTCGCGGATCGCCAGGCCGTTGACCCGCCGGCTGGGGCTGAAGCTGCGGTTGTCGCAGAACCGGCAGCCACCGAGGGCTACGGTTCCATCGACGTTGGGACAGGTGAATCCGCCATCCAGGCTGACCCGCTGGACGCGGTGGCCGTACTTCTGGCGCAAGGAGTGGTTGTAGGTGTAATAACGCAGCCCCGCCGCGCGCCATGCAGGCGTTGCGACGGGCGGCAACGCTGCCGCGGCTTCAACGGTCGTTGATTCGGGCGATTCACGCGGCATGTCGGGGCCAGACTTCGTTGACGATGGGCGAACGGCCGAATAGATTTGATGCTGTTGCCGGGTCAGTTCGAGCCAATGCGAGCCGATCCCGTTTGGCCCGTCCCCTGGCCGCGGAAGGGCCTGTCCCGGCGAATCCCCGGCCCGAACCCTTCAGGCAGCCCAGATGTACGGCGAACTGGTACCCGTCGGTGGCGGCGACCCGATCCCGCTGCTGAAAAAACGGCTGCGGGTCGGCCGCCGCGAAGGCTGCGATATTGTACTCAACTTCTCCAACATCTCCGGCCATCACTGCCTGCTGGAGATCGAAGAAGGCTACTGGTTCGTCCGCGACCTGCAGTCCAAAAATGGCGTCAAGCTGGACGGCAAGCGGGTGATGGCCAACGTCCGGCGGCGGGTCGACCCAGGCGTGACGCTCGCGATCGCCAAGCACGAGTTCTCGGTCAGCTACGAACCCTCGGCCCTTGGTGCGGTTGGCACGCCACCCCAGGACGAACAACTCGACAACCTCTTTGGCCAGTCGCTGCTCGACCGGGCCGGTTTGACGCGGCGAAAGGAATTGGGCAAAGAGTAGAGTCCGCCGGTGCCAGTGGCACACAGCTCTTTTATTCTTCTTTGCGGTCCTACACTGTCCCGTGCGCGGACGGATAGAACGGCAAATTCTTGTGAGCCTGAGGCGCTAGCCGATTTCCATGGGTGTGAGTTGAGGTTTGAATCGGCGTTCCCGGCTAGCGCCTCAGGCTCACCTGCTATCAGCCCACCCCGTGCCTCTGCTTTGCAAGCCGGCAAAAGAGATGGGGCAGCACCGCAAAGCTGAGCTATGCGCCATGTCACGCGAACCGCGACGGGCCGAACCCGGGGCTAGCGCTTAGGTTTACCCACAATTTGGTGTCGAGTGTACGGGGAAGCGGTGGATTTGGTTTGCAGGGTGTGTGAA
>JANOFL010000344.1:0-16265 GCA_031405895.1 Planctomycetota bacterium
CGTCAGCCCTCCGTGTCCGGTCCAAGACACGGAGGGCTGACGCCCTGCCGCTCGCCAAAATATCTCAACAGGACGAAAGAAAAGGAACCATGTTCAAGGGAATCGGCAACATCGCGTCGCTGCTCAAGCAGGCTCAAGGCATGGGCGCGCGGATGAACGAATTATCCGAACGGCTCGCCGCACAGCGCGTCACCGGATCGGCGGCGGGCGGGATGGTTGAAGTCGAATGCACGGGCCTCGGCCAGGTCTTGCGGGTCACGATCGACCCGGGCCTGCTCGCCCGCAACGAACGCGACATGATCCAGGACCTCTTGCCGGCTGCGATCAACGACGCATCGGCCAAGGCCCGCGAACTGCACGCTGAAGCGATGCGCGAGATCACGGGCGGAATGAACCTGCCGGGCATGGACGAGATGCTGGGCAAGCTGAACCCGCAGTAGCGAGTTGTCAAACCTGGAATCTGGGGTTTCCGCGATCAGCCGCAACGCGTTAGCGTCCGGTTTGCTGGAAACGAACCGGGGGCTAACGCCCGGCGGCTGATCCTGAAATCACTTTTCCGATCCCGGCCTTTGATCGAACGAAGCACGCGAGGTCCGTTTTGGCCCAGATTTCCCAGACGCTGAATTTGCTGGTCGAGCAGCTTGGCCGGCTGCCCGGCATTGGCCGGCGCTCGGCCGATCGGATCGCCTATCACCTGCTGCGGGTCAACCGCAGCGAAGCATTGGCCCTGTCCGAAGCGATCCGCAACCTGCGCGACAATGTCCGGCACTGCGCCACCTGTTTTCACATTTCGGAAGCCGAGCGGTGTGAGATCTGTACCGACACCCGGCGCGACCAGACGCAACTCTGCGTGGTGGAACAGTCGCGCGACCTGCTGGCTCTTGAGCAGTCCGGCCAGTATCGCGGCCTCTATCATGTGCTGCTGGGCCGGATTGCTCCGCTCGATGGTGTCGGTCCTGACCAGCTGACGATGGATGCCCTGGTCGACCGGGTCCGCGGAGGCCAGTTTGGCGAACTGATACTCGCGACCAACCCGACAGTCGAAGGCGACGGTACAGCGCTCTACATCACGAACCAGCTGGAAGGACTGCCGCTGACCGTGACCAAGCTGGCGCGCGGAATCACGAGCGGCAGTTTTCTTGAACACACGAACAAGGAAATCCTTGCCGACGCTCTGGCCGGCCGCCGGCCGGTCTGAGTTCGAGGCCGAGCGGCCGCCAGCTTTGACGCGGGTACTGGAGAGCTGGCTTCAGCCTGTTTTTTCGAAACGGGCATCCGTCGCCCGGTCGTCGCCGGCGTGCCCGCTTTGTCGCCCGGATACATGGCCGGCCTTTGTGGCCTACAATACAGGCAGGAAAACCGCCGCGCACCCCGCCGGTGTCTGATTTGCCTTTTTGGACCGGTATCACCGACCGCACGGCGTCTCAATGAAGCTGACATTCGGCCAGCATCAAACGCAGAAGATGAGCCAGATGATGGCTCCGCGGATGATCCAGTCGATGGAAATCCTGCAGATGCCGCTGCAGGAGCTGCAGGAAAAAATCGAACGCGAGCTGATCGAGAACCCGGTCCTCGAACGGCGTGAGACCGACCCGGCCTTGCCGGCTGAGCCGGAGGCGGAGCGGCCCGAGCCAGCGTCGCGCGATGTCGAGCAGAAGGAGCTGATCATCGAGCCGGGCGGCCAGGACAACGCCGATGACTTCGAACGGCTGCTCAACCTCGACCAGGAAAATCCCAACGTCTTCGACGACCAGTTTCGCCCCTCGCCGAACCGGGTCCAGGACAGCGTCGAGCGGCATCACGACCTGATGAACAACGTGGCCGAGCGGGCCGAGACGCTGCAGGACCATTTGTTGATCCAGCTGGCTGACTGGGGCCTGAAGCCCGACTTGCGGGCGATGTGCGCCCGGATCATTTCGGCGCTCAACGCCCAGGATGGCGGCTACTTGCGGACTTCGCTGGCCGACCTGCTGCCCGCCGACGCCAGTCCGGAGCGGCTGGACCTGGCCGAGGAAGGCCTCGCGATTGTCCAGTCGCTTGATCCGCCGGGCATTGCGGCGCGGGATCTGGGCGAATGCCTGATGCTCCAGCTCAATGTCGACATCCCGCACTATGAACGGGTCCGGACGCTGATCCTGCACCACCTTGAAGACCTGCAAAACAACCGGCTGCCGCAGATCCAGAAAGCGACCGGGATGTCGATCGCCGAAATCCAGCAGACGTGGGCTGAACTGCGGCGGCTCAATCCGCGGCCCGCCCGGGCCTTTGCCGACCAGCACGCCGAGTCGATCACGCCCGAACTCTGGCTCGAGCAGGACGAACACGGCAACTACAAGGTCGAAATGGACGAAGGTCCGGTCCGCAGCCTGTACATCAGCAAATACTACCGCCAGCGGCTGGCCAACGGCCAGGCGACGCCGGAAGAGCGGGAGTTCATCAAGCGCAAAATCGCCTCGGCCCAGTGGCTGATCGACGCGATCCAGCAGCGCCGCACGACGCTGATGAAAGTCGCCCAGGAGATTGTCAACCACCAGAAAGCGTTCCTCGACCGCGGCCCGGAATTTCTCGAGCCGCTCAAGATGCAGCAGATCGCCGACCGGGTCGGGGTCCATGTGACCACCATCTCGCGGGCCGTCGACGACAAGTACATCGAAACTCCGCGCGGCATCTTTCCGCTGCGCAGGTTTTTCATTGGCGGAACCACGACCGACGATGGCGAAGACGTGGCGTGGGACAAGATCCGGATCGAGCTCCAGCGGCTGGTCGATGGCGAGGACAAATCCAATCCGCTGAGCGATGACGAACTGACGAAGAATCTCAAACAGGAAGGCCTGCCGGTCGCCCGCCGCACGATCGCCAAGTACCGCCAGAAAATGGGCATCCCCAGCTCGCGGCAGCGGCGCGACTGGAGCCTCGACGAAAAGCAGGGTGCCGGATGAGGTCCGTCGACAGGTCGCGATTGCCTTAACCTGCCAGAGCCTGGCCCATCATGTCCGGACAGTTGTCGCTTGCCCGTCCCGCCGGCCAACGCACGCTGGCGGTTCCGCAATCTGACCGGATCGACGACGTGATCGGGATTCCGACGCCGGAAAAGATTGCTTTTGAGTATGAAATCGCCGGACCGGTCCGGCGGCTGATCGCCTGGGTCCTCGATGTGCTGTTGATCCAGCTGGGTTACTGGGCTTCTGTTCTGGCGATTGGTTTGCTGGTCGCCTGGGTGGCTGGGCTGGCTGGTGCCATTACTCCGGCGCTCGCCGATCTCGCGGGCGGGTTGTTCACCTTTGTAGCGCTCGCCGGCTCGTTCGTTGTCTACTGGTTTTACGGCGCGTGGATGGAGGCGACGCGGAACGGCCAGACGTTGGGCAAGCGCTGGACCAGTCTGCGAGTACTTTCGCGCGACGGGGGCGCGATCAGTTCGGGCCAGGCGATTCTCCGCAACCTGTTCCGCTATGCCGATCTGATGCCGATCGTGCCGGCCCATTTCTTCCTGTTCGATCCGGAAGTCATCGCGGCCACCGATTTCGCGATTCCGCTGCCCACCATGATGACAGGATTGATCGTGATGACGGTTCTGCCCGGCTTCCGGCGGCTGGGTGATCTGGTGGCCGGAACGATGGTGGTGTGCGAGCGGGCGGGGGCCTTGCCCGAGCCGTCGGCGTTCGACGATCTGCGCGTGGCCCAGCTGGCCGAGGCGTTGCCAGGGAACTTTCGGGTGAGTCAAAAGCTGGCCGCGGCACTCGCCAGTTACGTGGACCGTCGGCGGCGACTCGGTCCGGATCGCAGCGCCGAGATTGCCGCGCACATTGGGCCGGCCCTTGTGGCTGCAACGGGTTTCCCGCGCGACACCAATCACGATCTGCTGCTGTGCGGGTTGTACTACCGGACGTTCGTGATGGCGGATGGAGAACGGAAACCGCGGGGAGGCGAGCGGAAATGAATGTGGGCCAGATCGTGGCGGGCCGGCGGGCGGCCTGGGTGGAACTGGAAAAGCTCTGCGACCTCGTCGACCGGCGAAGCTTCCGCGACCAGCCGCAACAGGTCGAACGCTTCGCAACTCTTTACCGCGATGCCTGCGCTGACCTGTCGCTCGCCGAGGCCTGGCAGCTGCCGCCATCGACAGTCGATTATCTCCAGTCACTGGTGGCGCGGGCCCATCACCGGCTCTATCGCAGCCGCGAATTCGGCCTGACGCGCTGGATCGAGCGGGCGTTTCTCGACACGCCGCGACAGATTTTTTCCGAGCCGGCAGTCCACATCGCCACGCTGGTTTTTTGGGGGCTGAGCCTGATCAGCGGCTACCTCGCCTGCAATGACCAGCTTTGGCCGGACTTTGCCGAACAGGTGGCAGGGACAGCGGCACTGGAGCAGATCGAGGAGATGTACGCGGACTTTGATCAGGCCGCGGCCCGTGGCGGCAACCAGGGCAGCGGACGTTCGCTGGGACAGAATTTCTCGATGGCCGGCTTCTACATCCGCAACAACGCCGGGATCGGTCTGGAGTGTTTTGCGTCGATGATCCTGATTCTGCCCGGCTTCGTGACGCTGGCCTTCAACGCCGTGTTTCTGGGCGCGATTGACGGCTATATGCTGCGGCCGGAAATGGGTGCGGCCGGGATCAATTTTCGCAATTTCACGACGGCCCACGGACCGCTGGAGCTGACGGCGATCGTGCTCAGCGCGGGGGCCGGCCTCAAGATCGGGATGGGCTGGTTCCGCACCGGTGGTCTGCGGCGGCTGGATTCACTCGTGGTCGCGGGCCGGCAGGCGCTGCCGATCGCGCTCTGTGCGGTCGTGCTGTTCGCGATGGCGGCCGCGATCGAGGGTTTTGTTTCGCCGCTGCCCAATCACATCCTGCCGTGGTGGTTCAAGGGCCTGGTCGCCCTGATGACCAGCACGCTGTTGATGTTCTACTTTGTTGTCCTCGGTTTCCCCTGGCGGCAACGATGAACCTTGACCATCACCAGATCGCGGTCCGGCCGCGCGGCATGCCTGCCTTGTGTGACCTGGCGTTTCAGGTGCTGCGACGACAGGGTGGGCCGTTGTTGCTGCTACTGGTCCTGAACGCGGCTCCCTGTGCGATTCTGAACTGGCTGATCATGCAGCTGCCGCTCTGGTCGGGCGACTGGCAGTCGGCGGGGGCCGGACTCGGTTGGCTGCAGGTGTTGCTGGTTGGAATCGAAAGCCAGGCCGGGACGGCGCTCGTATCGGCATGGTTGGGCCGGGCGATGTTCGATCCGCAACCGGACTGGCGGGCCAGCCTGGTGGACGGACTGCGGCACATCGTTCCGCTGTTCTGGAGCCAGCTGATCCTGCGGCCAGTCCTGCCGGTCCTGTGGATGCTCTGGCTGGTGGGCAGCGATCCGGGAGGGGGCGATGCCGGCCCGTTGCTTGTGTTTGGAATTGTGATCGGCTGTCTGGTACTGGCCGCGACCCGGGCCATGCGGCCGTTTGCCAGCGAGATTGTGCTGCTGGAACGGGCGCCGATGTTTTTTCAGCGCCGGCCGGCGGGGCGCAGTGTGTCCTACGGCAAGCGCAGTCACGGGCTGCACACCTGGGCCGGTTCCATGCTCTTCGGGCGGGCGTTGCTGGCGGCCGGAGTTGCCTGGCTGCTCGCAATGGCGCTCTACGGCCTGCTGATGTTTCTCGACCAGAGCCTGACGGTCCAGCTGGGTGGCAGCCCGGCCGCGCGGCAAGCGATCTGGAGTCTGGCACTCTGGCTGACCGCCGGGTATTTTGCCGTGGTCCGGTTCCTTTCCTACATCGACCTGCGTGTCCGCCAGGAGGGCTGGGATACCGAGCTCAAGATCCGCGCGGAAGCGTTGAGGCTTGCGGCACCATGATTCATCGCCTTTCCGGTAACCGCCGGGGTCTGACCCCCTCTCTTCGCCTGTTGGCCATCGCATGCATGGCCCTGTTTGCCGATCCGGCGGCCGTCGTCTCGCAGGAGGTCGATGCGCAAGCCGCGCTCAAGGACCTTTCCCCACCCTGGTACTCAGCTGAAACCGATTCGGCCCGCGCGCCCGGGTTTCCCCCCGACCGTCCGGCCGTCAGCAGGGAGCGCAACCAGATTCCGGAAGTGAAGGCAGTCACGCCCCGGGCCTGGGCGGGACCGAACGTGAATCTCGACCTGCTGAGCCCGCTGGCGACATGGATCGTGCTTGGTCTATTGGTCGCGCTGCTTGTGTTTCTGGCCTGGTGGTTCATTCCCAACCGCGCGACCGGACGAAAGGAGGAAGCGGGGGCCCGCGGGCCGGACCACGCGCTCCGCCTGGAACAGCTGCCCGTGCCGCTGGGGCCGGAGATTGGTGACCTTCGCGCCGCGGCGATGCGGGCCGCCGGCGAAGGGGATTTCCGCAAGGCCATTGTCTACCTGTTCAGTCATGCCCTTGTCACGCTCGACCACCGCGGACTGCTTGAACTGCGACGCGGCAAGACCAACCGGCAATACCTTGTCGAGCTGTTGCAGAAGGGTCTTCCGGGTGACCGGTTTCGCGGTTTGATGCTGACCTTTGAACGGGTTTTTTTTGGCAATCACGCGGCGACCGAACCGGATTTCCGGCAATGCCTCGACGCCGCGGCCCAGCTCGAGCTGATCCCTTCAGCACCTGGTGATGGAGTGGTGCGATGACCGGACAGCGCGGGTGTCCGCTCCACCGACGACCAGATTGCTGTCGGGCTGAAGAAGGTCAGGCGGGAGCCTGGCCCCGCGCGGGAGTTTGGCCCCACTTGTTGCTCGCGGTCGCCTTCTGCTTGCCCGGTTGCCAGTCGGGAGGCGGCGTCGACGAAACCTACGGCACCAGCCGCAGTCCGTCCGCGGCGCGGAGCCTGAATGGCACGACGGTTTTCGCGGAGTTGCTCCGCCAGAAGGGCTACCGGCCCACAATTGCCAGTCGCGTCACGCCAAGGATCGCGCGTTACGGCTTGATCGTCTGGTTTCACACGCCCGGCGGAGTACCCGACCCGGCAATCCGCAAACGGATCGACGACTGGCTGCTCGCCGATTCCACGCGGCGGCTGCTGTATGTCGGCGGAGATCATGACGCGGCGGTCAGTTATTGGGACGGCGTGGGGCGGGGGGAGACAGGTGCGCAGGCGCGGACGGCCCTTCGCCAGCGCGCGGAAGCCATGGCCCGGGCAGACTCGCCCTCAACCGTGCCCGGAACACCTGATCCGGATTGCTGGTGGTTCGACGTCAGCCATGGCAGCCGGATGAAACTGGATTCGGTCGTGGTCGATGCTGGCCGGAAACTGGACACATCCGGAAGCACGGTCGAACTCGGCCGTATCCGGCTGGTTCCGGGCAACCGGTCGCGAGAGCTTTTGTCCGGAAGCGGCGACGCACCGCTGGCCTTTTATCCGGCCGATCCGGACGGTCACCGGACGGGTCAGGTGCTGGTCGTGAGCAACGGGTCGTTTTTGCTGAACCGATCGCTGATCGACACCGCGTCGCGACAGCTTGCGACCGAAGTGATCGGGGAGCTCGCGGCGGATCCGGACAGCTCGCGGCATGTCGTTTTTCTTGTTTCCGGATCGTTGGGCTGGTCGGACACGGTCTACGAGAACGAAACCGCGTGGTCATGGATCAACCAGCCGCCACTCAGTTTTGTTGTCCCGCATTTTCTCGTGTTGGGCGTCTGCTTTCTCTTTACCCTGCTGCCAGTCCTCGGCCGGCGGCGGAAACTGGAGGCCGATGAGCAGCCTGGATTCGCGCGGCACCTCGAAGCGATCGGCCAGCTGGCGGCCCGTTCGTCTGGCGCTTCGGCAATCGACGGCTGGCGAAAGCAGGTCGCGGTCCGGCGAGGAAAATCCGGCCCCCAGAAATCCGGCCCGGTGAAACCCGGAGCAAGTCCTGAACAGAAGCCCTGATGTTTTCCTGAAAGCAACCGCATGAACCAGCCCGCTGAATCTGCCCGGACGAGGGCCGCTCTGACAGCGCTGACGATGGATTGCCCGTCCTGCGGCAAGAGTCTTCGGCTGCCAGGTGATGCAACAGGACGCAAAACCCGTTGCCCTGCGTGCCAGGCCATCTTCACCATCCCGCTGGCAGAGGATTTCCCTGCGGCCGCGCCGACGGGTCCGGTTGCCGTGATGGCTACGGCGGTTGACGCCCCGACCGCGCGGATGGCCGTCAACCCGCTGGACCAGCTCGTTCCGGGCCATTACGGCTCGGAACTGTATCACCGGATCGCGGGCGAAGTCAGCAAGCTTTTCGTCGGCCAGGAAGAGCTGGTGCTGGGAACGCTGATCGCCGTGGTCGTAGGCGGGCATGTGCTGATCGAGAGCGTCCCGGGGCTGGGCAAAACGCTGTTTGTCCGGACGCTGGGCAAGGCTCTTGGCTGCCGTTTTGGCCGGATCCAGTTCACCGCCGACCTGATGCCCAGCGATGTGACGGGGTCACCGATTTTCAACGCCAAGACCCAGGACTTCGTGTTCCGGCGTGGTCCGGTCTTCACCCAGCTGCTGCTCTGCGATGAAATCAACCGGTCGCCAGCCAAAACCCACGCCGCCCTGCTGGAGATCATGCAGGAACGCAATGTGACCGTCGACGGAACGACCCACGAACTCGAGCCGCCCTTCGTGGTGCTGGCCACACAGAATCCGATCGAGTCGGAAGGGACCTATAACCTGCCCGAGGCCCAGCTCGACCGTTTTCTTTTCAAGCTCGTGGCAGGGTACCCGGAGCTGCAGCAGGAAACCGAAATTGTCGGGCGTCACAGCACGCTGAAAGACCTCGGCAGCCGGCTGAACGAGGATATCCGTACCGTGACGTCGCCGGCGGAATTGCTGGCCGCTGGTCGCGAGTCGGAATCGGTCCGGGTCGACCCGCGGCTGCTGAACTACATCACGAAGATTGTGCGGGCGACCCGCGGCTGGCCTTCGTTCCATGCCGGGGCATCGCCACGGGCGGCAATCGGGCTGGTCCAGGCCGTTCGCGTGTTGGCCGCGTTTTGTGGACGAGACTACGCGGTCCCGGACGATGTGGTGCAGCTGGCGCGGCCTGTCCTCCGCCATCGCGTGCGGCTGACAGCCGAAGCCGAAGTCGAAGGCCAGTCCGTGGACCGGCTGATCGGCGATGTGATCCGTTCAATCGAGATTCCACGACTCGACTAGTGCTTTGTCAAGGCTCGAAAGCAGGGTGGACGCAATCAAAGCCTGAAGCGCAAGCGAAGCAAAACGCGGCATAACCTTCGCTTGCGCGTCAGGCTTCAGTTCGGGCAACCCCTATTTCAGGCGTTGACAAAGCACCAGGGTCCCGACGGGGAGCCGTCCCGATCGGGTGTCCGGCTCCACCGGCTGATGGCAAGGCTTTGACGAGGGACGGATGGGGGAAACGATGGAGTTCTGGCAGGACCTGGTTTCGGCGATCGTCCAGCGCCCGCTCGTGCTGATCGGGCTGGCGGCGCTGCCGCTGATTCCTCTTGCGGCGATGGCCGGAGTCTTCCCGTCGCGTCGGCTGGTGGCTGCTGCATGTATTCCCGTAGCCGCCTCGCTGGTCGTGCTGGTCCGGCCAGGAATGGCGGCTGGAGTCCTGGCGCTGGACGGCCTGTTGATCCTGCTGGCAACGGCAGACCTGCTTCTGCTTTCGAAAGCCCGGCAGTTCGCTGCCAGCCGGCGGACCGGCCGGATTGCCAGCCAGGGGAAACCACACGAAGTTGAAATCGCCCTCGAGAACCGATCCCGGCGGATGGTCGCTGTTGAGCTGGTCGACGATCTCCCGGACGAGTTTGCCAGCGAGCCGGCGGATTTTTCCGAGCAGATCGCGGGCCGTTCGCGGGCCGTTTTCGCCTACCGCCTGCGATCTGGCCGGCGGGGACTCTTCCGGCTGGACCACGTTCATGTCCGGACCGCCAGCCGGATGGGCTTCTGGCAACGCTACCTGCGAATTCCGGCGGAAAGCGAGATTCACGTTTATCCCGACATGAAACAGCTCGGCGAATACGAGTTGCTGGCCCGGACCAACCGGTTGAGCCTGCTAGGGCTGCGGCGGACGCGAAGAATCGGGAACGAGAACGAGTTCGAGCGGCTCCGCAACTACACCATCGACGACGACCACCGTCATATCGACTGGCGGGCGACGGCGCGGCGCCAGGAGCTGACCGTGCGCGACTTTCAGGCCAACCAGAACCAGCAACTGGTGTTTCTGGTTGACTGCGGGCGGATGATGACCGGCCAGAGTGGCGAGATGCCGCTGCTTGACCGGACCTTCAACGCCATGCTGATGCTTTCCTGGATCGCGCTCTCGCGGGGTGACTCGGTTGGCCTGATCCTGTTCGCCGACCGGATCCTCGGATTCACGCCACCGCGTTCGGGCACCGGGCAGGTCAACCGGTTGCTGCACGCGACCTTTGACCAGTTCGCACATTACACGGAATCGAGGTTCGACCAGGCATTTCTGTACCTCGAACAAAAAGTCCGCAAGCGTTCCCTGGTGGTCCTCATTACCAACCTGATGGATGAAGTCAACGCCCGGATTGTGCGCGACTATCTCCGGATCCAGGCCGGCCGCCACCTGCCGCTGGCCGTTTTTCTCCGCGATCACGACCTCTATGACCGGCTGGTTCCCGCCGCCGTTCCGGACCATGCAGCCGGCAACAGTTCCGAAGCGCTGTCGCAGAGCGCCACCGCAATTGCCGCGGCCAGCATCGCGGCCTGGCGCGAACAGACGATTGCGGAGCTTGCCAGCTACGGCATCCTGACGCTCGATGCGAGGCCCGAAGAACTGACCCCGCGAATCGTCAACACGTACCTCGAGATCAAGGCCCGGGGACTGCTCTAGTGGACCGTCAGCGCTGAAATCTTGGATTGATCTGATTGAAGCCTGAAGCGCAAGCGAAGTCCGCAGCGGCATTTGCTTCGCTTACGCTTCAGGCTTCAATCCCCCACGACATCGTTGACAGGCCACCCGTTCTAGCCCTGGCCCAGCAGCGTGCGAATCGAGTTGGGATCACACTGCCGCAAACCGGCCTGCATGGATTGCAGCCAGCACACCATCTCTTGATCCAGCGGAACGGCGAGCCCCGCGGGAGGTTGCCGGCATTCGAGCAGGGATTCGATCTGGTCGAGCAGGATTTCAATGCCGTGGCCGGCGAGAGCCGAAACGCCAAGAGGTTGAAGGTCGCCTGAAAGCCTCGGGACTGGAGCCAGGTCGACCTTGTTGGCGAGGACCAGATCGGGCTGGAGCGCGACCAGTGCGTGCCAGGTTTCCAGGGCCGGTGGATTGGCGCAGTCAATCACCAGCAGTCGCAAGCCGGCGAGGATGATCGCGGAACGGGCCAGCGCCACGCCGGCCTGTTCCACCGGCTGGCCCGCATCACGGAGGCCGGCTGTGTCGGCTACAACGACCGGCCAGCCGCCAATCGCGGAATGGCTGGTCACCACATCGCGCGTCGTGCCCGCTTCGGGATGGACAATGCTCCGCTCAAACCCGGTCAGACGGTTGAGCAGGCTGCTCTTGCCCGCGTTGGGAGGACCGAACAGCACGATCGATCGTGGTTCCAGCAGCTGCTGAAAACGAACGCATGGGCTTCCGTCGGGATTCTGTTCGCCGGCGTTCCACGCAATGGCCGCGTCGACCAGTTCCAGAACGCCGGCAAACTTGCCGGATTCCAGCCCAGCCCGGATCCGGGCGACAAGCTGTCCCCAGCATTCACCCTGGCGGATCACCAGCTCCGCCGTGCGAACCGTCGTACAGTGCGCGAAAGCCAGCTGGCAGCGGACAGCTTGCCAGGGCAATGAACGGGCCAGCCAGTTCCCGGGTCCCGACTCCTGGGCACCGAGACGTTCGAGATCGCGAACAATCCGTCGCGATGCAACGGCTCCCCCATGACAATGGATCTCAAATGACTGGTCGTCGAAACGGCAAACGAGCACGTCTTCGGCGAGTCCGCTTGCGGTATCCGGATCTTTGTCGAGATCCGGTCCCAGCCAGGGGACAAGCCGAAACTGGCCGACGGGAATCCGCACTGGCGGCGTGCTGCCGCCGGTCAATCTCGCAAGCGAATCAGCCGCTGCGGATCCCCACACTGCGACCACCGCAATCGCCGCCGGACCGGGAGCAGTCAGGACCGCAAAAGAAGTTTGGCTGGTGCGCTGGGTCATGAAAGGTTCGCGGCAAGATCATGCAGACCGCGCAGCACGAGCTCTGGCTGGTGGATCCAGTCGATCGGCAGCAGGCTGCGGATGGCAGCAATCCCGCCGCCTGTCATCCAGACCGGAAGGTCGGGCTGGCCAGCCATTTCCCGCAGGTTCCCGACGAGCCGGCAAATGCCTCCGGCTTGCGACCGGAAGACTCCACTCAGCATGGCGTCGACCGTGTTTCGCCCGAAGGGAAGGTCCGGGAATCCTGCTCCGTCAACCTCCGGCAGCTGATCCGTGCCTTTCGATAACCAGTCGAAGCAGGCCTGCGCACCGGGAAAAATATTGCCTCCTTCAAAGACTCCTTCCCGGCTGACCCAGTCGACAGTCACAGCCGTACCGGCGTCAACCACGATCACGGATGCGGGTTCGTGTCGGGCCTGGTGTGACCAGGCCGTCCACCCGGCCACGAGCCGGTCGATGCCCGTTTTCTCCGGTCGTTCAACCGCCAGTCGCAAGGGCAGGTCCTGATGCGTCAAACAGCGCATGCGATCGGCAGGACGGGACGATTCCAGCCAGCCGCGCAGCGCGGCCAGGCGGGGCGCGTTGACACTCGAAACCAGCCAGCGGGCCGTTGGCGAGCCGATTCGCCCGTCAAGCTCCCCGAACTGGCCGGGACCACGAATCGTTGCCCGCCAGAGCGCGGGTTCACCTTGGGACAGGGAATCCCATGCTCCCAGCCGGATGCCACTGTTGCCAATGTCCGCCGCGATCAACATGCGGTGATCGTACCCGCTGCTCCGGCAGCGCCGGGAGATGGGGAGCGGTCAGGAAGTCGCCCCGGCGGTTGCCCGGCGCGACTCAACAAGCACTGTAAAGGTCCGGCGCACCAGCTCCTTCAGCCCATCGCCCGTCGCGGCGGAAATGGAAAGCACTTCCCGGCCAACCGCCTGCTCCAGCCGTGTGTGGGCCTCTTCCGCATCCGGCAGTTCGTTTTTGGACATCACCACCAGCTCGGGGCGCTGTGCGAGCGCCGGATCGTAAAGCTCCAGTTCCTGCCGCGTCGCCTGCCAGTTTTCGACCGGATCAGTCCCATCCATGGGGGCCGGCTCGACAAGATGGAGCAGCACTCCGCAGCGTTCGACATGGCGGAGAAAGTCGTGCCCCAGCCCGACCCCGCGGTGGGCACCTTCAATCAGCCCGGGAATGTCGGCGAGGACGAAGTTCCGGTCACGGTCGACTTCGACGATGCCAAGGTTGGGATGTTTGGTGGTGAAGGGATAATCAGCGATTTCCGGCCGGGCCCGGGAGAGACGGCTGAGCAAGGTGCTTTTGCCGGCGTTGGGCTTGCCGATCACGCCGACGTCGGCGATGACTTTGAGCTCCAGAATCAGGCGGCGGCGCTCGCCGGGTTCACCCAGCGTGAACTTGCGGGGTGCCTGGTTGGTCGACGACTTGTACCGGGCGTTGCCTTTCCCGCCCTTGCCACCGCTGGCGACGATGACGGTATCTCCGGCCGTGGCCAGGTCCTTGAGTACAAACTGCCCGGCCGAGTCGATGACGAGCGTGCCGGGCGGAACGACCAGCTGGCAGTCTTCACCCTGGGGACCCTCGCGGAGAGCACCCTTGCCATGCCCACCACGCGTCGCGCGCCAGTGTTTCTGTTGCGAAACGACGGCGAGGCTGTCGACCCCGGCCCGGGCTTCGATGATCACGTCGCCGCCATCGCCGCCGTTGCCGCCATCCGGCCCGCCCAGCGGAACATGCTTCTCGCGGCGAAAGCTCAGACAGCCATTGCCGCCATCGCCCGCAAAGACCTCGATTTCAACCCGGTCAACAAACATGCGCAAACCCCGTGTCGTTCCAATCCAGTTATTCTTCCGCAACCGACTGATGCCAGGACGACACCAGCTTCTTCAGGTGGGGAAGACAATCCGGCCAGTCGTGGAGCGTCGCTGGATCAAAGTCGGCTCCATTGGGCCAGACCAGGGTATGTGCCACCGGATCGATCTGAACCTTGTTGAAAAGTGCCAGATTCTGCAGGGGACCCCACAGTTCGCCGATCAATACTGGCCGGAAATCAATGCTCCTCTCCGTGCCGTCGTCAAACACGACGTCCAACAGCCAAGGACCCTTGATCGTGAAGCCTGAAACCCGACAAGCTGGATGGACCACCGGTGTTTCTGGCATGACCTGCAACCAGTCAGCCAGCGTGGCTCAACCCTGGGCTGCCGACACGATGTTGACGCGGCGGCCTTCCTGATCGAACTTCACGTGGCCGTCAACGAGCGCGAAGAGGGTGAAGTCGCCGCCCTGGCCCACTCCGCGGCCGGCGCGAAACTTGTTGCCGACCTGGCGGACAATGATGTTGCCGGCGTAAACCTGCTCACCACCGAAGTGCTTGACGCCGCGCCGCTGGGCGTTGGAATCCCGGCCGTTGCGACTGGATCCTTGACCCTTCTTGTGTGCCATGACTCAACCAAAACGCGGGTAACCGGGGGCGAACTGGCCGGCCCCAAAAAGCGGCTGGCGAAGCCCCAAACCTAGCGGTAAACCCAGAAATTTTCAAGGGAGCGGATGAAACGGATCCCGTCGCCATCTTTTTCCCAGAACTGCGGCTGCATCCTGATCCGGTACGATTTCTGGACCCCTTCATTTTCGGTCTTGAACGACCACCAGCGGCCAGGAATCTCCGCCTGCAGGCCTCCGGCAGGAATCTCGATTCCGAAATCCGTGAGCGCCGCGGCAAGCGACTCGGGCACCTCACCCTGATCGAGCTGCGCAACCAGGGGCGAGTTCAGGTCGGCCAGATCGACTTGCCCGTCAACCTCAGTCAGGAAGACCTCCTGCAGGGTCAGGTCGTCCTGGGCAAAAACCCGCAGTACCGGGCCAGGCAGGCGGTAACGGCGGCAGATTTCAATCTGCTCGGCCGGCTCGTCCACGAGCGGAATTCCATACCGCACTTCGTCGCGATGCTGCAGGACTTCGTCCCCCGGCCGCCAGAAATTCAGCTGCAAGGTCTTGTGGACCACCCTGGTTTCCGCCATCGTCGCCGCATCGCGGCTGGCCGGATCGATCTGCCAGGCATTGGTCAGGCCACTGACAAACACAGACACATAGTTGACGCGGGGATCAACGCCTTCCCAGACGGCGGCACCCCAAAGCCCCGGAGCGGATTCTGTCTCGGCCAGCGGAATCTCCTTCGTCGAGATTTCCTGCTGGTTATAGAGCCGGATATTGGGATCCTCGATCCGCTGGATCTGCCCGACGACTTCAGGCAGATACTGGTCACGATACGAGACCAGGGTTCGCGCGCCGTCGGGGTCCGTGACCCAGCCCTCCAGCGAGAAGCCGGGCAACACGCTTCCCGGTCCAAGCGAGCGGTCGGTCTTTGAAACATCAAACCGCAGTTCCTTGCTGATGTACTCGAACGCCGCCTGTTTGCTGACGTCTTCGTAACTCAAGCTCTTGCCCGGATCGCGGAGCCGGTAAACGAGGTACCAGTAATGCCGGTTTTCGGTCGAGCCGTCCGGACGACGGTAGGCCAGCTTGATTTGCCGCAGGCCGGTGGTCGCGAATTCAACCTGCCAGACATTGCGGAACAGGATCACATGCCGGGTCTGGCCATGAAGGGTTTGCGACTGCGGCGTAAAATTTCCTTCGTAAGCCTCCGCTGTCAGGTCGGGCAACCGCATCGGGATGGAATAGCTGTCCCGGGCATCGAGAACCGGTTCGATCACTTCCAGCACGCCCGGAGCCAATGGCCGCGGCTCGTGCAGGAAATCCTGTCCGCCCAGCCAACCGCTTGAGGCCAAGCCGAGCGCCAGGGCGAGGCCCGCGCAGAGTGTCTTCGTACCTGTCATCGCGTTCCAGTCGGGTGCAAAGTCCAAACAGATCCCCGGGGCACCGCCGGGACGGAGCCTCACCCGCCAGTATAGTTCCGCCGCGAAAAGTCGGGCAACTTCAACTCGCCAAGACGCCTTCGGCCAGGCGCATGACGCGGTTTGCGTCAAACATGACATCAAACCGTCGCCGGAGCAAAACAACCAACTTTCCGGCTCCCTCCCCCGCCGCTGCTTTGAGCGGCGTGGGGAGGGTGGGGGTGGCCTGTCAAAAATCCGGATTTGCCGGTGACACAACGACACAATACCAGCCCGCAGCGCAAGCAAGGGGTCTTGGAGGATCCCTTG
>JANOFL010000349.1:0-52745 GCA_031405895.1 Planctomycetota bacterium
GCAAGGCTGGCGGCCCCGCATCCGTGACCGGCAAGACATCGTCGTGGCTCATGGCCGGGTTCCGGTGCGGGCGGGGGCCGAGCGTGGCGGCGGGTCCGGACGCGGTGGATGGATTCGACATGGCTCAGCTCATTCCGGAAGGCAATGTTCCGGCGGGAATCCACCCCAGACTCCGGAAGCGGGTCCGACCGCAAACGGTTCCGAAGACTGCACCATTTGGCGTCAGATCCCTCATCATCAGCCCCGCTGCTGCTCGGCCCGATATCGTATCAGAATCGCCACGGCGTTCATCAGCAGCAACAGCAGCAACAGCACGATAATCGCGGCCGCCGCGAGGTTCTCGAACATCACGTTTTCGTCGTGCGACCAGCGGAAAATGGTCACGGGCAGGGTCGGAGATTTGTCCATCAGGCTGGTCAGGCCGCTGGTGGAAAGGACCCCGCCCATCACTGCGAGCAGGGGAGCGGCTTCCCCCAGGGCGCGGCTGAGCGCCAGGATCGCTCCTGTCATGATCCCGGGCGTTGCGGCGGGAACGACGGCCTTGCGGATCGACTGCCAGCGGGTCGCGCCGAGGCCAAAGGCGGCTTCGCGAATGCTGCCCGGCACGGCCCGCAGAGCTTCCTGCGAAGCGATAATGATGATCGGCAGGATCACCAGCGCGAGCGTCAGTCCGGCGGCGAGGATGCTCTTGTGCAACGGCAGATGGAAATACCAGAACGAGTTGAGCCGGACGATTGAGGCGGCGGCCCCCGCACGGACGGTGCGGTTCCTGAGTGCGACATCTTCCGGGACCGGCGCGCCGGCCGCGATCACGTTCAGCACCGAGTTCGAACCGTCGGCGAAACGGATCGGGCGCGGACCCTCGATGCGGATGCCTGGCTGGGCCGGATCCGCATCCGGAATCTGGAGCCACTGGTCGCCCAGCGACTTGAGCTGCCAGGCGTGCCGGGCGCCGAATTCCCATGCCGGCGGGCGACCCGTTTCGATCTTGCCGAACGCGCCGAACATGTAAACAAACGCGGTCACGCCCAGGATGCCATAAACGATCGAGGGGACGCCGGCGAGGTTGCTGATGTTGAGCTGGACGAGGCCGTGGAAAAACTGCAGGCCGCGCGACTGGGGCTGGTATTCTTCCAGGAAGATCGCCGTCGCGATGCCGACCGGCAGGGCGAACAGCGAGCAGATCGCGCAGATCATCAGGGAACCCATGATCGCCGGGCCGATGCCGCTTTCAAGCGGCTTGTTCTCGCGGTGCCCCGCGGTCAGGAACTGCCAGTCGACCCAGAGGCCGCCCTTGCCGAGAATCGCGAGCAGAAGCGTGACGAGAACGACCGTGGCCAGTCCGGCAGCGAGCAGGCAGACGACGGAAAACAGGCTGTTGAACCACTTCCGCCGCCGGTCGCGGGTCGGAGCGGTTCGCAAATTGCGGGGAGCCTGGATCGGGGGCGGGTTCATGGCAGTTCCGTTTACTGATAGCGCTCACGGAACCGGAAGCGGATCCACTCCCCGGCGAGAGTCAGCAGCAGCGTGATCAGAAACAGCACCGCCGCCACCGCGTAGATCGAGTAGTAGCTCAGCGAACCCGGCTCGACCACATCGCTCTGGAACGTGTTGACGATAAAGCCGGTCATCGTCTGGGAGGGCACGCGGGGGTCCAACGTCCAGGTCGGCGTGCTGCCGGCCGCCAGCGCGACCACCATCGTCTCGCCGATCGCCCGGGCAAGGGCCAGCAGGAAAGCCGACACAATCCCGGACAGCGCCGCAGGCAGGACCACCCGGACCACCATCTCGAGCTTGGTGGCACCCAGCCCGAGGGCCCCTTCGCGGAGTGACCGCGGGACGGCCCGGATGGCGTCTTCGGAAAGCGATGTGACGAGCGGCAGGCAGAGGATGCCGACGGCGATCCCGGCGGCGGCCGCATTGAAGGTCTTGAAATCGCCCCAGGGCTGGAGCAGCCAGGGCGTGATGAACACGATCGCGAAGTAACCGAGCACCACAGTCGGGATCCCGGCCAGCAGCTCCAGCGTGGGCTTGAGCACGGCCCGCACGCGTGGCGAAGCAAACTCGCTCTGGTAGACCGCCGTGACCAGTCCCAGCGGCAACGCGATCAGCATCGCGATCGCGGTGATCCGGAACGTGCCCGAAAGCAGCGGCAGGATGCCGTAATGCAGGTCCCCCTGGGACTGGCCCAGCGTCCAGCGGTTGTCGGTCAGGAACGAGCCAAGCTTGATCTGCTCATTGAGAAAAAAGCCGGCCGATTCCCAGGCGAGCATCACGATGATTCCGACCGTGGTCGCCAGCGAAACGAGCGAGCAGGCCACCAGCAGGACAAAGACCACCCGTTCCCGCCGCCGCGTCACGCGGGTCGAAACGGTCGCGAGGCTGGAAAAATCGAGTGGCCCGGCGAGCGATGGTTCGGGTTCGGAGGTCATGGAACGGTGAACTCAAAATTACGAAATCAGAATTACGGATTCAGGCTCACGAATCACGACTTCGCAATTCTTGATTCATAACTCGTAATGCGTAATTCCTGCCTGCTACCTGACCGCGTTCCCGGCGGTGAACTGTTCGGCCAGCTTGCCTTCCCGGCTGGCGCCGTCTTCCAGCAGGAAGTGGGTCCCCTGGACATCGTCGGCCACATGCTGCCGGGCGGTTTCGGTGATTGTGGCGGGAAGCGGCACATAGCCGGCTTCCTTGACGATTTCTTCGATTTGGCCCAGCAGATGATCGACGAACTCACGGACTTCGGTGCGCTGGCAGGCCTCGGCGTTGACGATCATGAACAGCGGCCGGCTGAACGGCGAGTAGGTTCCCGTTTCAATCGTCTCTGCCGTGGGCACAACCGGTTCGCTGGTGTCCGGATTGACTATCGGAACGGCCCGCAGGTTGTCCGTATTGGCCTGGTAGTAGGCGAAGCCAAAGAAACCGATCGCGTACTGGTCGCCCCGGACACCAAGCACTAGCTGCTTGTCGTCTTCACTGAGCGTCGTCTGCTCGTCGCTGCGCAGACCTTTCTTGTCTTCCTTGCCGATGACTTCAACGAAGTAATCATGCGTCCCTGACTTGATGCCTGGAGCGTAGATGGCGATCTTCTCGGCGGGCCAGGCCGGGTCGACATCCTGCCAGGTCGTCGCCGCGAGGTCTTCGCGGAAGATCCGCTTGAGCTGATCGACGGTCAGCTGCTGGACGAAATCGTTCTCCTTGTTGACCACGATGGTCAGACCGTCGAAGGCGACCGGCAATTCGATGAAGCCGACCTTGCCCGCCCGCAGGGCCTCCAGCTCGGATGCCTTCATCGGTCGCGAAGCGTCACAGATGTCGCATTCGCGTCGCGCGAGCGCAGAGTAGCCGTTGCTGGTCCCCTGCCCTGACACCGCGACATTGACGTTGGGATGAACGGCCGAGAACATTTCCCGCGCGCGGATTGCGATCGGCTCGACCGTGCTGGAGCCTTCGATGTTGATCGTACCAGCCAGCGTGCTGGTGGCCGGTTCGTCGGCGGAAGGTTTGCCATTCCCGCCCGGGCTGCCATTCGGTGGCCGCTCGCAAGCGGTGAACAGGAGCAGGCTAGCGAGACAGGCAGCAGGCAGCCAGCGGCAGCCGGGCCGTTTTGGCCACACGCCGACAGTGAAGGCCTGGGAATTGATCGGTACTGGAATTCGTTCGTTCGGCAACATGCAATCGGCCTGAATGGTTTTGAACTTGGTTTTGGACCGGATTTTAGCCGCCGAAAGTGAAGAATGGGTTAAGGGGCTGCCACTGCAGGCTTTGGCCACGTTTTCTCGTTGAGCGCGCTGGAAAACGTGTCGGAAATGTCGCAGGCCCCTCAGGCCGCGGGCACCGAGCTGCCGCCCGGCAGGCCCACCAGAAAGGTGGAGCCTTTGCCGATCTCGCTGCGGAGCCGGACACTGCCGCCCATCGCCTGAACAAGATGCCTGACGATCGACAGGCCGAGCCCAGTCCCGCCCGCCTCGCGACTGCGGGCCCGGTCGACCCGGTAGAACCGCTCAAAGACCCGGGCGTGATGCTCCGGGGCGATCCCGATCCCGTGATCAATCACAGCGACGATGGCCCGGTCGTCTTCGAGCCATGCCTTGACCTGAACCGTTTCGCCCGGCGGGCTGTAGCGGATTGCGTTGGTGAGCAGGTTGTCGATGATCGTGCCAATGGCCTCGGCATCAGCCCGCGCGTAGAGCGCCGCGTCGACCGGCTCAAGCTGCAGGCTGATCCGGTGGACCTCGGCTTCCCCGGCCAGCAGCTTGAGCCGGTCGTCGAGCAGCGTGGCGAGTGGAACGCGGGCGATCTCGAAACTCGCCTGGCCCGATTCGACGCGGGCGAGCTGGAGCAGGTCCTGAATCTGCTTGTTGAGCAGATCGGCCTGCTGTTCAATCTGGACGACGAACTCGTGGGCCTGGGGCCGGTGGTCAATCGCGCCAAGACGGAGGGTTTCGGCGAGGGCCTTGATCGACGAAAGCGGCGTCTTCAGTTCGTGTGAAACGTTGGCCACGAAATCGCGGCGCATCGTTTCCAGACTTCGCAGCTCGGTCACATCATGCAAAACCAGGGTCACGCCGGGCGTGCCGCTGCCGGGCAGGCAGGAAACGCGTGCCGTAATCGTCCGCCGCAGCCGGTGAAAGGTCTGGAACTCGACGCTGGAATAGGTCCGCTGGAGCTGGGTCCGTTCGATCGCCGCCTGAAGCTGCGGGACGCGGATCCGTTCGAGCAGCTTCCGCCCGACCATGTCCCGCTGGCTCAACTCGAGCATGTCGCATGCCGCCTGGTTGGCGAGCATGATCCGTCCAGCCGCGTCGGCGGCGATGACGCCCTCCACCATGCTGCTGAGGACGGCTTCAAGCCGGTCGCTGTTCTCGACCAGACCGCTTTCGCGCTGCGACAGCTCGGACTGCATGTGGCGAAAGGCCAGTGACAGGTCGCGCCATTCGTCATTCCGGTCGAGCACGGCTGGCACGGTTTCCAGCTGTCCCGCGGCAATCCGCCGCGCCGCGTCGGAAAATTCCCGCATCGGCCGGATTTGCCGGAAGGCATAGGCCCACATCGCGGTCGCCGCCAGCGCGGCCAGACTCAGGCCAAACAGCCAGATCAGCCGTTGCAACGAACGCCGGCCGGCAATCAAGCGGGTGTCCGCAGCCCCGATCCGCAGAAACTCCGTTGCCGGCTGGCCCTCCTTGAGTGGCAACAGAAAATAGCTCGTCGCGGCACCCGTGGTCCGGCTCGACCGGCTGGCAAAGCCCACTCCCTCGCGGATCGCAGCCTGCAACTCTGGCCGGTCGGCGTGGTTCTCCATTCCGGCCGGATCGGCATCCGAGTCAAAACGAACCGTCCCGTCATTGCCGATCACCGAAATGCGCAGCCCCGACTGTTTCGCCAGCTGCCGCAAAAGACCAGCCTCGGCGTCGCTACCCGGCAGATCACCAGACTGTTCCAGACTGAACCGCATGACCGTCGCCAGCTGTTCCATCTGCAGCCGGGTCGCGTCGGTCCAGTGCCGGCTGATCGCAGCGCTGATAAACATCAGCAGCATCACGATCGCCGCGACGTGCAGCAACAGATAGATCAGTACAAACTTCTTCAGCATGGTCCGTATGGTAGCAGGCACATTCCATTTGCCGTCCGCCAGAAAAAATGCGGAACTGCGGACGGCAAATGGAATGTGCCAGCTAATTTGGAGCCCAAAGCGAGCGGCATTGGGCGTCAGCCCGCAGCGCAAGCAAGGACCAGCCCGGGGGCTGTGTTTTCCCTTGCTTGCGCTGCGGGCTGGTATTAAAAGCGCGACTTCAAAACCCGGAACCTGGCCACCTGGCGCAGGACACCCGCCAGATACTGACAAAGAAATCCCCCAAAAGGCGGACCGTTCCCCGCCTGCCGCCGACCGCGTACTCACCAGCCGTCAGTCCGGTTTCACGGGTTGGGTGGCCGGATTCCGCCAAGAGCCACTGGTCCGGCACCGAATTACCAATCAACGGTTGCCGCGCCCGGACGTAAGATTGTCTCGTCCAGGTCCACCTCTTCGCCTCCAGTCCCGACATGTTGCACCCTATCTGTTCCGGCAAGCCGCGCGCGGCAACATCCGCCAGTCAACACGGCTGGTATGCACGTTTCGCGGGCAGCCTGGCGGCGCTGTTTCTGTTGTCAGGTCCGGGTGAAATCGAGGCTTGGCAGAATGACAAGCCTGGCGGCGCGACCGGCCGCACGGCCCGGATGATTCGAGTCGAGCTGCCCATCGGGCACCAGACCGTCCAGCAGCTCAGGTCGGCGATTGGCCAGGTGGCGGCCGCAGCACCCGATGTGGTCCGGCCCGAAGACCGCCCGCTGGTGATCCTCGAGTTCGCCACCTCGGTTACCCAGGACGGTCGCGGCAGCCAGCTGAGCGACTGCATGGAGCTGGCCCAGTTCCTCGCGGGCGGCGAGTTGAACCGGGTGCAAGTCGTCAGCTGGATTCCACCGCGACGGGGCGGGACGGGAACGGCACCGCCGCCGGGCCAGGCCGTTGACGCCCCGGCTCTGGTTGGCCACGCGGTCTTGGCGGCCGTTTGCACCGACCTGCTGGTGCTTGACGAAAACATGTCGCTGGGCCGCGCCGACATGGGCCTCGATCGACCCGATCCGCTGGCCCGCGACATCTACCGCAATCTGGCCGGCCAGCGGCTGCTGATTCCGGTCGAGCTGACCTTGAGCATGATCGACCCGGCTATCGGCTTGCACTCCGTGCGGACGGCCGATGGTGAACTGCTGGCGGAAGAAGACCAGCTCCGTGAGCTCGAAGCCGCGGGAAAAGTCATCGAGTCGGAGACCCTGTCCACTCCCGGCAGCACGCCTCTCTATTCGGCCGCCCAGCTCAAGCGGCTTTCCGCCAACTGCCGTTCGGTGGCTGGCAAGGAAGGTCTCGCCCAGCTGCTCGGCACCGACCTCTCGCGGGTCGAGAACGACATCGCCATCGAAGGCCCCCTCCGCGGCTTGCGGCAGGAACTGCATGGCTACATCGACGAGCAGACGGTTGAGTGGGTGATTCGCGCGATCGACCAGCGGACCCGCAATGAGGGCCAGGCCAATCTCGTGATCCTCGCCATCGACAGCCCCGGCGGCGATCTCGATGCGTGTTTCAAGCTGGCCGGTTTTCTCGCCGGATTCGATCCCTCCCGCATCCGCACAGCTGCCTGGATCGAAGGCCAGGCCCGCGGGCCGGCGGCCGTGATCGCGCTGGCTTGCGACCATCTGCTGATGCCGCGCGAGGGCCGGCTGGGCGGGCCGTGGAAGCCCGGTGTCGATCTGGCCAATGACTCCGGACTCGTCGAAGATGCCGGACAGCTGGCTGCGGACATCGAGCGCGATCCGGGCCTGGTGCTGGCGATGCTCGATCCGGCCGCCGAAGTCAACCGTTACCGCAACGCCCAGACCGGCCAGATCCGCTGGCTGAATTCCGGCCAGCAGGCTGCCCTCGCGGACGCAACGAACTGGCAGCTGCTCGGCGCGGCGCCTTCAGCCGAAGGTCTCGCTGCAGTCGATGGCGAAGGCGACGGCATTGTCCGCTCGTTCATCGAGACCGATCCCGAAATTGCCGTCTATTACCAGCTGGCCGAGGCACCGGAGTCGCTCAAGCCGACCCGGACCGATGCTTTTCTGCTCTCGTTCGCCCGGACCCTGGCCAGTCCGATGATCTCGGTCTGGCTGCTGTTCCTCGGCTTCATGCTGGTCATGACCGAGATGTCGACGCCGGGCGTCGGCCTGCCAGGCTTCCTCGGCACGCTTTGCCTCGTGCTCTATTTCTGGAGCCACTATCTCGGCGGCAGCGCCGAGTGGTTTGAAATCCTGCTCTTTCTGCTCGGCTTGGGCTTCATCCTGATCGAGCTGTTCGTATTGCCGGGATTCGGCCTGTTTGGGATCGCCGGAATGTTGATGATGGTTGTGGCGATTGTCCTCGCGGCCCAGACGTTCGTGATTCCGCGAACCTCCGAAGAACTGGCCCAGCTTCCAGGGTCGTTATTGATGGTCGCGGGCGCCGGAGCCGGTTTCATCGGCGCGGTGCTGCTTTTCCGGCACGTCCTGCCCGAGACGCCCTACTTCAAACGTCTGATGCTCAAGCCTCCCGCCAGCGACCCGGTCGCCGAGGCCGTAGCGGGCAGCGCGCACCGCAAGCTGCCCTCTGTCGGCGCCATGGGAACTGTCACCACGCGACTGATCCCGGCCGGCAAGGCCCGCTTCGGCAGTCAGCTGGTCGACGTCATTTCGGAAGGCGTCGCCGTCGAACCCGGCATCCGCGTCGAAGTCGTCGAAATCACCGGCAATCACGTCCTCGTCCGGCCGGTTACTTGATCGGCTTGAGTGTAGAGCAGTTGTCCCCAACTGCTCGTCAGCCTGGTTTCCCGGAATGGGGCAGAATGGAAGACATGGCGCTTGCGAGCAGTTGGGGACAACTGCTCTACACTCCGTCGGCGGACTAGAATCAATTGTCCGAAAAGCCGTTGTACTGATCCGTCGAGATTCCCTGTTTTCACTGGTTCTGCATGCCTCCCCTCGCCTGGTCCCTGATCCTGCTTGCCCTTGCGGCGGTGGTGATCGTGTTTGAAATGTTCATCCCCTCGGCCGGACTGCTGGGAGTGATCGCCACGATTCTTGTGGTTTCAGGGATCGTGCTGGCGTTCATGCAAAGCGTCCCGGCGGGGGCCGTGGTCCTGCTCGCCACCGTCATGGCGATTCCTGGCCTGTTGATGTTGCTCGTGAAAGTCTGGCCCAGCACGCCGATCGGCCGGCGGATCCTGTTGGGCCCGCAGTCGCAAGATGAGATTCTGCCCGATGACGAGCACCGTCGCACGCTTCGCGAGCTGGTCGGCCAGCGCGGCACTGCATTGACCCCGATGTTGCCGAGCGGGATGGTGCAAATTGGCGGCCGCAGCTACGACGCGGTCTGCGAGGGCTTTTCGGTCGAGCCAAAACAGAAGATCAAGGTCATTGCCGTCCGCGCCAACCGGCTCTACGTCCAGCCCTACGACCCGGCCGAAGACCTCGAAACCGACTTCAGCAACGACCTGCTCGAAAAGCCGCTCAAAGACCTCGGCATCGAGGGCTTCGACTCGCACCGCGGCAAGAGCTGACCGCGCTGACAAACGAGCCGGAAGCGTCAGCGACGAAAGAGCCTCCACTCGGTCCGGGGCTCCTGCCCTGGACCGCACTGACCAAAGGCTCCGCCTTCATCGCTCCGGTTCCTGAAACCTGCTGACAACCGCCGGCTCTACGACACCATGCGGCAACGAGGCTGAGCCTCGGGTTCCCGGCGCGCCGGGATTCCACGGCGGGAGCCGTGGAACGAGGAAAAAAATCTTTCCCTTCCCTGTTGAATTGCGCCTTGCGATTCCGGTTGACCGCCTGACGTTAATCTGGCGAGCGAACTTCTCCCGCACGCGTTTCGCCGGACATTGGCTGGTTGCGGAACACAATTTTGAGGTGATTGCGATGAAATCGTTGATTGAAACAGGTTTGGTGGCACTGGCTTTCGCGGGATTGACGGGGCTGGCTTCCGCTCAGGAAGGCACATGTCCGGCTTCGGCACAAAAGGCAGCTTGCCCGGCAACCCAGATGGTGGCGACCGCCGCACAACAGGACCAGGACGAGGCGAAACAGGCCGACATCGTGGACACGGCCGTGGGTGCCGGTGCCTTCAACACGCTCGTCGCAGCCGTCAAGGCCGCCGAGCTCGTCGAGGTGCTCAAGAGCGAAGGTCCCTTCACCGTCTTCGCCCCAACCGATGAGGCCTTCGCCAAACTGCCCGAAGGAACCGTGGAGGAACTGCTCAAACCCGAGAACAAGGACAAGCTCGTCGCGATCCTGACGTATCACGTCGTTTCCGGTGCCGTGATGGCCAAGGACGTGGTCCAGCTGAGCGAAGCCAAAACCGTCCAGGGCCAGTCGGTCGCGATCGAAGTCCGCGACGAAAAGGTCTACCTCAATGGCGTCACACAAGTCCTCAAGACCGACATTGCCTGCTCGAACGGCGTGATTCACGTGATCGACAGCGTTCTGCTGCCGCCGGCCGAAACCCAGACCTCGATGCCGAAAAACATCATCGAAACTGCGGTCGAAGCCGGCTCGTTCAACACGCTGGCCGCCGCGATTGAAGCTGCCGGGCTGGTCGAGACCCTGATGGGGGAAGGCCCCTTCACTGTCTTCGCACCCACCGATGAGGCCTTCGCCAAACTTCCCGAGGGTACGGTTGAGTCGCTGCTCAAGCCAGAAAACAAGGACAAGCTCGTCGCGATTCTGACCTATCACGTCGTTTCGGGCAAAGTCCTCGCAGCCGATGTCGTAAACCTCGAGGAAGCGACCTCAGTGCAGGGATCGCCGATCTCGATCAAGGTTGAGGACGGAATCGTGATGCTCAACGGCTGTTCGAAAGTCATTGCCACCGACGTCGAGTGCGCCAACGGCGTGATCCACGTGATCGACAGCGTAATCCTGCCCCCCGGCAAGTAGGGGCTGAGTTTTCCTTCGCGGAATTGGTTTCAATTGACTGCCCTCCCGTCCTGGAGGGCAGTTTCGTTGCGCAGAGTCCTCCGTTTCCAGCCCCCTGCCTGCCAGCCCCCTGCCAGTTCATCTGGCAGGAGCAAGAGTTTGAACGGCTAGCGCGGAGGCTTCGAATAACCCCTTTTTTTCTTCTTCTGTTCGGCTGCAGTGGGCGGAGCAGAAGAAGAAAAAAAGAGGGCGGCGCATCGACTTTTCTAGCCCATCAAACTTGGCTTCCTGCCAGTCAAGCTGGCAGGGGAGCGTGAACAGAATCAAACACAAAGGTTGGTCGGTCCAGACAGCCGAAGGATTGCCCGTCAATGTGGCGCTGTCCAGCCAAGATCTTTCACGGGCGGACTTTACATTCGCGCCACCGCCTGCAGCAACAGCTGGGCCGCCTCCATCTGGCGGGACTCCCGGCCGGTTGATACCAGCCGGTGCGATTCTGCCTCGAGCGCGGCGTTTCGGTCATCCGTTTCACGTTTTCCCACGGCAATGAATATCTGCCCGTCCCGTTCGGGCGGGGCCTCGGGTCCGAGATGACCGGTGATGGCGGCCGCAATGGAAGCTTCCGGAGTGCGGTCGAGCGCCCCGCGGGCCATCGCCCCGGCTGCTTCGGGCGACTCGGCTGTAAACCGGACCAACAACTCTTCCGAAACCCCCAGCCAGGCCGTCTTCTGTGCGGGCCGGTAGGTCACCAACGAGCCACACAGCCAACGGCTGACACCTGGCACCGTCCCGAGGGCCGCAGCGACCAGCCCCGCCGTGCAGCTTTCGGCCAGCACCAGCCGGATCGAATCGCGTTCGAGCCGAGCGGCGGCATCGCGGGCAGCGACAAGCAGCAAATCCCAGGCTGGCGGCGAAAGGTTGGCCATGGTGCTCGGGGCTGGTTCCGGGACTGAGTTTGCAGACGAGCAGTTGGGGACAACTGCTCTACCCTGAAAAGTGTAGAACAGTTGTCCCCAGCTGTTCCACCCGCGCCGTTCAGGTTTTCCAGATCGCCCTTCCGCCAGAGGTTGTCTCTACAGCCGATGCTCGATCCCTTCTGGACCAACGTGCTGGCGGTCACGCTGGTGGCCTACATCGGGCTGATGTTCGGGATCGGCTGCTGGACGGCGTGGGCGGCCCGTGACGGATCGACAGAAGAGTTTGTGCTGGCTGGCCGGACGATGCCCGTGGCGATGGCCAGCCTGACGCTGGTCGCGACCTGGTTTGGGGCCGGCGTGATGCTGACGGTCGCCGACAACGTCGCCGTCGACGGGGTCAAGAAGTCGATCATGGATCCGTTCGGAGTCGCCCTCTGCCTGTTAATGGCCGCGTGGTGGCTGGCCCGGCCGCTTTGGGAAATGGGGATCGTCACGCTTTGTGACTTCTACCGCAGACGTTATGGCGTGGTGGCGGAGAAAGTCTCGGCGCTGGTGCTGGTGCCCAGCTACTTCGGCTGGATCGCTGTCCAGTTCGTGGTGCTGGCCGAAGTCCTGCACCTGCTTTTTGGCATCGAACAGCACATTGGCGTCGTGCTGGTGATGCTGGGCGGAACGGTCTACACGCTGCTCGGCGGCATGCGCGCTGTGGCCCTGACCGACGCGGTCCAAATGGTAATCATCGTCGTTGGACTCGTGCTGCTGGTGACGGGAGTCGTTTGGAACGAGGGCTGGGATGCGACGCGAACCACAGTGCAAGCCGCAGTGTCTGGGGCGCCTTCGCGGCGGGACCTGTTGCTGGCCGTGGACTGGCTGGCGATCGGGGCACTGGGCAACCTGCCGGCCCAGGATCTGATCCAGCGGATTCTCTGCGTCCGGTCGGCGCGGGGGGCCAAGCAGGCTTGTTACCTTTCGGCAGGCGTCTATTTGCTGTTCGGATTGGTCCCGGTACTGCTCGGCCTTCTCGCCGGGCGGCTGGCACCCGAGCTGTCCAGCGCGGTGGTGATGGGCTTTGCCGATCGGACGCTGGATGGTCCGCTGATGGTTGTTTTCATCCTCGCAGTGGTCTCGGCCGTGCTCTCGACCATTTCCGGCGCGGTCCTCGCCCCGGCGAGCGTGATCGCCCAGAACCTGGTCAGCGAGAATGTTCGCGCGCGGTTCGGTGCGTTGACGGTAAATCGGTGCGCGATCGTGCTGATGAGCCTGTTCAGTCTTGCGACGGCCTTTTCCGGCGACACGACTTTCGGGATGCTCGAAGACGCCTATTCGCTGATGCTGGTCGGGCTGGTGGTGCCACTGCTGGGCGGACTTTGGTTGCCGCGGCGGCCAACTTCCGCCGCGATCAGCGCGATGGCCGTTGGCACGGTCATCTGGGTGGTCCACTTGATCTACGGCTGGGAAGACTGGTTCTGTGAAAGCTGGCTGGAACCGCGGGGCATCCTGTTGCCGGCCAATCTGACGATCACCGGCCTGGCGGCAGTTGTTTTCGTAGCGGTCGGCCGGGACCGGCCGCCCGAGAGTCCAACCTGACAGGTGGGCGCGGGTACTCGTTCCACGGCTCCCTTTTACTCGTTCCACGGCTCCCGCCGTGGAATCCCGGCGCGGCGGGAACCCGAGGCTCTGCCTCGTCTTCGGACTGTGCCCTGACGTACTTCTCAAGCCAGGAATGGCGTGATCGCGGAAAGGCGGAGCCTTGGGTCAGTGCGGTCCAGGGCAGGAGCCTTGGACCGAGTTGACCCCGGGCATATGGTGCCATGGACGGGATTGAAGGGTTACCCGTCGTCTACGCTTCCGGCTCGTCCGGAGGGTTCGCTGGGCGGCGGGTGTTCGTGTTCTTCCTGGTATTTCTGCTTGCCCTTTCGGTAGCGGTACTCCATCAGCAGGATCACGCAGAGGATCACCGTGATCCCGCCGAACTTGAAGAACCAGTGGTCGGTGTCGATGTACCGGCCCAGTGTGTCGGCGGCAAAATAAAGGGCCCCGTTTCCCAACAGGCAGCCGATAACTGTCGCCAGAAACACCCGCAGGCGACCGAGCCCCAGCAGCGTGCCAAGGATCGATCCCCCCACCGCACCAGTCGCAGCCAGCGGAAAGGCGACGAACAGTGTCAAGCCCGTGAAGGCTGCCTTTCGCATCCACGGTAGCCGGTCCAGCACGAACCGCGCGTCCTCGACCAGCGACAGGGCGCGCTTGCCCAGCCACGGCAGCCGGAACAGCCCGCCAACATGGAAGGCGACCAGCAACACGGCCGCCGCGTCCATGTAGCAAACCATCAGGAACAGTTCCCACGGTTTGAGAAAGTTCAACTGGCTGTCCAGTTTGCCCTCCTGGCCCAGCAGGATCACGAACCGGCCGAGCAGGAAAAACGTCGCCGTCGCCGCCCCGACCAGCTTGGTCGCGAAGAACCAGCCGCGCAGGCTCCAGACCGCAATGATCGCCCCCACCAGCATGGCGACCGGCACCAGCAGCGTCAGCCACCAAACCACCGGATGGCGCTGGCGGAAGTTGCTCTCGAAGCCGTGCAGGTTCTGCTCGACCCGCCGCTCCAGTTCCTCGTTCGAAACCGCGTCGTCAGTGACCGCCGACTTCAACCGATCCCGCTCGGATTCGTCGCTGGCAGCGGCACCACCCTGATCGCTCTCGGTCGTCATCAGTTTCCGGCAATTGGTTCTGGAGTCAGTTCGGTCAGGGCCAGTCCCTTCCCGTCCGGCGGCGTCGACACGGCAACTTGCGGCCGATCCGCGGGTTCCCAAGTTAAACCATTGCCGGCCGTCGGGCTACGCTGGCAGGCTGGCCCCAGGCGTTCCATAATTGAACCTTCTGGTCACGGCGTTTGACGCAACCCGGTGAACCAACCCGGGCGAGTGAAGCCAACTGGCCTGTGACGCTGGTGAAGGAGACCTGCTTGAGCGATGCACAGGCCGATGCCGATCTGATTGCCGGGCTGCGCAGCGGCGACCCGGACGCTTGCCGAAAATTCTGGGAACGGCACGGCGTGGCTCTCGAAGCGATCGCCTCCCGGCAGCTCTCGGGCCGGCTCCAGCGGCGGGTTGGCCCCGACGATGTCGTCCAGTCGGTTTTCCGGACCTTCTTCCGCCGCGTCTCGGGCGGCCAGTTTGATTTGCCCGACGCCGACGCCCTCTGGCGGCTGATGTGCGCGATCACGGTCACGAAAGCCAAACGCGCGGCCCGTGACCAGGGGCGCAAGAAACGCGGCCTCGGTCAGGAAGCCTCGCTCGCCGACCTGACCGCCGGCGAAGGCTCGGGCTGGGACGTTGGCGACGACAGCCCCTCGGGTTCGCTCGATGTCGAACTGGCCGACGAGATCGAAGCCCTGCTGAAAAAGCTTGGCGACGAAGAGTGCCAGGTGCTGGAGATGAAAATGAACCAGCTCGACAACGACCAGATCGCCGAACGCCTCGGCTGCTCGGAACGTACCGTCCGCCGCCTCGTCAAGAACATCCAGGACCGCTGGCAAAAAACCATCGACGAGCTGATGGTGTGAGTTTTGCGTGGTGACCAGCTTTTTGCGTGGTGACCAAGCTCCCGCTTGGTCAGTCAGCTCATACGACAGCCACACGTTTTCCCGGAAGCAGCCACCAGGTTACCAGGCCACCAAACACAGGCTCGCTGCACGAAGGGGCGGTTGCCGGAAGTGCCCTCCGGGTTCAAAGGCCGAGAGTCCCGTCAGTGAATGGCAGACACCCAGCCTGAACAGCCGTTAACGTTCTGCTGCCGACGATTTCCCGGTTGGTCTTGTGTCGGAAGCGACGGCAAGGGCGGTCAAAGCCGGTGTCATGTCTTGATTCGACGAACCCTGACGAGCCACGCCGTCCACGAACTTGAGTCCGGTCAATCGTTCCCGCGTCTTGATGTCCCGGAACATGGCGTCAAGGTCGAAGTTGAAACGGGCCGCGTAAGCGTCCCGCACCTGGCGAATCTCGTCGACAATGGGATCGTTCATGGACTGGTTTCCAGCAGTTCTTCGGGTGTGCAAATAATGGGAGCGGTACATCCGCGAGCGCCGCAGACCGCTTCAATGACCGGCCGCATCACGGCGTTGGCGAGGTGACGGCAATTCCAGGTCAGTAGAAACGGAACTTTCATTGTGGCTGCGACGGCGATGTGGAGCGCGTCGCCAGCTGCTTTCGCCGGCAACGCCCCGTGCTTGAGCAATTCCCTGGCCAGTTCCAGAGCTTCCGGAGTTGTTTCCAGTACCAGCATTGGCCGCAGGACGGCAAGCCGTTCCCCAGCGGCTTGTGCGTCACCCGCACCAGCTTCGTCGAGTACCAGTTGCGAGACACAGAGTTCGTAGCTGTGCCGTCGCTTCTCCCACCATTCGTGGGTGGTTTGCTGATGGCCGGCGACCACAACGTCACGACTGGATCGGGTTGTCAGGTATCCCACGACGGTCGTTTCGATGTAAACACGTTCGGCCATGTCCGTATTCTACCGCGGCAGAGTTGCGGTCGATGACAGATTTGTCCTGGGATTGCGCAACCAACCCGCGCCCGATTATTCTTCCTCCCCTCTCCCCCGAAGGTTCCGTTCTTGCGGAACCGTCGGGGAAGAGGGGGCCGAGGCAAGAAGTGAACCGGCACGAAATTTGCCAACGAGCTCAAACCGGAATGGCGCGCTGTTCGGCCATCCCCCTCTGAATGGCCTTCACCTTGCCTTTGAATTCGCTCATTCTTCGGACCTCCCGGGGGACTCATTTCGCCGCCCTTGCCACAATCCGAACATCTTGGGCTACCGCAAGCAGGTTTCGTTGGCTTCTGTCGACCAACAGAATGGAACGAAGGTTGGGTGCGGGCGTGGGGAAAAGGCGGGGGCGGAGGTGGCGGATGACCGTGATTTAGCGGCCGCCAACCCTTTTTTTGGAACTTCCGGAGATTCCTGGCCAGGGGCCGGGCCGGGTGGGAATCCATTGTCAGAACGGGGCTGAAGACCCCCGCAAAAGAAAACAACCCAACCGGAGAATCGCCATGAAGTCCCTGCTCATCAGCCTTGCCCTGATCGCCGCCAGTTCGAACGCCGACACCCGCCCAGAAACCTGCCCGCTTGACCTGCCAGCCGTCGTCAATCCGGCCCAGTCCTTTGATGCTCCGATGCAGTTGCCCCGGTTCGCTCCGGCCAGTGAACTGCCGGCGTTCGGGATGAATGTCGAGCTGGTGGGTTGAGAGTGAGAGAATAGCCAGAATCGGGTGAGCGAGATGGTGAAATGCAAACTGCGACGACGACCAGTTGGGACCAGCCAAAGGCGGCTCCATGCTGGGGGACTAGAATGAAGGCAATCCCGTGAGCCGACGGCACTAGCCGCGGGTTCCGGCGTTCCGCCAATGGCGCGCTCCCCGGAACCCGCGGCTAGCGCCGTCGGCTCAGCAAAAAGAGAAAAACCGCGCGGACGTGAACGCCTCAGGAACGATCCCGACGCTCGATTCGGTGTTGCTGGACTTCGACCGGCAATGGCCGACGCATCAGGGGCAGGACCTGGCCGGGTTTGTCGAGCGGCTGGCACCCATTGACCGCCCGGAGGCCTTGCGCGAGCTGGTCAAGATCGACTTGCAGAACCGCTGGTCACGCGGCGAGCGACGAGCGCTCGAAGTGTACCTCGCCGAGCACCCAGGTCTTGCGACGACGCCGGAGCTGCGGGCCGAACTGCTGGAGGAAGAGCTGATCGCGCGGCGGCGCGGGGGCGAGACGCTGGACGAGGCCGAACTGCGGCGGCGTTTTCCCGAGGAAGCCGATCTGGTCCGCACGCTCTGGGACTCCGTCTGCCGGCAACACCGGCCCCGCAGCTTGCCGCTGCCCGGCCAGCCCCGGGCGGGAAGCCGGTCGCCCGGCACGGATACGGTGATCGGTGGCCGCTACCGGTTGCTCGATCGCGTGGGTGAAGGAGCCCATGCCGAGGTCTTCCGGGCGACCGACCCGGTGCTCAGCCGCGAAGTCGCGATCAAGATTTCCCGCTGGCCGATCGCGGAGGGGAGCGACGCCGCGAAACGTTTTCTTCGCGAAGCCGAATCGATTGCCCAGCTTCAGCATCCGGGGATCGTGTCGGTGTACGAATTCGGCCGGCAGGACGACCGGCTGTTCATCGTCGAAGAACTTCTCACCGACGGGACGCTCGACGAGCGGCTGAGGCACGGGCCGGTCGAGCCGGCGAAGGCCGTTGGCTGGATGCGGGAAATCTGCAACGCCGTCGACTATGCCCACCAGTGCGGCGTGATCCACCGCGACCTCAAGCCGGCCAATGTGCTGGTCGACCGGCACGGCCGGCTGCGGGTCGGGGACTTTGGGCTGGCGGCTAAACGCGAAGGCAACCTGCGGCTGACGCATGACGGCGATATGCTCGGCACACCGGCTTACATGGCTCCCGAACAGGTCGAAGCCGCGGGCAACATCCAGCCCGCCACGGATGTCTACGCGCTCGGCGCAATTCTTTACCAGATGCTGACGGGGAGCCTGCCGTTCAGCGGCTCGACCGCGTCGGTCCTGCACCAGATTATGGACGGCCAGGTTCCGTCACCGCGCCGTCGCAACCCGCGGATTCCGGCTGAGCTCGAAACGGTCTGTCTCAAGGCAATGGCGCGCGAGTCGGACCAGCGTTATGCCGGGGCAGGCGATCTGGCCGAAGACCTGCGGCGGTTTCTCGACCACGAGCCGCTCCGCGCGCGGCGGACGGGCTGGGTGGGCTTGCTGCGGCACTGGGTTCGCCGTCAGCCGATTGCCGCCGCGGTGCTCGCGATCTCAACGGCCCTGCTGACGACGATTCTGGCGATCAGCTTCTGGCGTGTGACGACCGAGCGAAACCGCTTCCGTTCCGAACGCGACCGTGCCAACGACGCCCTGTTTCAGTCGCTTACATCCAACGTCAAGAACGAACTGCGGGTCAAATCGGGAGGCTGGCACGAACGGGCGGTCGAGGCGGTTCAAACCGCCGCGAAATCACCGGCCGCGACGGCCCACCGCGATGAGCTGCGGGAGCTCGTCGCGGAAGTTCTGCTCGACCCGGCTCCGCGACTGCAAGCCGTCGGCCGGTTTCAGGGTCCGCCCGAGCCGGTGGGCGGTTCAGCGGTCGACGAACAGGCCTCGGGGGCCTTGTCGCGCAGTCGTGCCATCCGCGCCGTCGATCTTTCGCGCGACTGCCAGTGGATTCTGGCCGGCAACAATTCGGGCCAGGTTTTTCTCCAGCGGGTGTCGGGCGGCGAGCCGCTGGTGCTGCAGACGTTTGAAGACCCGGTTCTGTCGGTCGCGCTGGATGAAACCAACCAGCAGGCGTTGGCCCTCGCGGGAAGCAGCCTTTGGCGCTGGAGGCTCGATCTGGCTGCGGCCGGCGGACCCGGAACTGACGGCGTCAAGGGTGACATGGTTTTCCCGGAAGTCGCGGCCTTCGCGCTCGACCCGGCTGGAACGCGACTGGCTTGCGGCAATGAGGAGGGCGAACTGGTTTTGTACGGCTTTGAATCCGGTCGGCCCGTTGAGCAGCGGCGCTGGCAGGCTCATGACAAGGAAATCCTGGAGATTGCGTTCTCGTCCGATGGGCTGCTCTGTGCAACGGCGGGGGCCGACCGCTTCACCAAGTGCTGGGAGACCGGATCGGCCACACCGCTGTTCAGCTATTTTGCGTCGGACCCTTCGCGTTCGATCAGTTTCGGCGCGGGAGACGCCAGCCTGGTCTACACCGCGTATGAAGCATTTTCGCTCTACACCCTGCCGCTGGCGGGCGGCGTGCGGGCGTTCGGGTCGTGGTCGGCCGCTTTCCGGGGCGTCCGTGAAATCGCAGCCGATGAACATCTGACGATCTCGACCGACGGGCAGATTTCGCTTTGGAAAGGTCAGCGGGTGGTGGCCAGCTCTGGCGGATTCAGCGAACCGGTCTGCCTCGACGTTTCGCTGGCTGACCGGCAGTTCGTGGTCGGCAACGCGGCTGGCGAACTCGGCGTCTGGAAAATCGCGGAGAGCGGGCTGAGCCGCCGCTTCCGGACCCGGCACGCAATCGACCTCGACCGTGCGGGGGTTCCCTCCGACGAGTTTGGCCTGCTGGAGCCTGAGCGTCCGCTTGAGCGAAAACAGAAACTCTCGATCAACCTGACTCAGGCCCTCGTGACCGGCAGGCAGGACGACTTCGTGGTGACGGCCAACCACGACCGGCAGCTGATGGTTTTCGCGGAAGGCGCTGCCCGTTTTGTTGAACACGGATTCAGGGAACCCCTGCTCGCGATCGCGGTAGGCAACGCGGACCGGTGGATTGTCGCGTCGGATGCGGCGGGACCGATTCGGGTCTGGGACCGCAAGACGTTGACGCTCGACCATGAGTTGTCCGTCTCGCTGGGGAAGATTTTCCGCGTGGCCTGCGATCCGGAGGGTACCGGCATCGTGGTCGCGGGCCGGTCCGGAACCGAGCTGGTTGCGGCCGACGGCACACACACCGTGCTCAACAGCCACGTCCAGATGTCAGGTATTGTGGCCTTCGGCAAAAGCAGCCTCGCGGTTTCGCAATCGGATGGACGGGTGGTGATTTTTGCTCCGGATGGCCAGTCGCAACTGGCGGAGTTGCCGTCGCAGAAACACACGCTGCTGGATGCCACGTTTTCGGCCGACGGTGACCGGCTGTTTTGTCTGTATGCCAACCAGGACCTCGCCTGCTGGGACTGGCGGGCTGGACGGCTGATGCAAAAGACGGCGCTCGACACGCCTTGTGGGCGACTGACGGCCGATCCGCTTGATCGTTATCTGCTTGCGCTCAGTGGCGGGAACCGGTGCCTGGTGTTCGACTCGAAGACACTCCGTCGCGTTGCCCAGATCGCCTACATCCGGCCGCACGCCGGGTTCAGCCTGGATGGTTCGCTGATCCGCCACGGCGGCTGCGGGCTGCTGGAATTCCCGGTGGCCGATCTTGAACCCGAAGCGACTGGCGAAACGGCGGGCGGATCCGAGCGCGTGGTCGACGCCAGCTTCGAACAGATCGTGTCGGGCGGGCATCTCGACACGGCCTGGTCCATTGATCTCAGCCCCGACGACCGGCTGACCGCGACCGGCGCGTTCGACCGGATGGTCAAGATCTGGGACAACGCGACGGGCGAACTGCGGCAGAGCCTGACCGGCCACGACGAGATGGTCTGGCGGGTCCGTTTTTCACCGGATGGCAAACTGCTGGCCAGCGGAAGCGAGAACGAAGAAGAGAAACGCGGCCAGATCCGGCTCTGGAATCCGGAATCAGGCGGGTCGCTGGGCGAACTGACGCTGGGAACGCGGCTGATCGGCGGGCTCGATTTTCATCCCGGGCGGCCGTGGCTGGCGGGAAGCTCGTTTGATGGCACGATCGGAATCGTCAACACGGAGTCGCGCGAGTGGATCGCCACGACCCGGCCCTTCCGTCAGGCGGTGCTCGACATCGAGTTCAGCCGCGACGGCAGGTACCTTGCGGCCGCCAGTTTGGGCAACGGCGTGGCGCTGTGGGAACTGGGGCCGGACCCGGTGGCCGACAACAGCCTGCTCGAAGAACATGAACTGCTCACCGAGCCGGACGAACGGGTCTGGGCCGTGACTTTTTCAGCCGATGGCCGCTGGCTGGCAGCGGGCTGCGAATCGGGCACGGTGTTGTTTTACGATCTGGCAACTCGCAAACGGGTTCTCGCGCTGCGGACTGGCTGTCTGCGGCTGCGTTACCTGCGCTTTGAACCCGACGGGGGTCGCCTCTGGGCCGCGGCTTTCGCCGGCGACGGGCTTTCGATCAACCTCGCCCAGCTCCAGGCAGAACTCGCGCCGCTGGGGCTCGAGTGGTAAGACGGACCCGGCGGAAGGAAATGATGAAAGGGCGAGCAGTACGACTTGCAAGCCTGCGGCCGAAACCGGGGCGGCTCCGGTTTGGTTTGCGCACGTTGTTTGTGCTCCTGTTGATTGCCGGAATAGGACTGGGCTGGCTCTGCCGGATGTCGCCGCATTGGCATGCAATTGCGGAGCTTCGGGCATTGGGATTTGACGTGGAGGTTGCCCATCCGGCCGATTCGAAATCCAGCCAATTGATGCGCCGGTGGCTAACTGGCACAACGGCCAGGGTTTCCTCGACTGGGATTCAGTATTTGAACCAGGAAGCATCCAGTCGTGCGCGAAAAGCGATTGGGCAACTGCTCGGTTTGGAAGCGTTCGATGGCCGGCATTCGTCGCAAGTCCTGGTCAGGGACCTGGCTCCGGGCCTCGCACTACAGACCCGGCTTCGGGAATTGGCAATCCATGTCGCTGCATGGACAGACGCGGCGGTTTTCGTGGGGAATTTTCCAGACCTCCGCGCGCTGGTGGTTGACGATCCCCCGTTTTCCAAAAGCAAATGGCCAATGGCGATCGCCGTGCCTGAGGTGAGGTTTGACTGCGTTTGCCTGGAGGGAAACCGGCGGCTGGAATCGCTGGAACTGCACAACCTGCTGGTCGTCAACTGCGACCGGTTGTCGGAACTGGCGGAGCTGAAGCGGTTAAGGCTCGACCATGTCGACCAGAACGACCTTGATTTCGCCACGCGGATCAGCGGGCTGAAAGAGTTTTCTCTCTCCTGTTCGGAGGACAGTTTTGATGTCTCGGCAATCCCAACGCTGCGGTCCCTCGAGCGGTTTGGTTTCGGGGGCCATGGACTCAATTCGCTGGGTCTGTTTCGCGACCTGCCGGAATTGCGGCGGCTGACTCTCTTTGGGCCAGCGAATGACCTGGCGGAACTGGCGCGACACAAGTCGCTCGAAGATCTCTCGTTGAATGGTGCTGGTGGCTACCAGTGTTCGCCAGGCGAGCTGCCTGGAAATCTCGTGCGTCTTCAACTGAAACCAGAAATGGGTTCGGTGGATGCCAGCATTTTCAGCGGGTTGAACCGGCTCAAAATCCTGAGTTTGCGAAACGCCGTCCGGCTTCAGTCGATGGCCGGGCTGCCATTGCTGGAAGAACTGGAGCTCGAAGAGACGGTAGTCGAATCGGCTGATTCGTTCACGGGCTTGCCTGGCGTCAAGAGAATCTTCCTTCATCAGTGCAGGATCGCTCCCGAAATCGTCGCCGAAATCCGCCGCGCCCGCCCGGAGATTGACCTGACGCTGACCAATTGCCGGACTCCGGATGGGACCTGGATCGGCAGGTGAGGCGCTTGCAGGGCTTTTTTCGGTTGCTTCTTCGCCGCGCTTGCATCAGATTTTTGGGCCGCCAGAATGACATCGTTGGGCCGCCGGGGATCTGAAGCGACAAAAGTCCATGCCATGCCTGAACTGCCTGAAGTTGAAACGATGCGGCGGGGGATTGCGCATCTGGTGGGGCGGGAGTTTGTGGCGGTGCGGCGGACGCCTTCGCCGCGGAAGCCGATCCTGGTGCGGCCGGGAATCGCTGCGATTCACCGGCGGCTGAAAGGGCGGACGCTGGCGGCGGTCGAGCGGCTGGGCAAGCGGGTAGTGCTGCGGGCGGACAACGGCGACCGGCTGGTGATCGAGCCGCGAATGACGGGGCTGGTGCTGATCGGCCAGCCGCCGACGCGCGAACACTTGCGGCTGCAGATCGAGCTGGCGGCTTTCCGTTCCGGCCGGGAGGGTGCGGCCACCGGAAGCCGAATGGGGTCAGACCCCGTCGACTGCATCCTGTTCTGGGACAGCCGCGGGCTGGGGGTCGTGACGCTTTTGTCGGCGGACGAGTACGAGCAGAAACTGCTGCGGGGGAAGATCGGTCCCGACGCCATCGAGATCGCGGCCGACGACTTTTGCGCGCGGGTCGGCAAGTCGCGGACGCCGGTCAAAGTCGCGCTGCTCGACCAAGCCCGGGTTGCCGGGATTGGCAATCTTTACGCCAGCGAGATGCTGCATGTTGCGCGGATCGACCCGCGACTGCCCGCCAGCCGGCTCAGCCCGGCCCAGTGGCAGCGGCTGTACCGCGCGATGCGCGACGTGCTGAACGCGGCCATCCGTTTTGAAGGCAGCACACTGGCCGACGGGACTTACCGCAATGCGCTCAATGAACCGGGAGGCTACCAGAACCATCACCGGGTTTACGACCGGGCGGGAAAAGCCTGTCGTCGCTGTCGGGGCCAGTCAGCCATCGTCCGGATCGTGCAGGCCCAGCGCAGCACCTTCTGGTGTCCGTGCTGCCAGAAAAAACGGTGAGTTTGCTTCTATTGAGCGTCGCCTTTCGCTCCGCGAAAGTCCCGGTCTCCGTCCAGTTTCCGCGATTTCGACGGATTCAATGCCACAATCAGGCGCCACCGGCGATAACTGGATATCAGGCAGTGAAAACCAGTCCACGGGCGAACCTGTGCCGACCGTTTTCCCAAAACCCCGCAAGGCTGATCCGCCCGTCGAAGGGCGCTGTCAGCGAAACCATCGAGCCATGAATCCGGAACGCAACATCGAGCAGGACTCCGCCGGGCGAAGCGGCTCGCAGTTCGTGCCGGTGATCCGGACGGGCGATTGCAACGTGACGGGCCGGATTGACAGTCGCGAGTCGCTCGACACCTGGCTGGACCAGCAGCTGGTGAATCTTGAACTGCGTTTCGGCGACTGGACCACGGCGGCTTCGCTCAAGGCCGCATTCCGCAAAGGCCGCCGTTGACCCGCGTCACGGGAGCAGGCTTTCGCCCCGCTGGTGCCGGGCGAGAAAGGCCTCTGCCTGTTGGCGTTGTCGCCGGTTGAGCGGTGGCAACCGCGACTCCAGCGCGATCCCAAAGCAGACCATCGCCTCGGCCGGCTTTCCCTCCAGCAGCAGCATCCGGCCCTGGTTGAAATGTAGCCAGGCGTTTTCCGGGCAAACCTGAATCGCCTCCTGAAAATCTTCCCGCGCTTCGCGGAACCGGCCCAGACTGGCCTGCGCGAACCCGCGACCGCTGCGCGAATAAGCGACGAGGAGGGGCCCGGCAGTTCCGCCATCGGCATCGATCACACGAGTCAGGTCCGCGATCGCGTGATCGTGCTCGCCAATTTCGGCCAGCACCTGGCCGCGGGAGGAGAGGCAGCGGAGCAACAGGTCGCGTTGCAAATCGCCAGCGGCCTCGGCCGCCTGAATCAGAACCGTGAACTCTTCCTCCGCCTCAACGTGCTGGCCGTCGTACCAACAGCAGGAACCACGCAACTGCCGGGCCGCCTGGTTGTCCGGATCGTCAGAGAGCACCCTGTCGAGCAGGGCAATCGCGGGTTCCAGCTGTTCCTCGCGTTGCAGCTTCTCGGCCCGCGCGATCTCGCTCCAGGTCCGCATCAGTCCGGCCTGCTCGGGCTGGCGCTGAATTGCCCGCTGGAGGTCTTCGCCCGCCAGTTCGTCGTTGCCGGCAAGGGTCCACATGCGGGCCCGCATCCAGAACGGCCCGATCGCGTCGGGAAAAAGTTTCACCAGCCGGTTGAGATCGACTTCGGCCATCCGGAAGTCGCGCCGGTTTTCGTGCAGGGCCGCGCGGAGCCGGAGGGCGTCGGGGAAGTCGGGCACCAGTTCCAGCAGCTGATTCAGCTGGACCAGGCTTTCGTCGGGCGCGTTCAGTTCCGCCAGCACGCGGGCCCGCTCCCAGAGCAACGGCGGGTACCGGGGCGCGGTGCGGGCGGCGGCGTTGAGGCGCTCGAGAGCCTCCGCGTGCTTGCCGGACTGGCGCAGGCCGATCGCGAGAAAGAACAGCGACTGGGGCCGGTCAGGCTCCACTGCAAGGGCCTGGTCAAACTCGCTGGCGGCCTGGTCGAGGCGGCCCAGCAGGGTCAGCGCGACGCCTTTTTTTTCATGGATCACCGCCTGGCCGGGAGTGCGGCCGGCAAGGGTACTGAAGCAGCGCAGCGCTGCCGCGCCATCCTGACGGACAAGGTGGGCCTCACCCTGCAGGAACAGGGCCAGCGAATCAGCTTCCGAAATCGCCAGGGCCTGTTCGGTATCCGCGATGGCGGCTTCCGGATCACCCAGCAGTAAATGGCTCCGCGCCCGTTCAGTCCAGTAGTTGCCGTTGCTGCCGGGAGGAGCGTCGGCAATCGCCCGGCTGAATTCACCCCGCGCTTCAGCTGGCCGGTCGCACTCCATCAGGGCACAGGCTTTCATCCGGCGGACATCATGAAACGCGGGGGTAACGGCAAGGGCCTCGTCGGCGCGACGGATTACGTCCGCCCAGTCGCCCAGCGCGGCGAGGAGGTAAATCCGCTCGAGGGCCAGCCCACGGTTGCCCGGGTCCAGCCGCAGCCCGCGATCGGCCTCGCGGAGCAGGACTTCGCGTTCATCGCGGCCCAGCTTTCCCAGGCTGCGGGAGGCATAAATCCAGCGGCCAATGGCTTCGGCATCGTGCGGATTGAACTCCCGCCAGAGGGCCAGCTCGACGTGGGCCTGCTCCATCCTGCCGCCATGCATCAGGAGCCGGACCCGCATTATTCGTGCGTCGAGAAAAGCCGGCCGTGACGCAAGACACCGCTCCAGTTCCCGCAGCGCTTCATCGGTGGCTCCCAGCTCCTGCAGCACAATTGCCCGGAAGAGCCGGGCCGTGGCAAAAACCGGATTCATCGCGAGGGCCTTGTCGAAATCGCGCAGGGCCGACTCCAGTTCCCCGAGGTCCAGCCGGTGCCGCCCCCGCTCCATCCACGACCTTTCGTCCAGCTCATTCTGCCCCACCAGCCGGTCAAAAAGCTCGCTGGCTCCGCGCCTTTCGCCGGTCCGGTGGAGGTACTGCCCCCGCACCCCCAGCGGCACCTGCTCCGGATCGGACTGGCCGGCCAGCCAAGCGCCAAACTCCTTCAGGTCCACGCTCGCAGCCAAGTGCGGAAAGAGCGGAGCTTCCGGGTCAAACTTGTCCTCGAGAGCACGCGTTGGAAGGCGGCTTCCCGCCCAACCCCACCCATTCCGCCAGTTCCGCGGTTCGCGTGGCAAGTCCTTCCAGAAGCAGAACTGCTCCTGTTCAATCAGCGGAATCCGGTCACCGGTCATGTCGGGCCAGGAAGCCGCGACTTGCCGCATCCGGTCATGGTCCAGAAAAGAAAACAGCTCGCCGAAAGCCGGCTCGCCGGGTGGCCGGCCAACCACCGTGTAGAAACAATACATTCCGACCGGGCCGTTCAGGACTTTCGGGGCCGCTATCTGGCTGAGGCGGTTACGAAGTTGCTCCAGTTCCTGCTCCCGCTCCATTCCGCCGACAATCCCGAACTGTTCCGCGTCCGTGATCATCGGGCCATCGGGTCGCAGCAGCAGGGCGATCCGCAACAGGCAAGGTGTCTTGATGGTGTCGCGCGCGAAGTCTTCGACGACGAGGCCGAGGCCGAGTACCAGGTCCCCCAGCGCCTTGAACCCCACCCGCCGCCGGACCAGGTGTTCCGGCGTGATCAGTCCGTAGCCCTTTTCAACAATCATGCCATCCAGCCCGGTTTGTTTTGTCTCCTCACAGTATTGCACAGCGTCGACTTTCGTTCCCCTTTGGTCCGCTCATCATCGCGCTCCGGCGCATATGAAAGCCGGGAGTCCTGCGAGGGGCAAGACTCCCGGCGAGTGGTTTCCGGACGGGCGAAACTGTGCGGCGCTAGTACTTTGTCGCCGCTTGGTTTTAGTGTGGCCTTGGTGAGCCGGCACGCGCTAGCGTCCAGGTTCCTCGAAGAGCCCGCGGCTAGCGCCGTCGGCTCACCCTAAAACCTGCCTGTGCCGCAGCGCGCGAGCTACCCGTCGATCAGCACGGGCTGGGGCTGTTCCACGACAATCGGCATTCCGGGCTGGAAGTAAGGCTGGGGCATTCCCGGCTGCGGCAAGGGCCGAAAACCGTCGAGCCAGGTCTGGTTCGTGACAAAACGCTGGGCACCGTACTCGCCGTAGCGGGCCCGCACATTGTCGATCAGCACGCGGACCTGGCCGCCATGGTTCACCACGGCTTCCTGCACCAGTTGCCGCATATCAGCGCCAGTGCGGACCGGGTGTCCGTTGATCTCCAGAATCCGGTCGCCGGCCTCAAGGCCCAGCCGGCTGGCGGCCGAACCATAGTCCACCGAGGCCACTTCGACATAGCCGTAGGTGTCATAAGCCATCAGGCCAAGGCGAACGGGCGGTGGCAGAGGTGCCACACAAGCCTGCGGGCCTGGAATTGCCCGCACGCTCATCGCCTGCGATTCAGACTGCATTTCCTGTCCCGGCAACGCTTCGGACTGCGCGACGACGGCCAACAGGGCAAACAACGCGGAAAAGATTCTCGTGGTCATGGCTTGAACTCCTGGGTCTGTTCGTTCGGAACTTGACTGCTCGCAAACCCAACTGCGGATTTGTCTGACAGGAGAGATTGGCAAACGGGATGCCGAACGAGCCGCCACGGCGCGGTTTTTTCCTGACTCCGGCTCAAGCGCCCTTTCGCGCGAAAGCTGCCGACACAGGGACTCGCTTTCAAAGCCCGTTTGATCCCCGAAAAAACAGCAAAATTTCAGGGTACGGGCGGGCGCGCGCGAAGGAAGTTGCAGCGCGCAGGCTTGGGCCGCCTCTCCTGACCCGCGCGGGATTTCAGAATCCGGGTTGGGCCTGTTGAAGTCTCCTGTTGTCATATGCGCACAGGTTGCGTCGTCGTTTTGATGGCAAGCCGGGGAAAGCTGGCTCAAACCTCGCCGCAGTCCGGACAGATAACTGGCTGGCTGGCCGGGCGAAGGACGGCTTTGACGGGAATGTGACTGCGGGCTGCGGCGCCGGTTTGGACTTTTTTTCTGGCCAGTCAGGCTCCTGCCGGGTATGGTATGGCCATCGATTCCTGTCCCGGACCTGTGATCGTGCCGTGGCGGGATTGCGTCCCCTCTATCAACCACCAGACCGCCGAGACGCTCGAGTGATCCTGGCCCGCCGACATGCAGGTTTTACACTAGTCGAGTTGCTCGTCGTGATTGCCGTGATTGGCATTCTGGTGGGCCTGCTCCTGCCAGCCGTCCAGCAGGTTCGCGAGGCGGCGCGGCGAACGGAATGTCTGAACAATCTCAAGCAGATTGGCCTCGCGATTCACAACTACGAAGGCGCTTACAAGCGCTTTCCGCCGAGCATGAACGCGCCGGTCAAGGCGATTTTCCCCACCGCGAACGGTTCGTGGGGTGTGATGGGGCGGATTCTTCATTACATCGAACAAGGCAACGCCGCCGTTTTTGTGAACCTGGAAGTCGGCTGGGACCAGCCGCCCAACAGCCTGCACGGCGTCCCGCAAACCCGCATTCCGACTTTGATGTGCCCGAGTGAAGTCAACGACACGTTGCGGCTGACTTCGTCGGGAGCGCCCAACACCTGGCCTGTCAACTACGTTGTCAACTTTGGTACCTGGTTCGTCTGGAATCCGGACACGGGTGAAGGCGGCGATGGCGTGTTCCATCCCAACTCGACCTTTGGCATGGCAGGCATCGTGGATGGCACAAGCAATACGCTGATGACGTCTGAAGCCCGCAGCTTTACGCCTTATTCGCGAAATCTGACCGGCGTCTCGCTGACGCCTCCTGCTTCGGCGGCGGACGTCGCGGCTTATGTACTTGCTGCGCCTGACAAAAAAATTGGCCCGGCGACCAACGACAACACCGGACACACCGAGTGGCCGGATGGCTCCATTCACCACAGCGGCTTCACGACCGCCCTGACTCCCAATACCGATGTCCAGGTCACCCTCGCCGGCCGGCTGTACCGCCACTGCGATTTCAACTCGCAGCGTGAAGGCCGGCATTTGACCAATCCGACCTGCGCCGCGATCACGGCCCGTAGTTATCACAGTGGCGGGCTGGTCAACATCGGCCTCAGCGACGGCAGCGTCCGTTCGCAGCCGGACCAGATCAGTCTGCCTGTCTGGCGGGCCCTTGGCACGCGCGACGGCGGCGAAATTGCGACGCTGGAGCAGTAAGGAGCGGTCCCCTGCTCGTTCTTCGACGATGGTCCGCGTCGCGAGCAATCCCATCCATTCTTCCCGACCCGGACAACCGGGTCAGTTTCCGGGGCCGTGACCGGTGGCAGGGCTGATTTCAGTTTTCGCCTGCAAGCCGCCCCCCCGGCTGCCCGATTACCCGTCGATTGCAGGCCATTTCCGTCCGCGGGGCCTGGCCCGGATCCATGCGCCACGATTCCATCGACCGTCAGGTTCATCCTGTGTCCCAGCAACTGGTCGCACCACTGGTTTCCGCCTCGCCGATTGCGCTGCCCAACGTGGCTGGCGTCCGGTGCGACGATGACGCGATCGTCCTGCCCGAGGACGTCCTCAACCGGCTGACCAACAACATGGACCAGCTGAACGTGCTGCCGGCTCTGGCGGCCCGGGCGCTGGAAATGTCGCGCGATCCCGAATGCTCGATGAGCGAGTTCTCAGCGCTGGTCGAACGCGACGTCAAGATGGCGACCGACATCCTGCGGATGGCCAACAGCGTTGTCTTCTCGGGCGGACAGGTCGTGGCCAGCCTGCACAATGCGGTCGTCCGGCTCGGCTTCCGCCACTGCCGCAATCTGATCCTGAGCAGCAGCGTCAGCAGCCTGATGAAGCGGCTGGCGGTCGAGGAAGGCTGGGTCCGCGACATCCTCTGGCGGCACAGCTTTCTGACCGGCCTGATCGCAGTCAACATCAACCGCCAGCTGAACCTCGAGTTCTTTGGCGAAGAGTTCACGGCCGGACTGGTTCATGATTTCGGCCGGACGCTGCTGGCCTTCTGCCGGCCGCGCGAGTTCGCCGGGTTTGACCCGCTCGATTTTGACGAATCCGCGACGACGCCGGCCCAGGAGCAGGAAAAGGCCGGGGTCTCCCATACCGAGGTCGGTGCCTGGTTCGCCCGCTCGGCGCAGCTGCCGCCCCAGCTGTTTGAAGCGATCCGCTATCACCACACGCCCGAGCAGGCCCCGCACCACCAGCGGCTGGTAGCCCTGATCACACTGAGCGACGAGATCGCGAATTTCTTGCAGCGCTGTGAGTCGGAACAGCCGGTCGAACTGGATTCGCTCCGCGGCTTGCCGGTTCTGGAAGCCAGCGGCGTGGGCCGGGCCCGGATCACCCTTGAGCGGACCTTGCCCCTGATCATGCAGCAGTCGCTGGCGGACGCCTCGACAATGATGAACAGCTGAGCGTAGAGCAATTGTCCCAATTGCTCGACCGCATTGATTGTAGAGCCGATGTCCCCAATTGCTCGACCGCCTGCCCTTCCCCATGACCGTCTGGCGCTGGCGACTCATTCCGGTCGGCCGGCAAGCCAGAGGAAACAGACCGCGGGTGGAGGAGCAATTGAGGACAATTGCTCTACAGTCTGGCTATAATCCCGGCGGGTCACTTCTGACACCGTCTGTAGCCGGATGACAAGATCATGAATGTTGCGCGCAGGTTGATTCACGCTGGTCTATGGCTGGCCCTGGTTGGAGGGCCGGGCTGGAGTGTTTTCGGGCAGTCCGGCGACTGGCCCCAGTGGCAAGGGGCGAATCGCGACAGCACCTGGAACGAGCCGCGGCTCGTGGACGCGTTTCCCGAGGGCGGCCCGGCCGTGGTCTGGCGCAAACCGGTCGGAAGCGGCTTTGGCGGGCCGGCCGTGGCGCATGGCCGGCTCTACCTGATGGACTATCAGCTCAAATCAGGCGACCCGGCACCCGATCCTGGCAAACGGAACGAAATCGAAGGCTCGGAACGGATCGTCTGCATGGATGCGACGAACGGCGAATGGCTTTGGGAACAAAGCTACGACTGTCCCTACCGGATTTCGTATCCGGCCGGGCCTCGTTGCACACCGACGGTCGTCGATGGCAGGGTCTACACGCTCGGCGCCGAAGGCCGGATGATGTGTCTGCGGGCCGATGATGGATCCATTCTCTGGAATGTCGATCTCAAGGAACGCTACGGGCTGAAGGAGTCGCCGATCTGGGGCTTCGCTGCCCATCCGCTCGTGCACGGCCCAATGGTCTATACGATGGTGGGCGGCGAAAAGGGTGCCGCCATTGCCATCGATCGCGAAACGGGGGCCGAAGTCTGGCGGGCCTGCCCCTCGAAGGCGGCCGGCTATTGCCCGCCGATAATCATCGAAGCGGGCGGCACCCAGCAGCTGGTGATCTGGAATCCGGAAACGATCAATGGCGTGAATCCGGAAACGGGCGAAGTCTGGTGGTCGTTCCCGCTCGCGCCCGACTACGACATGCCGATCGCCGCGCCGACACTCGATGGCGACCTGCTGTATGCCTGCGGCGAGGGCACTGCGTCGATCCTGCTCCGGCTGGCGAAAGACAAGCCGGCGGCCGAACAGGTCTGGGCCGGGCGGGGTTTCAACACCAGCCACAGCCCGGTACTGCTCGGCGATGGCCACGCTTACGGAGTCGACCTCGGCGGCAAGCTCCGTTGCATCGCGCTGGAAGACGGCAAGCGGAAATGGGACACGGAGGAGCCGACCTGCGGCGGGAACCCGTCCAGCAGCGGGTGTGGCTTCATCGTTCGCTGCGGCGACCGTTATCTGATCGCCGGTGAGCACGGGACGCTCACGCTCGCCCGGATGACGCCCGAGAAATACGAGCTGATCAGCTCGTCGCCCGTCATCGAGCCAACCCAGGACGCCTTTGGCAAGAAAGTGATCTGGTCCCACCCGGCCTTCGCCAACGGCTGCTGTTACTGGAAGAACGACAAGGAGCTGGTCTGCGTTTCGCTGATCAAACCTGATTCCGAAGGCGCCGCCAGCGATGAGCAACCCTGAGATGTCGCCGGTTCAACTTCAGGCTGTCCCGGTTCCGCCGCGCCAATACCAGCACGCAGCGCAAGCAAGTGATCTTCCCGCATTTAGCGCGGAACCACCCGGGGCGATTCCCGCCCGGGCTGCCGACGCGAAACAAATCGTCCGACGCGCGAAATGCTGCTTGGCGTTGTACTTGATCTGTTGGTGGCCGGACGCCACTTCCATCGGGCTGGCTCAAACGTCCGGCTTGGCTGAACCTGCACAGGAGGTCGACAACAGCCCGGTCCCCGAGCTGCTGGAACTGGGCGTCAACAACCGCCGCGTCTATGACCTGATGCTCGCCCGCGGCCAGTGGATGATCGCGCAACCGGACGTTCCCGATATTGACGAGCTGGATGAACAGCTCCGTCGCCACCGCGATGCGGCCGACATCGCTTGCCCTGACACCTGGCGCTCAGCAGAAGATGACCTTTACGAAGGCCTGCTTTGCTCATCGCTGCTGCTGGCCGACGTCTACGACTGTGGCAAGTGCGACAACCTGCATGTCAGCGCGGCTGGCGGAGTCGTGGTCAGCAACGATGGGCTGGTCCTGACCAACCATCATGTCGTCGAGAAAAAAAACGCGGGCACCAAAGGCCTGGTGGCGATGACGCATGAAGGTGTTTGCCACCCGGTGCTGGAGGTGCTTTCAGCCTCGGAGGCCGACGATGTGGCCCTGATCAGGCTGGGAGGCGATTTGAGTCGCCTGCGTCCGGCCCCGATCGCGGCCGAACCGCCCTCGCCGCTGACGCCGGTCTTTGTGCTCAGCCATCCGCATCGCGAGTACTTCGTGCTGACGGCCGGCCGGGTCAGCCGTTACGCCGCCGATGGCCGTCGCAACCACCGGGGCACCCGCTGGATGGAGATCACAGCCGAGTTCGGGGCCGGATCCAGCGGTTCGGGAGTCTTCAACGAGGCAGGCGAACTGGTTGGGCTGGTCTCGATGGTCGTGCCGCTGATCCGCGAAGGCGACGGTGCCCAGGACAAAGAACACGCCGATGAAGGAGGTGACGACGGAACCGGCAACGAGCTTCGCCCGCGCCGCTCGCGCGACGAGGACCTGCTGGAGATGCTGTTGCGGAAGTGCGTGCCCGTCGATGCGATCCGGGAACGGTTCCGCAGCGAACCGGATGCAAATCCGGCCGGCAGTTCTGACCGCCAGCGAAAAAGCCTGTCCGGGAGCCTTCGGGGTCTGACGCCAATTCGCGGGGGTCTGACGCCAATTCGTTTAGTCTTCGGAACGAATTGGGGTCTGACCCCTTCTGTCTTGCGAATTGGGGTCTGACCCCCTTCCCGGAAGGTTCCTTGACAGGCTTCCAGTCACCGGCCCATGCGAAAACTCCTTAACCGTTTGTTGCGGCCCTTGGGTTACGAGCTGTCGAAGCTCTCCCCGCCGGAGCCCCCGGCCATCGCCTGGCCGCCCGACCTGACGGCTGGCGAACAAGCGATTCTGGAAGCCGCCCGGCCGTTCACGATGACCAGCGTCGAGCGACAGGTCGCACTCGTCAACGCCATCAACCATCTCATCCGGCACCGGATTCCGGGCGACATCGCCGAATGCGGCGTCTGGCGCGGCGGCAGCATGATGATCGTCGCACGGCTGCTGCTGGCCGCGGGTGACACCAGCCGGCAGCTCTGGCTCTACGACACTTTCGAAGGCATGCCACCGCCCACCGGCGAAGACCGGAGCTTTGACGGCCAGACCGCGGCCATGCAGCTCGACCGCGAGGAAAAAGGGACCGGCATCTGGTGCCACGCCAGTCTCGGGGATGTGCAAGCCAACCTCGCCTCAACTGGCTATCCGATGGAGCGAATTCACCTGGTCCAGGGCAAAGTCGAGGACACCCTTCCGCAAAACCTTCCCGCCGCGATCGCCCTGCTCCGCCTCGACACCGACTGGTACGAGTCGACGCGGCACGAACTGATCCATCTCTATCCCCTGCTCCAGACACGGGGCGTGCTGATCATCGACGACTACGGCCACTGGCAGGGCGCGCGAAAGGCGGTCGATGAGTACTTCGCCGGCCAGAACGACAACATCTATCTTCACCGCATCGACTACACCGGCCGGATGCTGGTCAAGTCCTGACCGTGGTGACAAAGCTCCGCTTTGTCAGTCCAACCAGCAACGATCGCCGGTCCCAGTGCCCGGCCCCTCACCCCGTTTCCCCGCGCGCCACGAAGCGTAGGGAAGAGGGCCATCCACACGACGCTATTCTTCCTCCCTCGTCCCCCGCTGCTTTGAGCGTGGGAGAGAGGGCCAATCACAAATTCCATTCTTCCTCCCTCGTCCCCGAAGCGTTGACCGTGGGGGAGAAGGGCCAACACAACAGCCTATTCTTCCTCCCTCGCCCCCCGCTGCTTTGAGCGTGGGGGAGAGGGCCGGGGTGAGGGGGGCTGTCCGCGCAAGCGGGTGCTGGTACCGGGAACCCGTCGCTCACGCTTCCGGCTCGTCACAGCGCGGTACCGGGCCGGCGGTGATTGCGTCCTGATGCCGGATCGTAGCAGTTACAATGCCGGGAACCGGAAGGGCCGCCTGGGACTTTGCCCTCCATTCATGCCGGATCGAGCCGCAATGGACCCGCTCGCCACGACGTCAACCGCGGACCCGCCAAAGCCCCCGCCGCCCAGACTGCGGCGGTTCCCATTCTTCCGGATCAGGCTTCGCACGCTGTTGCTCGCATTGACCGCCCTCTGCGTGCTGGTCTTGCCGGAGATAAGCACCCAGCTACGTCAGCATAGGGCGTGTGAGGTGGTTCGTAATCGACAAGACTGCGCAGCATTTTACTACGTTCCAGTCCATAGCCCCTCGGCGGATTCACAGGGTCTAAAATCCTTGACTAGTTCAAGCCGATACTGGATTGGGAAATGGATAGCGAACAGGACCGGGTCCAACTTTTTCCGGCCTGTGGTTTACATGCATCTTGACAATCCCACCGCAGAAACGCTCAGCCAAATCAGCGGTTTTCCGTACCTCCGAGTTCTAGAATTCGGAAGCTACAGAGGGTTAACTGATCGACCGGTTCCAGAGCTTCAAGTACTTAGAAAGTGTTTTCGACTGGAGTTCCTGCTTATCGGCTGTTGGCAACACCGTTACGCCGAAAGTCCCGCAGGGCTACGAGTAAGGGGAGTTACGCTCGTCCCGTGCGACATCACTGAAACCGATTTGGAGACGATTGGTCGCCTCCGCCGACTACGCGTACTGGCCATTGGCGGGTGGCGTATCGACGACACCACGATCCGGCACCTGGCAAGCCTGAAGAACCTCGAGTATCTCTACTTGAGCCACTCCGAAGTTTCCGGTGAGGGTATCGCATGGCTAAAGGAGGCCTTGCCGGGCGTGACAATCACACAAATGATCGACCCGACGCGGGACTATTCAGTCGAAGTGCGTTCACGATTCTGATCGTGGAACGACAAGCCGTTGCGGTGACGGATCAGACCTCCGAATGCCTTGAGGGTGATCGCGCAACAACACCGCCCGGCGGAGTGGCCTGCCGGGCGGGATGTCCCAATCAAATTTCTTTCACCCCTCGCCCCGTTGCTCTGAACGGGGAGAGGGGACGGGGGTGAGGGGCGACCGCGCAATGAGAACCCGTTCAATCTCCGCGATTACCTGAAGAGTCTCAAACTCAACCTGTTTGCCTGAAAAGCGCAAGACCTCGACGCCATTCTCCCGCATCCAGTGATTCCGCGCCGCGTCCCGTGCCTTTCCTTCGTCCGTGAAATGGCTGGCCCCGTCAACCTCGATCACCAGCTTTGCGGCGGCACAGTAAAAATCGGCCGTCCACGGACCCAGCGGATGTTGTCGGCGGAACTTGAGGTTGCAGCGTCGCCGGTCGCGGAGCAACTCCCACATCTGCCGCTCGAAAGAGTTGGCGGTCTGGCGCTGGAGTCGGGCGAACTCGATTGGGTCAAGCGATTCCATGACTGTCCTCTCGTGCTCCCGGCCCCTCACCCCCATCCCCTCTCCCCGTTCAAAGCAACGGGGAGAGGGGGGAAGAGGTTTTATTTGCGTTCTTCGCTGCGCGCCTGAACAACACGCTGCCGAACGCAGCCCAATCCAACCATTCTTGCCCCCTTCTCCCCCGGCTTTGCGGGGGAGAAGGGCCGGGGATGAGGGGGCGTCCGCGCTCAATACGTTGACTGACGCCACACGGCGGTCCAGACCAATTCGCTCAGACAGTCCCCTCACCCCCGGCCCCGGCACCACCTCACCCGTTGAAACATCGGGGAGAGGGGGGAATAGTTCTTGCGTAGACTACTTCGCCGCGCGCCGGAGTGGGCGGTCGAGGCGGGGTGGCTGATGAAGAGTTCGGAGCCAGTCTCAGCGGCCGGCATTGGCGACTTCCTCAAGGCGCGACTTCCAGCGCTCAGCCTCAGCCGGTTTTTCCAGCGCCGTGTAAAGCTCGACGAGTTGCCGCATCGCGTCGTGCAAACGCCCGCGGGCAATCACCGGAATCGTCGCTTCGCGGGCCAGCATGCCTTCGACGCCTTCCACGAGTAGCGGCTCGGCCGCAGCGTGGTCTGCCTGACCCAGCAGGGCTTGTCCAAGGATGGCCCGGGTGCTGAAAGTGGTCCACGCGTCGGGTTCGACTTGCGTGCGGATCGCCAGCGCTTCACGGAGCACGGCTTCGGATTCGTCCCAGGCGTTCAGGTCGCAAACGATCAGGAACCAGCCAAGCTGGGCCAGCCGGGCACCCAGCCCTGCACTCTCCGCCGGCAGCATCGCGCGGGCCTCGCGCGCGAGTTCCAGCAACAACCGGATCGCCTCGTCGCGCTGGCCAATGGCGACCAGACATTCCGCGAGATGGGGCTCGACCCATTGCAGCGAAGGACTGGCCTTCGAACCGTCGAAGGCCCGCTGGAAGAGTGGCAGGGCATCCGCCGGCCGTTTGGCCTGGACATAGTTGATCGCCAGGTTTGCCGCCGTCAGGAGGGTTCCGGGGTGGGTCGCGCCGAGAACCCTGGCCTTTTGCCGGAGCAGGTCCTCGAACAGCGGGATCGAGCGGTCGAGCTGGCCACAGCGGCGATGGGCGCTGGCGAGGTTGTTGAGCGCGGCAAGAGTCGAGGGGTGATTCGCGCCAACCCGCGCCGTCTGCCGTTGCAGTACCTCCTCCAGCATCGACAGCGATTCCGGAACCCGGCCGAGGTCCTGGAAGCAGACCGCAAGGTTGTTGAGCGCCGTGAGCGTTTGGGGATGGTCGGGACCGCGGACCCGGCGTTGCAACCGAAGCGTTTCTTCCAGCAGCGGTGCCGCTGTGGCATACTGATTTGATTTGAGGTGACCCAAGGCAAGGCCGCCGAGGGAGGTAATCGTGTCCGGGTCTTCTTCGCCCAGCACGCGGCGGCGGTGCTCGTGCGCTTCCGCCAGCATCGGCATGGCTTCGGCAACGCGGCCAGCGGCAAGATGATGGCTGGCGAGCGCGGATTGTGCTGAAAGAGTATCCCGATGGTCGGGGCCAAGAGTCGCCAGACGAGCCCGGAACACCTCTTCGAACTGCGGCAGCGCCTCGTCGTGCCGTCCGGCGTTTTCCTGGCTCCGGGCCAGGTCGAATTGACAGCGAAGCGTCGCCGGGTCCGTCGGACCGAGACCCTCGCGGAAGTTTGCGAGGGCTTGTTCCAGTTGCTGGCCCGCTTTCTCCGGAAAGCCGAGTCCGAGCCATGACCGGCCAAGCAGGAACCGGAGCCTTGCAACGGCGATGGGATCTCCCACCAGGTCGCCGTCCAGCTCCGCCGCCGCCTCGTCCAGCCGCTGGGCCAGTACCGCCTGCAACGGTTCGTCGCCAAAGTCTTCTGCATCGGGATTGAGGTCGGCAAAGACCGCACCGAGGATCGTATTGGCCCTTTCAACCTGGGCCAGCCGGCGGTCGGCCTGAGCGCGCTGGGCCCGCGCTTCCAGCAACGCGAGCGACGTACCCAGCACTCCGGCCACCAGCGCTGTGAGAACCAATCCAACTGCAATCACCCGTCCTCGATTGCGACGAAAAAACTTCCGCCAGCGGTACCACGAACTGGGAGGGCGGGCGATGACAACCTCATCGGCGAGGAAGTGACTGACGTCGCTGGCGAGTCCGCTGGCGCTGTCATAACGACGGGCCCGGTCCTTTTCGAGGCACTTCATCACGATCCAGTCGAGTTCGCCTCGCAGCTGGCGCGTCAGCTTTTCCGGTTCGACATGCCGCTGGGCGGCGACGGCTGGCAACGTACCGCTGCTGGTTAGCCGAAGACTTGGCCGGGGCGGGTCCTCTTCGCGGATCAGCCGCATCATTTCCTGCCAGGCGGCCTCCTCGAAACGCGCCCTTTCCAGGGGTGTGCTGCCTGTCAGCAGTTCATAGAGGAGCACCCCTAGCGCGTAGACATCCGAACGTGTGTCAACATCGAGATTGTTGACTTCGGCCTGCTCGGGGCTCATGTACAGCGGCGTGCCGAGCATCACGCCGAGCGACGTGTAGACCGTCGCCGGACCGAGCGGCTGGTGGATCGCTTTCGCGAGCCCGAAATCGATCACCTTCGGTACCGGCTGGCCGTCGTACAGGCAAACCAGGATGTTGGAAGGCTTCAGGTCGCGATGGATGATCCCTTTCTGGTGGGCGTGCTGGACCGCCTGGCAGACCGGGATGAACAGCTTCAGGCGTTCCTCGATGCTCAACCGGTTCTCGTCGCAGTAGCGCGTAATCGGCAATCCCTTGACGAGGTCCATCACAAAAAATGGCCGGCCGGCTTCGGTCATGCCTCCATCGAGGACCCGCGCGATGTGGGGATGGTCCATTAGTGCAAGAGCCTGGCGCTCGGCTTCGAAGCGGGCCAGCACCGAAGCGCTGTCCATCCCCGCCTTGATCAGCTTGACCGCCACGCGCCGCCGGACCGGTTCGATCTGGTCGGCGACCCAGACCGAGCCCATTCCGCCGCTGCCGACCTGTTCGAGCAGCTTGTAACGCCCGGCGATCACCTGGCCGGGCTTTTCGAGCGAAAGACTGGCCGCCGCATTTTCGCCAGCGCCCGCGATTTCCGCCCACGGTTTGGCAAATGCCGTGGCCGGCCGGTCGTGCGCGGCGAGCAGCAGGTCAACCCGTCCGCGCAATTCGTGGTTATCACCGCAGGCCTCGTCCAGCCAGATGTCGCGCGCCGCCCGATCAGGCTGGTCCAGCGCGGCGATAAAGATTTCTTTCAGGCGGGCGGACTCGACGGCCATGAACGGACTCCTGGCGGAAACGGTGACGGGCGGCAGATTCGCAGAAACCTGCCGCCAAACTTTCACCGTTTCAAGTCTCCATTTTCAGTCGGGGAAGGGTTGTACGTCAAAGGCTGCGTTTTCGGCGGCGGAGGACACCTGGGACCAGCAACGCCAGCGGCAACATCCCCGCCGGCTCGGGAATCGCCGAGCTGCCCAGCCCAACGCCCCCCGGACTGTTGCTGATCACAAGGTTGTCAAACCCCACCCCCGGCAACGAAGCCCAGATCCCAACATGATGCGAATGAAAAGCCGCGTGATTGAGCTCGAACACATCCGCCGTGTGGGCATTGGTCGCGACGTCGAAATAGTCGCTCCCGTCCGGATTGATCCAGAGCATGAACAGATCGGCCGACGCGCCACCGTTTTTGACGTAGGCCCCGATCAGACGCAAGCTCGAGTTGGGCTGCAGTTCCGGCCCCCCGGACGTCAGTCCGCCATTGCCAATCTGCAGCTGGTTGCTGCCGGTCGCCTTGCCAAACGCAATCTGCGTAATGTTCGCCCCCAGTCCGCCAACGACGTAGAAGTAATCCGACAGAGTGAAGGCCGGAATGGTCAGGTCGACCCCAAAGAACAGCCCGGGTGCCGACTCGGGATTCGCGAAGTTCCGCTGGCCGAACATGGGCGGGCCTGAAAAGCTTACGGCTTGGCCACCCGCGACATTCATTCCGCTCCCGTTCCCGTACCAGACCGAGACCCAGCCTGTGCCGCCGTTATTGCCATAGAGCAATCCGTCGGGATAGCTGAAGGAATCGGTCGCGAGGATGTCGGCCGCAGCCGGCACCATCGGGATGCAGGCCGCAAGTATCAACAACGACCGGAGGATCAGATTGGGAGACATCGCAATACTCCTGCAACAGCACACCAGGGAAACTCGTCTCGCGCCATGCAACTGCCGGCTCAACCTGCGCGCCGTCGCCGCGTCACCAGCCAGCCAGCCAGCATCAGCACCGCCATTCCGGCGCTGGACGGCTCGGGAATGGCCGCCTGTCCATTGACCTCAATGAAGTAGGGAAAGTCGTTGCTGCGCAAGTCCCATGTCGCGCCGCCGTCGCTCGAGTCCGAGTAGTTGCCCAGTGAACCGGGCCCTGAAAACAGCCCCTCGTTCGCATAGTCCCAGTCATAGGTGCCTGCGTTCGACGACCCCAGCACAAACCAGTAGTTCGTGGTCGCATCGAGCGTCATCGTGCTGTCGGGCGCGAATGTCCGGACGGAGGTGGCCCCGGACATGTCGGGGGCCGTAAACGTGCCCACCAGCCCGGCCGGTGAGGTGTCGATCTCAAAGTCCGGCCCGGTTGCCCGGCGCAGTTCGGCGACGACGGCCGGAGAGTTGGCCCCATTGCCCACGATCGCCGCAATCGAAAACAGTTCGATCGCGAAATCACTGGTGTTGAACGACTGCGCGGCCCAGTACTCCAGTTCGGCGATCGGCGTTGCGGCGCGGAAAGGCTGATCGAGATTGCTGACCAGGATGTCAGCCCGGGCGGCGGGCAGTGTCAGAAAGCTGACGATGGCTGTGAGCGCGAACAGTGACCAGTGGCGGCGTTGCATGGCGGAATTCCTGTTTCAGGAGGGAGAAAGCCGTCGGCTGGTTCCGGTCTTGGACCGGCCGCAAACGGCAGGACATTCCGAGTAGCGAAATCAGCTCGTGGGAAGTCTCAGGAAAAGTGGGGACATAGCCCTGCTTTGTCCAACGTGGGGACGAAGCTCCCGCTTTGTCCAGACACGGCAAGGAGTCCTTGCCAAAAACCCTCGCCCGAGTCAATGAATGAGATGCAGACTGGACAAAGCGGGAGCTTCGTCCCCACGCGGCTGCACGTCAGGCGTCGCTCACACGAAGAGCGGCCGTCAGGACCGCCCGGGCGAAGTCCCAGTTGCGGAAGGCCGTGGCCCGCGACATGCCGAGCATTTCGCCGGCTTCTTCAACCGGCAGGCCGGCATACAGCCGGAGGCGGGCCAGCTCGCCCGAAGGCGGATCGTCCACGGCCAGCTTCTCAAGGGCTTCGTCGATCGCGAGCAAAGTCTCCGGATCGGGCAGCTCGATCCGGTCGGATTCGGAAAGCTCGAATTTCCTGCCTTCGCCGCCGTGCCGGAGCGCTTTCTTCCGCCGCGCCTGGTCGATCAGGATTCGCCGCATCGCTTCGGCCGCGACACGAAAGAAATGGCGACGCCCGGCGAAGGGCGACTTGCCGCCGGCCAGTTTCAGAAATGCCTCATGGACCAGCCCGGTCGGGTCCAGCGTCTGGCCCGGCTGTTCCCGGGCCAACAACAGCGCCGCCCTCCGCCGCAAATCGTCATAAACCAGTGGAAACAGTTCCGCCGCCGCGCCGGGTGCGCCGGATTCGAGCGAGTCAAGAATCCGCTGGATTTCGGTCATCGGCGGCAATCAACCATTGGATTAGTCTCTTTCCCGCTCTTATAGCGGAAGGGCGTCAGCCCTCCGGCCCGCACGCCAATCACTTGCCCATTCCACACCCGACCATCGCGCCAGGAAACACCTCGTACAAAACCGTCGCGGACCGAAACACTCCACCCGCCGTTGCCCCTTCCCCGCACAGGCCGGACGGCTCACGCCGTGCCGCTACGGGCCGGACTTCAATACGGTCCGCGGATGTGGTCCCGGACATGGTCGTAATACAACTCAAAGACTTCCGCGTGGGTCCGCGAGGGTAGCGACCGCAAGTCGCTGGCAGCCGCGTTTTCGCGGGCTTGGGCCGGGCTGCGGGCACCCGGGATCACCGTCGTGACCTCTTCGTGGTCGAGGCACCAGCGCAAGGCCCACTGGGCCAGCGTCGCCGGGCCGTGGACCTTCGCCCGCAGTTTTTCCACGACGGGCAAGCCGACTTCCAGCGGCACGCCGGCAAAGGTCTCGCCGACGTTGAACCGTTCGCCGTTGCGGTTGAAACTCCGGTGATCCGTCGGCGCGAAGCGGGTCGACGCGTCGATCTTTCCCGACAGCAGCCCGCTCGCCAACGGCAATCGCACGATCAGTGCCACCTTGCGCTGGCTGGCCGGCTGGAACAGGATTTCGGCTGGCTTGAGCCGGAAGGGATTGAAAATGATCTGCAGCGCCGCCAGGCCTTCCACCGCCAGGCACTCCAGAGCTTCGTCCATCGACTCGACACTCGCCCCGAATGCCCGCAGCTTGCCCTCGGCCTGCAAGGCACGGAGCGTCTCCCAGACCGAGCCGTCGCGCAGGTACTGCATCGGAATACAGTGGCCCTGGAGCAGGTCGAGCCTGTCGGTGCCGAGCCGTTTCAATGAGCCTTCGACATGCTCGCGGATCGTCGCGGGCTGAAAATTGCCGGGCCAGCCTGGCTGCTGGCTGCGGCCGAACTTGGTCGCAAGGAAGAACCGGTCGCGGTCGCCGTGCTCGCGAAGGAAGCGGCCAATCAGCGACTCGCTTCGACCCCCGCCGTAGATGTCGGCCGTGTCGATGAAGTTGACCCCAGCCTCGGCCGCGGCCCGCAACGTGTCGAGCGCGTCGTCGTCGCCGACCTCTCCCCATTCGGTCCCACCTAGCTGCCAAGTCCCCAAGCCGACTTCGGAAACCAGCTGGCCAGTCGCGGCGAAACGGCGGTACTGCATCGTATCAACCGGGTTGGTCACCGGGCGGCAGCTCCCGGAACCCCTGTTCCGGACCTCAGTCCCGTGCTTCGCCAGCGTAACCTAAAACCGGTGATTTGACCCATTCGGGCCAGCGGGTTTACAACTCGACCCCCAGCCGTCGGCAGGCGTCTTCATAGCCTGGGGCGCGGTGGCCGTGGTTGTCGTCAACGTCGTAGGCATAAGCACTGGCCGTGACGCGGGCGAGGCCGACCAGATGCCGCCACTTGAAGGCGGGCCGGGCCAGTGCAAACTCTTCCGCGACCGTACGATAGAACTTTTCGCTGTGCAGCCGGCCGTCTTCGCTGATCGCGTACTTCCGCAGCAGCGCAAAGACTGCGGCAGGATCGCCGCCCTGCTCGCCGTAGCGATGCACGGCCGCCGAAGCAGTCGGCTGGTCGTTGCCCCGGATCGCTTCCTCGGCCACGCCCAGCAGTTCGGCCCGGTCCGTCGCCTTGACCTTCTCAAAATGCTCTTCCAGAGGATAGGGCTCCGCTCCAAACGGCGCGTAGGTTCCCGTGTGCCAGGCCGAAACGACCAGACCGACCTTCGCGTTCAGCGGATTGGCCCAGCCGGCCATGTGCCGCCAGGCGTTGGCGGCGTCGCTGCCGTGGACTCCAGCCGACGCGCCATGTGTGCGAAGCGGATTGCCGGTCTGGCGCAACGTCAGCTGGTTGGCGGCCAGCGCGATCGCCTGGCAGATCGCGCCCGATGAAACGCCCTCGGCCAGCGCGGCGGCGACCGCCCGGCTGGCTTCGAACTTGTCGCTGGCACAGATCGTCATCGCCAGCGCTTCGACCCACGCGTCGTCCGGCTCGCGTGTCCCGAGCGGACTCTGGTCGAGCCGGAATTCGTCCATCAGTTTGGGCAGGTGGTCGCGGAGCGGCGAGGGCTCGCGGCCTTTGTCGATCCGGTTCTGCTCGAAGTCGACGCAGTGCCGAACGCACTGGCGCAGGAGCGTGTGCGAGTGTTCCGCCCCGGCGATGTCGATCAGTGACATGCCGCGATAGGCGAGCACGAAACGGTGCACGTCAACTTCGTCGGCGATGGTGTAGAGAAGGGTGTTGAAAGCAAGACCGGTGTCCTTGCCGATCACCTGCGCGAAGAGTTGCTCAGCGCGGGTCATGTCGGCCTGACGCACGAGTTGCCGCAACTCGGGGCCGAAGTGGTCGACCGTCCCGGCGCGGGCTTGCGTTCCGGCCGCAACTTCGGGACCGGCAGAGACTGGCTGGAGCGTTTTCTTGCCGGGGCCAAACTGCTGGATCCGGCACGAGTTGCGGTAGAGAACTTTGAGCACCGGCAGCGGCTGCTGGGACTTCGGCAGCTCGGCCGACATTTCCAGTGCCGGGACCAGTGCCATCTCGGCGTGGTAGCCGACATAATCCTGCCCGCCAAAGGTCTCGGCGTTGGCCAGCGCGGCGGCTGACGTGAGCTGCCGGAGGGTCACCCGTTCGCCAAGCAATTCCTCCACCATCAACGTCTGGAGCTTGTCAGGATTCAGCTCCTGCATCCGGGTGATCCATGGTCCGAGGTCGCCGTAGTCGACTCGTGGCGATTGCCCGAGGTCGCCGGCGCTGGCCACACCAAGGTCAAAGGCCAACTGGCTCCCCAACCCGGCGACCAGCATCCCGTTCCCAACGCTGGCAAGAAACCTGCGACGCGTGCTGGCAACCATGACGGACTCCCTGTGCTTGAGCTGGCGGGACCCCACATTTACTGTGCGCCCGGAGGCGTGTCCTGATTGTCCGCCGGGACGCGGGCTGAAACAACAGTCGGGCCAGAATGCGACTTCCCCACAAGTATCTTTTCGGCTTCCTCCCCTGTTTGTTTTTTCCGGCTCCCTCCCCTCGGCGGGGAGGGCTGGGGAGGGGGGAGTCCGCATGGGATCCGTTCGCCTACTGCAATTCCGCCCCAAAACACCGCCATTGCAGGTTATCCGGCAGCAACCAGTTCGCAGGAACTTCAACTGCAACCCTGTGGGATTTTCGAATTTCGTTCCATTTTCCATCACCACGTAAAACGTTGTGCCCACCCCCCTCCCCTAACCTCCCCGCCGAGGGGAGGGAGCCGGAATAGATCCTTGGGGCTTCTGCGCATCCATAGCCACCAGCCAGCACGAGCACGAGTACGAGCATGAGTACGAGAAGTGTCTGGCTACGAGATTGAGCGTTGGTTACTTAGCTGCCGGAGGAGACTCGATGACCCGCATTTCGCGCCAATGTCCGGCCATGAAACGGAACATGAACGCCACCCCTGCCACGAGGACCCAGCCGGTGATCAGGTACCAGCAGGCGAAGACATCCGACTTCCAGACTTCCACTGCCAGGTAGCTCAGCCCGGCCAGCGCGATCGCCAGCACGAGGCTGGTCCAGAGGATAAAACGGGTGTCGCCGGCGCCTTTGAGCGCACCCGCGAAGACCATGAACATCGCGTCAAAGACGTTGTAGGCCGCCACAAACCGCAACAGGATCACGGCCAGCGCGCGGACCTCCCCGTCCCTTGCGGGATCGCGCTGCTCGCCCATCGCGAAATACCCGGCGAGGAAGAACTCCGGCACAGCGAGGTAGGCCAGCGAGACCAGGGCCATGTAGCCGATCCCGAGCACCGCAGCCGTCCACGCCGCCCTTTCGGCCAGCCCGGTCCGGTCTTCGCCCAGGTGCTGGCCGACGAGGATCCCCGCCGTCTGTCCGAAGCCGTGGACAGGCATGAAGGCAAACGAGCTGATGCCAAAGGCCATCGTCGTCGCTTCGGCGGACACCTTGCCCAGCCGCGTAAGCAACATGATGAACACGGCAAATCCGAGCACGTCGATAAACATCTGCATGCCGGCCGGGCCGCCAAAACGCAGCATCCGCCGCATCAGCTCCCAATCGGGTCGCCACATCTGCCTGGTCTGAAACTGGTCGTCTTCACGCTTTCGCAGCATCAGCCAGAGGTAGGTGAGCGCCTTGAGCCAAAGCGAGACCGTCGTGGCCCAGGCGGCCCCGGCAATGCCCATCGCGGGAAACCCGGCGTGGCCGAAGATCCAGAACCAGTCGAGAACCACGTTGAGTCCGGCAAAGAATCCGTCGACCCACATCACGACGCGCGTCCGGCCCTGGCCACCGAAGAACGCAGCCGCGGCCGAAGAGATCAGCATCCCGCCGCTGCCGTAGCAAAGGATGCGAAAGTAAATCTCTTCCTGCCGGGCGATCTCCGCTTCGTGGCCGGCCAGTCCGATCAGCCACGGGCCGGCCAGACTGAGCAGCGCGCAGGGAACCGTGAAGCCGACCGCGATCCAGATCGCCTGCCAGACACTTCGCCCCACGCCCGCCGGATTGCCACTGCCGAAGTACTGGGCGACGAAGGTGTTGGCGATCAGGCAGACGCCCCACGGCAGGCAAAGCGTGTTGAACCAGAGCACGCCGGCGCTGAACGCGGCCGTCATCGCTTCACCGGATTGCCAGCGCAGCATCATCCGGTCAACGAACGTCATTACCGTCCACGAAAGGCTGCTGATGACCAGCGGCATGGCCACCCGCAAAACTTCGCGCCCCCCCGCCTGTCGGTTCCACCATGTCTCGGGCCGGGTCACGCAGGATTCCTGTCGATAAAGTTGTGGCGGGATTCCGCTACCAAAAGACCGGATGGCCGCGAAAGCCGGCCATACTAACAGCACCATTGGCTCCGCGAGTAACGTGCGTGACCTTTCGAGTCACAGGGTGCCGCTCAACTGTTTCCCGCAACGCGAACGGTTCTGCTCGCACAGGCCCGGCCCGCGAACGCGATTCAGGCCGCAACAGATCCCGCTCTCCCATGCCGTACCGCACCGGTCCCGTAAAACTCGTTGACACACCGGCTGCCGGGCCAGGTTCGCGCTCGGAACTGTTTGTCGTCGAAGGCGACTCGGCGGCCGGGGCAGTCGTCCGCGGCCGGGACCCGGCGTTTCAGGCGGTCCTGCCGATGCAGGGCAAGCCGCTCAACGCCTGGCGGGCAGGCGCAGCCAAAGTCCTCGCCAACCCGCTCTTCACAGCCCTGATCGAGGCCATCGGCAGCGGAATCGGGGATTCGTTCGATCCCCGGCAAGTACGTTACGACCGGATCCTGATTCTCTGCGACCCCGACGCCGACGGAATCCACTGCGGGGCGCTGCTGACGCTGTTCTTCTTCCGCTGGATGCGCCCGTTGATCGACGAAGGCCGCCTCTTCATCATCCGCGCGCCGCTGGCCGAAATCGCGGTGCCCGGCCGCGGGCTGATAAAAAGTGAGCCTGAGGCGCTAGCCGAGAACGCTGCTTCAACCATTGACTCACAACCAGGGGAATCGGCTAGCGCCTCAGGCTCACAAGAACTCGCCGTTTCATCAGTCCAGCCTGGCCGGGAGAGCATGTTTCCCTTGAGCGAAGAAGAGTTCGTGGCGATCTGTTCGCGGCTTCGAAACGCCGGCAAGCCGGCGCTCCGGATCAACCGCTACCGGGGCCTCGCCTCGATCGACGCCCCAGTGCTGCGCCGATTCTGCCTCGATCCTTTGACCCGTCGCGTCGACCGGATTGAGCTCCCCGACGCGGAAGCAGTCCGCGCAATGTTGGGTGGCGATTGAGCAACACGCATTCACTGACGCTGTTGCCAACGCCTCGCACTATTCCGCTGCCGCCTCCGCTTCGAGCTGGCGGACGAGATCCCACGGGAGGTTGAGCGCGGTGGCGAGCTGGTTGAGGTAGCCGCGTTCGGCTTCGTTTTCGTCGTCGGTCACCAGCAGCGAGGTGAGGTAGATTTCGGCCGCGGCGCTGGGCGAGTCGGCCATCGCGGCCACATCCGCTGGGTCGATCGACCGGTCGAATTCGCCCTGCAGCAGCCGGCGCTCGGTGTCTGGCAGCTCCAGCCCGGCAATCCGGTCGGTGATCAGGCTTCGTTCGCGTTCATCGAGATGGCCGTCGGAACCAGCGGCCGCGATCATGGCCCGGATCAGGGTCATGCTCCGCTGTTCGACGGCGTGACCAGAGAGCTCGTTGATTGGCTGGCCAAGCGATGCGGGCGCGCCGGCCTGGTTGGCCTGCCACTTCTTCCAGGCCGAATAGCCGATGGCGCCGATCGCTGCGATCCCGCCGAGCTTGAGCAGCGGGCCGGCCAGCCGCCGCCCACCGCGCGTGCCGAGCAGCAGCGCAACGAGGCCACCAGCCGCGGCTCCCTTGCCGAGATTTGCAAGGGCCTTGTCGCGCTCGGGTCCCTCCGGCGGAAGGCTCAGTCCCTTGCCGGCCAGGTCCCTGCCGCGCTGTGCCAGCTCGCGGCCGGATTGCAGCAACTGGTCGAGCAGATCGCGTGTTGTCATGGCTGATTTCCGGAAGGATCGATGCCGGCCATCGTAAACGTCAATTCACGCCGTTCACGTCAGGGGACAATTATTCTCGGATTATTCAAAAAAATGCCCGTTTTTCCACGGCCGTTAGAGCCTGGTGGATGGCCGAATTCGCGCAAAAGATGTTCTCCGGCAACGAAAAGCCGTTACTTCAAATGCATCCGGATGTTATCAGTTACGGGTCCGCAATAACGGGAACCGATGGCTTCGTGACGCCCTGGTCGGAGGTGCTGGAACGATGAAGACGGCAGTTGTTTTTCGAATCGCAACCCCCCCGAGCCGGAAGCGTCAGCGATGGTCAGCACCCTTGACCCGCTGGTTTTCCCGGCCAGCTACCATCGCCTTGCTGCTCCTCGCCGCACTTCCCGCCATCGGCCAGGAATCCGATGACGCGGCCCCGGCCAACCTGACTTCCGGACAACTCAACTTCTTCGAAACAAAAATCCGGCCGGTACTGGTCGAGCATTGCTACGCCTGTCATTCGGCCGACGCGGCCAATCCGGGTGGTGGCTTGCGGCTCGATTCACGCACAGCCTGGGTCAATGGCGGTGATTCGGGACCGGCGATTGAGACGGGCAAACCGGATGACAGCTTGTTGCTGGAGGCGCTTCGCTACGACACCGAAGGCTTCCAGATGCCGCCCCGCAAGGCCGGCGGCAAGCTCGATGACGAAGTGATCGCCGACTTCGAAAAGTGGGTCGGGATGGGCGCGCCCGATCCGCGCGTCGACGAAAAGTGGGTTCCCGAAACTGGTGCCGACGACACCACGAAGCAGTGGTGGGCTTTCCAGCCGGTGCAGAATCACCCGGCGCCGACGGTGAAAGACGCCGCCTGGCCGCGGAACGACATCGACCGCTTCGTGCTGGCCCGGCTGGAAGGCGAAGGCCTCGCTCCGGTCGGCGACGCCGATCCGCTGACGCTGCTCCGCCGGGTGAGCCTTGACCTGACCGGCTTGCCCCCCGATCCGGAGACCGCCCAGAAGTTTCTGGCGGACTGGAACGCGGCAACCAGCGACGCCGCGCGGAATGAGCTTTACACCGCCGTCGTCGACCGCTTGCTGGCCAGCCCGCAGTTCGGCGAACGGTGGGGCCGCTACTGGCTGGACGTCGCCCGTTACTCGGAATCGAGCGGCAAGGACGTCAACATTCTCTACCCGCAGGCGTGGCGCTATCGCGACTATGTGATCGACGCTTTCAACGCCGACCTGCCCTACGACCAGTTCATCCGCGAACAAGTCGCCGGCGACCTGCTCGAAAGCGACAGCAAGGCCAACGAGGCCCGCCAGCTGGTCGCAACAGGCTTCCTCGCGCTCGGCCCCAAGTCGCTCAATGAACAGTCGCCCCGGCAGTTCGCCGTCGACCTGATCGACGAACAAATCGACACGGTGACACAAAGCGTGATGGGGCTGACCGTCGCCTGTGCCCGCTGCCACGACCACAAGTTCGACCCGATCTCGCAGCAGCAGTACACCGAGCTGGCCGGAATTTTCCTCTCGACCGAGACCCGCTATGGCACGGGCGGCGCGGTGAACGGCCGCAACGCGGGAGCCCTGGTCGAGCTGCCCACCGGTACGGCGGTCAGCTACCTCGATCCGCTTTCGAAGTCGGAGTACGAAAGCAGACAAAAACGCCTCGAAGAAATGCGGCGCGAGATTCAGGATGCCGTTGCCGAACGACGGCGAAACCGCGACCGGCAACAGGACGACTTCAATCTGGTCCGGCTGACAACCCAGGCAGCGGCCCTCGAAGCCGAGCTGAAAAACTACAACGCCGACGGCTCGGTCAAGCCGCTGGCGATGGGCGTGGCCGACAAGCCCCGGACCGCGAACACCAGCGGCGATAACCCGTTGCGGGGCCGCGCACAGCGTCGCCGCGGGGCAGGTTTCGACACGTTGACCGACAGCCCGCTCTTCATTCGCGGCGAAACCGACCAGCCGTCCGACAGGGTTCCCCGCGGCGTGCCCGACCTGTTCGACGGACTCGAATCGCCGGCGATCCCAAAATCAGCCAGCGGTCGCAAGCAGTTTGCCAACTGGCTGACCGATCCGGCCAATCCCATGACCTCGCGGGTCATGGTCAACCGGGTCTGGCACTGGCTCTTTGGGGCCGGACTGGTGACCAGCGTTGACAACTTCGGCAACTCCGGCGGCACGCCGAGCCATCCCGAGCTGCTCGACTACCTCGCGACGAAGTTCGTCGAGAACGGCTGGTCGGTGAAGACGATGGTCCGCGGAATCGTGCTCAGCCGCACTTACCGCCTGGCCGCGACCCATGACGAAAAGAGCTTCTCCGCTGACCCGGCCAACGCCTGGCTCTGGCGGCACAGCCCGCGACGACTGGACGCCGAAGCGATTCGCGACTCGATCCTCGCGGCGTCGGGCGTGCTCGACCTCCAGCGGCCCGAAGGTTCGCTGATCGGCCGGGCAGGTGACGGACCACTGGGTGGCCCGCGGCGGTCGACGATCAATGAAGAGGACGTGATCAACGTCAACAGCAATTTCCGCTCGGTCTATCTCTCGGCGGGCCGCAACGTCGAGCCGGAAATTCTTGGCGTGTTTGATTACCCCGACGCGGCGGCGGTCCAGGGTGCCCGCTCGGCGACCAACGTGCCGGCCCAGACGCTTTTCCTCCTCAACAGCAGTTTCGCCGCCCGTCATGCAAAGGGCCTGGCCGAGCGGGTGATGGGCGAGACCTCCAGCTCGGCCACGCGCCAGGTCGCCACAACGATCGACCGGGACGACATTCCCGCCCAGATGGAACAGATGGTCTGGATCGTTTTCAACCGTCCTCCAACGAAAGACGAGGTCGCAGCGGCGCGCAAGCTTCTGCTGCGGCACCGCAAGGACCCGCTGACCGGCTGGACCAGCGTCGCCCGCGGCCTCCTCGCCAGCGCCGAGTTCCGCAGCATCGACTAAGAACTTGTGCCAGGGCTCCCGCCCTGGCACACACTGAATCCTCGTTCCAGGGCTCCCGCCCTGGAACGCACTGACCAGAGGCTCTGCCTCGACCGCGCACCAACCCTCGGCCCCCTGCCGGAGACCCCCATGTTCACCCGCCTCTGCAACACCATCACCCCGCTGATCTCGCGCCGCGAGATCCTCCGCTACTCCTCCTGCGGGTTCGGCTGGCTCGCCTTCTCCGGAATGCTGGGTTCAGCCCTCCGCCGGGCAGTCGCCGCTGACCGCGGGGCAACAGCCGACAACCCGCTCGCCCCGCGCGAGCCGCACATGCCGGCCAAAGCCAAACGTGTCATCTTTCTCTGCATGCGCGGCGGGCCCTCGCACATCGACACCTTCGACTACAAGCCCAAGCTGATCGAGGACACCGGCAAGCCCGGGCCGCGACAAGGCTCGAAACTGCTTGGCTCGAAGTTCAAGTTCACCCAGCACGGTGACGGTGGACTCTGGATCTCGGAGCTGTTCCCGGCCCTCGCCGAACGGGCCGACGACCTCTGCATGATCCACTCGATGCAGACCGACTTGCCGGCCCATCCCCAGGCCCTCGTCCGGCTCCACACCGGCACCTCGCAGTTCATCCGCCCGTCGCTCGGGGCCTGGACGCTCTACGGGCTGGGGACCGAGAACGAAAACCTGCCCGGCTTCGTCAGCATTACCCCGCCGAGCGGTTTTGGCGGGCCGACCAACTACGGCAGCTCGTTTCTTCCCGCCATCTATCAGGGGACCCGCTTCGGCAACGACAACCGGCCGATCGCGCGGGCCGAAGTCGCCCATCTTGAATCCAAACAGTCGCCCGACGACCAGCGCGCCGAACTCGACTTCATGCAGGCCCTCAACCGGATGAAGCTCGAACGCGACCGCGTCAACCCCGACGTCGAAGGCGCGATCGAGGCCTCCGAGCTGGCCTTCCGGATGCAAAGCGAGATGCCGGAAGTCCTCGGCGTCAACGACGAAAACGAAGCGACCCGCAAGCTCTACGGCATCGGCGACGGGCCGACCGACGACTTCGGCCGCAAGTGTCTGCTTGCGCGGCGGATGATCGAAGCCGGCGTCCGCTTCGTCGAAGTCACTCATGGCAACTGGGACCATCACAACAACCTCAACGCAGCCCTGCAGCGGAACTGCGACGAAGTCGACCGGCCCGTCGCCGGCCTGCTCGCCGACCTCAAGAAACGGGGCCTGCTCGAAGACACACTCGTCGTCTTCACCGGCGAGTTCGGCCGCACGCCCTACGCCCAGGGGCAGGACGGCCGCGACCACAACAACAAGGCCTTCACGCTCTGGATGGCCGGCGGCGGCGTGAAGGGCGGCTTCGCCTACGGCCGCAGCAACGAGTACGGCTACGACGTCGATGAAAACCCGGTCCCGATCCACGACCTGCACGCCACGATGCTGGCCCTGCTCGGCCTCGACCACGAACGGCTGACCTACAACTACGCCGGCCGCGACTTCCGCCTGACCGATGTGCATGGCACGGTGATCAGGGACATCATGGCCTGAACTCCGGCCTGCTATGCCGCGCGGGCAGATTCGATCCTGGCGAGCGGCAGGGGGGG
>JANOFL010000353.1:0-3780 GCA_031405895.1 Planctomycetota bacterium
GCTCTGAAAGCCGACGTCCAACGACAAAGCAGGAGCTTCGTCGCCACGATGAATGCGTCCGGCCGGTTCGGCATTGAAGCCAGCAATGTGCGAAAGGCACCCGAGGCACCTGGCCTCGGACTCACAAAAGCTCTTTCTTGAATCCGGGATTTGAAATCTGAGATTTGAGATTCCTGCCCCATTCGAGCTCAAGCTATTCCGGCAAATTCAGTTCAAGCAATTCCTCGATCCAGACCCGCAAGTCGTTCTGGTACTCGCTCGACATGTCGCCTTTGACCAGCTGGCGATGAAAGGCCGCGGCACCGTTCTCGACCGTGACGGCTTCTTCGGCCGAGGCGAATCGCTGGGTGGCGTCCGGCGAAACGAGGCCGACGATGAAGGCCATCAGCAAGTCGTTGCGGAGCACTTCCGGCGGAAGGACCTCGGGCAAGGCAACCAGAATGTCCTGTTTGGCCGCCGTGAGTGACCGGTAGTCTTTCATCGCGCTGAACAGCGACTTGCCGGCCAGCAGTTCGACCAGCAGATAGCCGAGGCTGGCAAGGTCCGAGCGCGGCGTACAGGGGTCGCCCCGGAGCACTTCAATTGCAGCGTAGGCTGGTGTGCAGGAGCGCCGAACCGGCAACTGTTTCAGGCTGAAGGCGGACCCGATGTCGATGATCTTCGCCTGGCCGGAACGCTTGATCATGACATTGGCAGGCTTGATGTCGCCGTGGACGATCCCGTGCCGGTGCAGGGCCGCCAGTCCTTCGAGACAGTTGCGGACAATGGCGACCGCGACGCCCGGCTGAAAGCGTGGCTGCTCAGGCCCGTTGGTCAACATGACCTCGTTGATGTGCCGCCAGCGTTTTTCGCTGAAGCGATTCTCCGCCGCCTCAAACATCCGCATCGTCAGCAGCCGCCGCAGATCGAAGCCCTCGACCCATTCCATCACGAGCATCCGGATCCGCTCGCGATCGAGAAAATTCTGAACCTGGAGCAGATTGTCGTGCTGAATCTGTGCGATTTCCGACGCTACGGCCCCCTGGCGGATCATGTCTTCGTCATAGTCCTCCGGCGTGCGATAGCGGTCGGCCGAAAAGACCTTGAGCGCGACCGGCAACGTAAATCCATCAGCCCCCGGCCGCTCGGCGAGAAACACCACTCCCTGGCCGCCCTCGCCCAGTTTCCGCACCATCCGCAAGTGCGTCATCCAGCTCCAGCGCGGCAACGCAATCGCCTTGCGATAACGGTCCACCAGCTCGTGGCAATGGCCTTCATGGGCCCCGGTCCCGATGCTTTCGGTCGCGGCCAGTCGTTCGCCAGTGGTCGTGGTCTGGTCCTGTTCGAGTTCCATCGTCTTTTCTCCTCCCTGCTGAAAGTCAGCTGCCGGATTTCGGGTTGCGAAACCTGGACAGGTTCAGCCCATCTCCGATGAGCCAGATTGATGAGGGTGCAGGCCAGCTTGGCAACTCAGCCTGCCCCGGTCCACCCCATTATAGGTGAACCGCGCAGCGACTCCCGGGTTTCACTTGCATCGCGACATTTCAGGCTGCGACGAAAACCCGGCAACCAGGTTCAGGCCGTTTACGGCGCTTCAGGCGGCCATTGCGCCCAGCTGGCGGCGCGCCAGCCCGCCCGCAATCGCGTTTCCGGCCGCGGAAACCCTGCTTCACGATCCACGAGATTGATCAAAGGTTTACCCGCGCCCATTCGCCGCACGTTTTCAGTGAACAGCAACGTGACATCGCGATAGCGCGTTGTTGATTGCGCGCCGACATGCGGCGTAATGATGACCTGCGGCATGTTCCAGAGTGGGCTGTCCGTGGGCAATGGCTCGATCGCGAAAACATCGAGACCGGCACCCGTAAGGTGCCCTTCGCGCAGCAAGTCAATCAGCGCCAACTCGTCGACAATCGGTCCTCGTCCGACATTAACCAAGTATCCGCCGCGCCGGATCAGGCCCAGCCGCCGTCGGTCGAGCCAGCCCCGTGTCGCCGTTGTGAGGGGCAAAGCACAGATCACCACGTCGCTCGCGGCGATCACTTCCTCGGTCAAGTCGGCGGAAACCACTTCAAACGGATGCGGACCGTCGATGGCATCCGGCCAGAGATCGGTCGCCACCAGTTTCCGGCAAGCCGGCGCGAGCAACTGTGCAATCCGTTCGCCGTTCCCGCCGCAGCCGAGCACAGCCACGCCCTTGACCCGCAGGTCGTCGCACTCCAGCCGCTCGAAGCGGCGCTGCAATTGTGCGTGCAAAAACGCAGGCAGCCGCCGCATCAAACCCAACACGAGCGCGAGGGCCTGCTCGGCCACCTGGTCCGCAAACAGCCCCGACGATCCGGTCACGATGATCGGGCTTTCGATCACGGCCGGAACAAGGCAATGGTCCAGCCCCGCTGCCGTCGAGTGAATCCACCGCAGCCGCCCGGCCGCGACAACGGCCTCCCAGTCGACTGGCACACGGGCATGGCCGCCAAACACAGTCGCCCGCTTCACGTCCCGCGCGACCCGCTGCTGGTCGGTCACCAACAGCTCCGCTTCGCCGACCGCCTCGCGCAGCTTCCGCAGGCAGTCCTCATCGACTGGATAACAAACAACAACGCAATCGTCAGCCGTCAAGTCGCTGCCCTCCCTTCAACCCTGCCACATTCGGCATGTGACGAACTGGAACACCGCGGCGGACAGCGCTACGCCGGCCACTGACGACGCCTGCCAGGCCGCGTAATTGCAAAGCGCCGGCAGCCGTGGCACGCAGGCTTCGGCCAACTGCCCGCGACATAGATGGTACATTCTGACGGTCCGGCTCAGCGGCAACCAATACCCGATCACCATCGGCATGCAAGCGACCAGCCACGCCATTGTGATCCCTCCCGTCGATGGCGCCGAACTGGCTTCCACTGCCCTTTCGACGAACATCCACCACAGTCCCGCGAAGGCAATCGCGGCACCGGCCAGTGGAACTGACAGCCCCGCACGCAAAGTGCCCATCACTCCCAGCCGCACCGCTGGCGTCTTCTGCCCGGCCGCGCGGTCTTCAAGATAATCCAGCAGCTGGTTGACATACTCGAAGCCGTATTGGGCGGTTGAGAAACCGGCGATGAACACCGCCAGGCTTGCCGGCACCCGTTCAAGGTAACAGTACGCCGAGAGGAAAAATGGCAACACGCAGGTCCCCAGCGCGAGCGCGATGGCGTGTGCCAACACTCCCCGCAGCTTGAACTGGAGTGGCGGCAGCGAATAGCCACAGGCGAAAAAGATCATCGCCGCGGTCAAGCCCACTGGCCACCAGCTCCCGCGCTGCCAGCCCAGATCAAACGCCAGCCCGATCGCAACCAGGTTCAGCCCCACGATAATCGTACGGACCGGACGAACGCCAACCCGTTCCACCGCCTCGGCGATCCGGCGTTTGCCCGTCTGATAGGCCTGGTCGATCCGCCGGTCGGTCACCGCGTTCAGCCCGAGGCAGCCAAAAACCGCCAGCCCGATGATCGCCGACCCCTCCAGCACCGCCCGCCACGGCACCCCCTCCAACCCCCGCGCGCAGAGGAAGTATGTGATCGTCAACCCCGGCAACGTCGCAAAGACATACTCCATCCTGAAGACCCGCGCCAGCGCGACGGTGATCGGAACCGCCGGTCGAGTCCGCTCCTGTGCACCAGCCGAAGAACTCAATGTCGCGCCTCGCAAAAAAATCTTCCGGCTCCTTGCCCCGTCGCTCAGAGCGGTGGAGTAAGGTCAGCGAAATTGTCCTTTCCGGCTCCCTCCCCCGCCGCTGCTTTGAGCGGTGTGGGGAGGGCGGGG
>JANOFL010000364.1:0-53585 GCA_031405895.1 Planctomycetota bacterium
GCCCGGCACATCGATTACCAACACAGCCAGCTGCGCGCGGCGTTGCAGCTCCAGCCAGTCTGGCTGATCGACGCTCTGGGACTGGTCGAGTTCTCTCCCTCTGACCGGCATGAAGGGCCCCTTCCCCGCCCCGACGGCCGCGTTGAAATCCGCACCTGGTCAAGTCGTCCCGGGCAAACCGCCATCCGCCGGACCGTGCTCGACCCGCGAACGCTTGAGGTCCATCAGCAGTCGTTTTATGAGCCGAATGGCCAGCTCGTGGCGTGGCTCGATTCGATCCGGCACGAGCATTACGAAGACCCGGGCATCAGCTTGCCAAGGCGGATCGACATCCACGTTCCCGGCGGAAGCGGCGAGCAGATGCGGCTGACGGTCGACGCCGGGCAATACTCGATCAACTCGATCTACGGCGATCCCGCGAAGCTCTGGCAGATGCCCGAACCGGCGGGCGTCCGGCGCGTCAACCTGTCGGAAGGGCTGATCAGCGAACCCGTTGCCGAGGCAGCCGCCCGGCCGCCTGGCCCCTCCGACCGCCCCGCCAGTTTTCGTTAAGGACCTGTCCGCGAGGCTGCAAATACCAGCCCGCAGCGCAAGCAGGGTCCGGCGTCCGGAATGCCACTCGACCAACAGCGGCTGGACTGCCGAAGCTAGAGGCAGGATTTGTTGACGCCCCGCGCGGACGACTCTACGATTGACGCCCGACGCAGGCGGCTGATTTTCCATGCACGCAGGCAAGAGATCGCACTCATGCCAAGTCCACCCTGGCGGACGGTAATTGTGCTCGTGCTCCTGGATTTATCCCCTTCGAGTACGATTACGAGTACCGGCCTGGAGGCCTGAGTACGAGTACGAGGATCAGGCGTCCGTCTGGTCGACTGCAACTCTCTCGCATCCGCAACGCAAGACCAAACCCACTTCAAACCGTCCGGAGACTCACGCTCATGACCCATGTGGTGACCAAGGCCTGTGACGGTTGCCGTTACACGGACTGTGTCGTCGTCTGCCCCGTGGAATGCTTCTACGAAGGCGCGACCATGCTCTACATCAATCCCGATGAGTGCATTGACTGCGAGGCCTGCGTGCCCGAGTGCCCGGTCGAGGCGATCTTTCACGAAGACGACGTGCCGGACGAGATGAAAGAGTACATCCAGCTCAACGCCGACCTCTGCGGCCAGTCACCCAACATCACCGAGCGGAAGAAACCGCTGGCGGACAAGTAGGCCCGGCTCAGCCTTGTCGCCGCGACTGCGTGCGCCCAATCCTTGATCTCTGGTTCCATTCCCGATCCGTTGCCGGTGCGGAACTGACTCTGGTCGAGTGCGTTCTCGAACCAGGCTATTGTGTTGCTGGCCAAGCCGAACGCTATTGCGTTCGGCTTGCGTTCCACTGATCAGGAGTCTGGCCATGGCATTCCTGGCGGCCGCAAGCATCGTCTTCCTGGCGACAGTCGTCGTCTATGCCCTGCTGATTGGTACTTACAAGGGCCCATCCCGGCAGATCATGGGCCACAACTTGCTCGGGGAACCCATCTTCGCGCCACCGCGCTCGAGACTTTTTGAAGGGCGGGCTCCCTATTGGGCCGCACCTGAACAATACGGGCCGCGTGACACCGAGGGTCCTCCGGCGATCGTTCTTGGTTTGGTGAGTGGTGCCCTGTTTTGGCTGTTTCAATACTGGGAATCCTCGTGGCTTCGCTATGGAGCGTTGTTGCTGTCCGCTGTTTTCATTTGGACGGCTTTCAGCACCTTGTTCATGTGGTGGATGGTCAAGTATCGCGGACATGACAAGAGCCCCAATGCCGGCCGGTTTTTCCCGTCGCTTGGGTTGTTCGTGCTGGTTGCTGCCGCAGTGGCAGGTGTCTTTTTCGGCTGGGATTCCCTACTTGCCGAGTTTGGTTTTAGCAATCCAGCGGCGCCTCCTGAGGCAAGGCTGGATTGAAAGAAGAGGCCAGCAGACATTTCCTTGTCGGGCTCCGGATCAACTGGCAAAGCTCGCGCAATTTGGCGGAGCCTGGCGCTGCACCAGGGTTTTCAATCCCCCATTCCGGGGCATCCTGGCGATTCATGAACTCCTTCGCAAGATCCCGATTCGGGTGAACACTTGGCATTGCAGTGGTTGAGTTGACTTGTTGGGCCTGCGGTGTCGGACTAGAGTGCGCGGTTGATCGCAGATTCCCCGGATGGAGAATTCCATCATGTTGTTGCGTTCAAGAACGGATGCCAATACCAACCCGGGTGCCAGACCTGCCAGGGGCCGCGACATGGCGAGGAGGCAGGATGTTTTGTTATGTGTGAATCGTCCATCCCTGCCCGGATTGATTGCCGGTAACACTTTTTCCGGTTCGTCCAGTTTCGGCCACCGGGTCGAGAGATCTCGCCGGCCTTTTCCGATGCAATCGGCCGCCGCCAGTTTAGGCCCTGCGCCAGAAACAGGAGCGCTGGCGTGAACCTCATTCTCGCTCTTGACTTGCAGCTTCCCCTGGACCTGCCCGGCCCACCTGTTGCGGTTTGGCATTGGGCAGTGATCTGGGGACTGTGGCTGTTGGGCCTCGTCCTGGCGCTGGGAGGAATCTATGCCGTGTTCATCAAATACGACGAAGCCAGCAGCTACTCATTGCCTGGCTGGATTCCGGTACTGGCCTTCGTCGCCTGGCTGATCGCGCAGGTCCTTGGATGGTGGATCGCCGGAATTGCGTGGCATAACATCGCGGTCAATTCCTTCGCCGTCGGAGTACTGTTGGCGCTCGTGGGAATTGTCGTCGCCGCCAATGGAGAGGGCTGCGGTTCGTGTTTGCTGTGCCTCATGGCCGTGGCTGGCCTCGTGATTTGGCTGACTTGGCCGAGAACCAGGGACGGCATTGCCTGGATCTCAAACCGCATACCCGACGATTGGGCCGGTTTTTCATTCGGAGGCGAGGAGGAACTGGTCACGATTGAGACCGCACGCGCCGAGCTCGATCGCTGCCTTGCCTGGTGGAAAAGCCACCCTGGTGAGCCGTATCTCGACCGCAGCCAGTTCCAGTACATGTTGGGTGACCTGCATATGGGAACCGGATTCGAGCTTAAGAGTTATCAGATCGGTCCGGGACGAGAGGTCGATGTGGGCTCGTTTGAGTTCCGCGTTTCGATGGAGTTGGCGCGCTTTCGGCTTTCTACAGGAGACCAGGCTCTGTTTCCGGAGAAGACCTACCTCGTGGCCAAACAACCGCCCATGGACACCTGGCTGATCGAGGATCAGTCACTGCTCGAGTCAGGCAATGTCGAAGGGCTGATTCAGGAACTGCTTCCGGGCAGCTCTGGTTACTGACAGGTGGTGGATGGCTGGTATCCCGAAACGCCAACGGAAACCTGGCTGAGACGCCCATCGTTGGAAACGCGGGCTGCCAATCACCTGACCGTTCGAACCAGACATGGCGTTGCCAGAAAGCCCGCGCATGAAAAAACTCGTCGTTGTCGCGGGACTGTTGCTGGCGGCCGCCGCGCTATGGTGGTACTCGCAGGACCGGCAGAGGGAAACGGGATCCACCCTGCCATTACTGACGGAGCGGTGGTTGACTGCCGGGCTGCGGGCGGCTGAGACGGGAAACTGGGACGAGGCGATTGCCGGTTTCCGCAATGCCCATGACACGGCACCGCGTCGGGCCGAACCGGCTTACAACCTCGGACTTGCCCATGACCGGGCAGAACGGCCGCTGGTTGCGATTTGCTGGTATGAGATTTTTCTGTGCGTCGCTCCCGAGGGCGCGACCAGGAAACAGGTTGAAAACCGCATCGCGGCGCTCGACCAGAAAATCCGGTCCGACATCGACGAGCTGATTGATTCAGCACGGAAGCTCGATTCGCTCGACGGCGGGCCAGAACTTCTGCCTGGCGTTGGCGAAATCTCCTTGCTCCGGAACGCAGTGCTGGTCGAGGCGGCGCTTGGCGAAGGATCGAAGGCTCTGGCCTTGCTCGACGAACTCCGGGAAACAGATGAATACGACCTGGCCTGGTCGGAAACCGGTGAGTTCGCGGCCCAAAGTCTCGCCGTCCTTTCCCGCGCCGATGCGGAAGCCATTGCTGCCCGGCTTCCCGCGCCCAGGTCCGAACGGATTCGTGAACTTTTGGCCGGCGACCAGGTCGACGTAGAAGGAGAACGCCACGCCGATGAGCGAGCCGACCCGATGCAACGCATTCGGATTTGGCGACAACTGGCGGACCAGATAGCCGGCGGCACACTGCCTTCGAGTCTGGTGCAAACAACGTTCTATCTGGATCCGGCGGCAGCCAGTGCCCCGCTTCCTGAGCTTGGACTGGAACCCTACATCGAGTCCCTCCGCTGGCGGACTGACGGAGTCGTGCATGCCACCGAACTGATGGACGCAGCAGTCCGGCTAGGTCTTATCGCTCAGGAAATCGCTCGCCGCCGCCGCCGGTAGTGAAAGATTCATCAGGCGGTTGGCCTGTCGGCCCCAGTTCACTGGACGCCAATTCCACCAGCATGGCTTCCAGTTCCGCCCTTGCCAGGTCGTTCGACAGATCGATCGCGTCCAGCGACGCGGCAAGGCCCTCAGTCCAGTTGGCGACCATACGGATGCCCCTGTGGCGACCGTCAATCTGTTGGGCTTTCCGAAAGGCCTGATAGGCGGACTCGAAATCTCCTTCCGCAAGTGCTTTTTTGCCGGCCTCGACCTGTTCCATGGCCGATCCGGGAAGGTTCCTCGCCTGGTAGTCTGGCAGCGAATGGATCCGCGTGCCTTCCGGAAACCGCGGAAACTCGCCGTTGATGGCTGAAGTGAAACCAATCGCAAACAGGTACGCATCCAGGGCCGCCAGGTCATCCGGATTCTTCAGGACACCGGTTCTCAGCTGGTTCATGGTCCGGTCCCAGTCGCCAGCACCGGCCAGAATGGCATCGAGCAGAGGATGCACTCGCGGGTTCATGCGCTCATCCGGCCTGACCATCCGCGTACCTGGCACCCGGCGGCGCCCGGTCTCTTGAGCAGGCGTGTCCGTTCGCGCATCGACGACCATCGGGTCAAAATGTCCATCGATCACGGGCGAAAATTCCAGGGTGGTTCCTGCCGTAGGGGCCTTCGACGTACTCGCCATGCTGGATCCGGTGGCCGCGGCAAGCTCGGCGAGGATCCTTTCCGTCTCCATGCGGATGCGCTGATCGTCGCGAGCCAGCTCCGCGGTCTGCCGTCGGGCCGCGGCATCCGTCAGTCCGCGTATCGCGGATGCGATAGCGGCATCGGACCGGGATTTCACTTGTTGGCGAAACTGCTCTTCGTCGCGACGGCGCTGTTCGGCTCGCGCAGACTCTTCCGCGAGACGCTGCCGGGCCAGCTCCAGCTTCGGGCTGGCGTCCGGATGGTCCGACCAGTGGCCGAGAGACTCGCCGAAGCTTTGCATCGCTCCCAGACAGTCCCCGAGGTTGAGCCGATCAATGCCTTGGCGGTAACTGTCCCAGGAACGCTCTTCGGCCTCGCGAAGCCATGCCGGTGGCTCCGTGGGCGGCGCGGGTAGCGGTTCGGGCGCAAATCTGGGCTGTTGCACCCAGACGGGTTCAGGCTGTTCGGGCGCTTCCCAAGACGGCGGCGGGCCAAAGTGGTTGACGCCATTGGCGTCGGTCCACCACCCTGTATAAACCTGAGCCAGAGCGGCACCCGCAAACCGGGAATGCGAAACGGCAAGTCCGGCAAGTACAAGGCCCACAAGCCAAAGCAACCTGTTGGGCAGGCCGGCTCTGGCCGACTGGGCAAAATGCATGGGGCCAGAAAATGCGGGTGAACGATCCGGTTTCCGGCCGTTGAGTTGGGAAGCGAGTTCACTGTGTTTCATCGCCAGCACTCCACGGTCCAATATAGCAGGACCCCCGACGTGTGGCGGCAAGGTCCGGCGTCAACTGATCGGAAGGCCACTGGCCACGGGCGCGATTTGCGGTCCTTTCCGTCCCGGTTCTAGGATGGACTGGCGGATGGCAGGACAATGGTTCTGCGAATCGTGTTGGATGGAGCTGAGTCATGATTCACTACACCTGCGACCGTTGTCACCGCACGATCGAGCCGCGATCCGAGATTCGTTACACCGTCAGAATCGAAGTCGCAGTGGCTCAGCCGGACGCCGGGCGCGATGGCCTGAATGACGACGATGACGTAGAAGGCTTCGACGAGCTTGACGCGATCGTGGCCGGACTGGATGGTTGCGACGATGGTGAGGGCCTGCCCCTGGCTGCGCAGGTGTACGACCTCTGTTCCTGTTGCCATGCGCGGTTTGTGGCCGATCCGCTGGGCGCGGGATCGTCGGCCGGTGTCGGGTTCAGTGACAACTGAAGCAACGCCCGGCAGCAATCGCCCCGCACTTCGTCAACATGGCGGCTGATCGCATCCCACCGCCAACTTTTTTTGTCCGGCCTTTTTTTGTCTCCCTCGCATCGATCTGGCGGCTGGTTGTTGCCCCATTGCCTCGCCGATAGAATCGGCCCTCCGTTCCGCTGGCCGAGGTAACCCGCAACCCATCCTCAACGCCACCACCCGCATGAAGATCGCAGTCATCGCCGGCGACGGCACCGGCCCGGAAGTCACCCGCGAAGCCCTCAAGGTGCTTGACGCGATCGCAAAGATTACGGGCTTCGATTACACGCTGACCGATCTCGACTGGGGCAGCCAGCGGTTCATGCGGACCGGTGAGATTATCCCGCCCGGCGGCCTCGATGTCCTGCGGGCCCACGACGCGGTCTTCCTCGGCGCGGTTGGCCATCCCGACGTCAAGCCGGGCCTGATCGAAAAGGGCCTGCTGCTGACAACGCGGTTCGAACTGGACCAGTACATCAACCTTCGCCCGGTCAAGCTCTTCCCCGGGGTCGAAACACCCCTCGCCGGCAAAACTCCCGCCGATATCGACTTCGTCGTCGTCCGCGAAAACACCGAAGACCTTTACGCCGGGATCGGCGGCTTTCTCAAGAAGGGCACGCCCGACGAAGTCGCCACCCAGACCGCCATCTACACCCGCAAGGGCTGCGAACGCTGTATCCGCTGGGCCTTTGAATTCACGCGCAAACGCAACAATCCCAAGGGCAAGAAATTGACCCTCGTCGCCAAAACCAACGTGCTGACCTTTGGCCACGATCTCTGGCAGCGGACCTTTGACGAAGTCGCCCGCGAATACCCCGACGTCCGGACCGACTACAACAACGTCGACGCCTGCTGCATGTGGATGGTCAAAAGCCCCGAGTTCTACGACGTGATCGTGACGACCAACATGTTTGGCGACATCATCACCGATATCGGCGCGATCATCCAGGGCGGCCTCGGCGTCGCCGCCGGCGGCAATATTAATCCCGATCCGGGTGGCACGAGCATGTTCGAGCCGATGGGCGGCAGCGCTCCGAAGTACACCGGCCAAAACGTGATCAACCCGATCGCCGCGATCAGCGCGATGGCGATGCTGCTCGAACACACCGGCCAGCCCGCCGCCGGGGCCCGGATTATGCACGCCGTCCACACCGTGACCGGAACGAAAATGGCCAGCCAGTCGGCCGGCAAGATGGGTCACTCCACGACCGAAGTCGGCGATCTCGTCTGCCAGGCGCTCTGACGGGCTGGACTGAAGCTGGCGGGCAGGCTCAGCTCGACCATCCGGTTGCGGGCAGCGACGAAATCTTCGGCCGCCATCCGAATCTCGGCCGGCAACGCGGCCCGGTCGCGCTCCAGCTGGTCGTCGAGCGGCGACTGGATCAGATCGCTGACCCATGACGCAGGCAGCCGATTGCCTGACTGTCGCGCGGCGACTGGTGGAAAACTCGCCAGCCAGGTGCGGGAGCGGGTGACCGCGAGCTGTTGCTGGTGGCCGGCCCAGAGCGAACGCAGCCGTTGCTCCTCGCGGACATACTCGACCGCCAGGTCGCGCGCCCCGGCATCGCCGCGCAGGTAAACCGGCACGACAAACGCCGCTTCCACTTTGACCGGCTCGGTCAGCCCGGCGAACAGTTTTTTCTGTCCCGTCGCCGTGCAAACGACGCGCAGAATGCCACCCCGCCAGGCAAGCGGCAGGCTGTAACGGAGACAGACTTCGCGGCCCCCTTCGAGAGCGTATTGTCGCGAGGGATGATAGCGGAAAAACGCACCCGTGCCGCGCTGGATCGTTCCGCTCGCGACCAGCATTTCGTGTTGCGGGATTTCGCCAAAGCTGGTGGTCTCGCTGTTCTTCAGACCGCCCTCAATATGGCCGGCTGGCTGAAGCTGGATCATCGGTGACTTGGTGTCGACGCCGGCCGTCAGGTTCCGCTCGGTCCGCCGCTCGATTGCGACCACGCCATCGACGGGAGACTGCATCAGCGTCCGCGGGCTGTAGTCCACCAGCGGATAAACCGACCGGTTCCAGTGCACGTCGAAGCGGAATTCGTGCAACTGGTCCCGGTTTTCGCCATCGACCCAGCACGAAACCGGCAGCACGATCTCGACCAGTTGCTCATTGGCGCCGGCGTCTGACAGGACCGGCACGACGTCGACCGCGACCAGGGCCGGCACATCAAACCGGACGGGTTCCTCTGCCAGGATGGATGGAGTCGCGAAAAAGATCGCGATGACGACCACGCGGGCATTGCCCGGTCGGCAAGATGCAGGAAGCTTCATGGATTTCCTGTTTTCCGGTGGCGGAAACAGCTCCTTGAATCGGGCGGCTCTCCTGGCGCGTGATTCGTGGTGTGTGCTGGATGGATGGGCTTCCTGTCATCCATTGAACCGGCGAAATCGATCAGGACGCAGGTTCCGTCGCTTGCATACGGAGCCCGGAAGAAACCGGTTCGACAGCGTCGAAAGATATCGAAGAGCGCGGGCACTGGAAACGGTCCGCGGTCCCGATTTGCCGCAATTTTCCAGAGGATGCCATCAAGCCTGGCACGACCGGCAAGGTTTGCCAGCCAGTTGGTCAACGGGGCACGGCCACAACCAAAGCACAAACATTTGCGAGTTGCGCGAGAAATTGGCACCCCGACACGTTGTTAACGCCCTCAGACAATTCCGGAAGATCGCATGTTCCGGCTTCTCATCTGGCTGCCGATAATCGCGAGGCCGGCAAGAATGGCCAGCGTTGACGGTTCGGGAATGACCGCGGCATCGACCCAGGTGCGGAAGCCGTGATCCTGGGGATCATTGAAAAACTGCCATGGGTTGGAACCAAACTTGGCGACGCCTTCGCCACCGGTGTACTCGATGAACAGTCCCTGGTCAGTCAGCAGAAAGTAGGGTCCGACGCCTGAGGCGGCGCTCATGCTGAACGCGAGGACGTTGCCCGGACTGACTGCAAGCGACGCCGAACTGACATCGAATGAGACCATTGCCGCCGCGTTGAGCGGCACATTGGCTTCGGGAATTGAGAACGTGGCGAGGGGCGACCCGGCTGGGAAGCCGCCCGCGACCGAGTAAATCCTCATTACGGGATCGCCGGTCGGGTCAAAAATCCCGCCCAGCCGGAACATCAGCACGTCAATCCGCACAAGGGTTCCGGCGATGCCAACCGTGAACGTCTGCCCTATCTGCGACACATCGCCACTGGTGCTGTTGCCGATTGAGCTGGTGAACGAATGCTGCTGGTCGAGCACGATGTCCCCATCCGCGGGGGCGATTGCGAACAGGCAGCACAAGGCTGTGAAACCTGCAGTGAGGCGCGACATGGAAGTGACTCCGGGGTGGATCAGGAAACGAATGGCGGGCGAACGGAACGAGCCTGCAAGTAAGGGGAAGCCGGGTTTCAAGCCAGGGATTTCAGAAAAGGCCGACGGTCGGTGATTTTTCCAGAAGATTTCCCTGATCGGTGAAGACATTCGCAACCAGCGACTCCTTTCGCGCCGGCGGGGGCTGTTTTGGCCCTTTACGAGGTCCATTCGATTGCAACAGGGGCGAGCGAAGACGAAAATGAAAGGGCAGTCCTGCTCCGGCTGGTTGACAAGGGCCAAGGCCGTGGAACGCATGAAAACCGACACGTCGCGCTCGCTGCTTGACCGCTTGCGCAACGGTGGCAATCCGCGGGACTGGGAGTCTTTCTGTTCGATCTACCAGCCCTTGATCCGGCGGAGGCTGCTGTCGGCGGAAGTTCGTGAAGGCGACGCGGATGACCTGATCCAGGAGATTCTGGCCCGCGTATTCCGCGGCTTTCAGTCTTTCACGCACAACGGAAGAAAGGGTGCCTTTCGCCGCTGGCTGGGCCGGATCATTGCCCATGAAAGCTGGCGGCATTTTCAGGCCCGCGACCGCAAAGGCCGGCAGGAGTCCGGCCAGGTCGTCAGCCTTGACGAAATCCCGGACGGGCTGGACGGGCTGGATGAGGAGTGGCAGGTTGAACACGACCGGCATGTTGTGCGACGTTTGCTGGACCTGATCCGCCCGGAATTTTCGGACACGACGTGGAATGCGTTTCGGCTGACCGCGGTCCAGGGTCGGGAGACCGACACCGTCGCGCTTGAACTGGGCATCTCCGAAAACGCCGTGGTGATCGCCCGCTGCCGGGTGCTGCGCCGGCTGCGGCTGATGGGCAGAGATCTCGTGGACTGGCTGGGGGACTGACCAGGCGATTGTTTCCTCTGAGCCTGAGGCGCTAGCCGATTCCCTTGGGTTGAGGGTTGAGTTGGCGTGTTCGGCTAGCGCTTCGGGCTCAGTTTTTAGCGGCCCAAGTTGGGGGACTGATTCATGTTGGATGCAAACCAGGTACCCGGCCCAGAAGCAACACCTGCATCCGGCCATCCGGGCGCGGACGAGCTGAAACAGTTTGGCACGGGCGGGACGGAAGACGACCAGCGTGCTGAAACGATCGCCCTTCATCTGGAAAGCTGTCCGGAATGCACGGCGATCGTCCGGGACAGCTCGCCCGACGGCGTTTTGAAGGAGCTGGCCTCGCTGCTGGGGGAAAGTCCGGACGATGCGAAGGATGGTCCACGCCTCAAGCTGCTGGAGGAAATCGGCCGGGGAGGGAACGGGGTGGTGTACCGTGCCCATCACCGAAGCCTTGACCGCGACCTGGCGGTCAAGATGCTGATCCAGGGTACCCGCGCATCGGGGCAGGAGCTGGCCCGCTTCCGCAAGGAAGCCCGTGCCTTGGCCCGACTCGATCACCCCGGCATCGTCCGCGTCCACGATTTTGGCGAGTTGGACGGGGCACCCTTTCTGGCGATGGAACTGGTCGCCGGGCCAACGCTCGCGGAGCGGTTGCGACGCGGGCCGCTCGATATCCGGCTCGCCGCCCGCTGGACCCGCGACTTGGCCCTCGCTGTGGCTCACGCCCACGCCGCCGGGATCCATCATCGCGATCTCAAGCCCCAAAACGTGTTGCTCGAGACTCGTGAGAACGCAGCCGGCAGTTCGGCGTCCCAGACTGTCTTGACTGGCGTTTCAGGTGATGCCTGCCAGCCCAGGATTGTCGACTTTGGACTGGTCAAGTTTTCCGAAGGTGAAGGACTGCGAACTGCAACTGGCGGACTCCTTGGCACGCCCGCGTATCTGGCTCCCGAGATCATCGGGCGGGGCACCAGCCGCGCGGATGTCGTGGCCGTCGATATCTACGGGCTGGGGACTCTCTTCTACGAATGCCTGACTGGCCAGCCGCCGTATACCGGCTCCAGTCAGGCTGAGCTGTTGCAGTCCGTGGCAACCCGGTCACCGGCCCCGGTCCGCTCGATCCGCCCAGGCATTCCGCCTGAGCTGGTGGTGATCTGCGAAAAGTGCCTGGCGAGGGAACCGGGGGCACGATTCGCTTCCGCGACGGCGCTGGCGGATGAACTGGGCCGGTTTCTTGAGGGCAAGCCGATCCTCTCGCGTCCTCCTTCGGCCGCCATGCGATTCAGGCTTTGGTGCCGCCGAAAGCCATGGCCCGCATTGGCCGCAGGCCTCGCCATGTTGGTCGGGCTGGGTGCACCCGCGGCCGCGATCTGGCATTCGGCGCGCCTGCAGCACGAGCAGCGGCAAGCCCAGCAGCGGTACGAGTCGGCGCGCAAAGCCGTCTGGCGGATGCTGGACCTGTTTTCCGCCGGCGACGCGGAGTCGGTTCCGCAAGTCACCAGTCTGATGGCCCGCGAAGCTGCCGAAGCCCGGCAGCTATTTGCCGAGCTGGCCATCGCCGACCCGGGCGGCCGTGCCCAGCTCGATCTGGCCCGCGTCAACATGCTTTGCGGAACACTCGCGGCCACGCTTGGACGGGCGGAAGAAGCGGAAGCGCGGCTGGACGAAGCACTCGTGATCTGCCGCGGTCTGCGGGATGATCCGGACGTCAGCGCTGACGCGCTGGAACAGCTTGCCGCGGCGCTGACCAAGCGAGGGGCCGCCAGCACACCGGACCGAAACCCGGAACGGGCGCGGGAATGCCTCGAAGAAGCGGTCGCCATCCAGCGCGACATCGTCCGGCGTCAGCCGGAACCTGCGAATCGCCAATCCGCTCTCGCCTGGAGCCTGATGAACCTCGGCGGCTGGCACCAGGGGCAGGGCCAGATGGCCGAAGCGCTGAAACGGACGGAAGAGTCCGTATCGATTCTGGAGCGGCTTGTCGCGGGCGGAAAAGCCGACGACCAGCTCATCGCCTCACTGGCTGGTATCCGTGTCAATCTGGCTTCACAGTTGCAGGGCGTCGGAAAGACGGAGCTGGCAGGCGACCAGTTTCGCCGGGCCATCAGTGAACTGGAACTGCAACTGGAGCGAAAGCCTGCCAGCCGCGAGATCGCGGGCGACCTCGCGGCGGCCCTGCTCAACTACAGCAACCTTCAGGCCGGTTCGGGGGCACTGAATGAAGCGGCTGACAGCTGCGCCCATGCAACCCGGATTGTGTCCGCTGCGCTGGAACGGGAACCCGAACACCTGTTCCTCAAACAGCACCTCTTCATGACCACGGCCAATCGCGCCCTCTGGCTGGGAGCGGCGGACCGGCACGCAGATGCGGAAGCAGCATGGGGCGAAGCCATGGCATCCGCCCTTGACGACGGGAACCGGACCTACTGCCGGCAGATGCGGGCCAACTGCCTTGCGCAGGATCGGCGCGGCACGGAGGCGGCCGAAGTCCTGGGTCACGTTGATCTGGACGGTCTGGCATCCGACGGCCTGTTCCGGCAAGCCCTTGGTTGGGCGCTGATCGCCGATGTGCTGGTGGAGGGCGGAGACCCGGCGATGCGTGAGCAGGCCAGAGTTGCGGAACAGGATGCTTCGGAAATCCTCCGCCGCCTCAAGCAGGAGGGGGCCCTTGCCAGCGAGGAGTTTCGCAACCACCTTCGCGACGAGCCCGCCTGGAAAACGGTCCGCGCCGTCTGGAGTCCAGCGGACTGGGACAAGCTGACCGCCGAGTGAAGACTTGTTGCCGGATCCGCTGGCTTCCGGCCAGAACCGTTCAACCGGCGGTCCGATGCAGCTCGAGCTGATCGAACGAGACGATTCCCGGGTGCGACGTGACACCGATTTCTGCGTTGCCCGGCCGATTGAGCAGGCAGGTCTGGAACCCGGCCGCGGCCGCGGCGTCCAGTTCGGCCGGGATGTCGGAAAGAAACAGGACGTCAACTGGCCTGAAACCGGTATCCGCGGCAATCGCGCGATAGCTGCCCGCTTCGCGTTTGGGGCCGGAGGTCGTGTCGTAATGGCCGCTCAACAATGGCAACAGGTTGCCGGCTTCGGTATGGCCGAAAAACAGCTTCTGCGCCTGCACGCTGCCGGAAGAATAGATCCGCAAATCCAGTCCGGCCGCGCGCCAGGCACGGAGGGCTGGTGGCACGTCAGCATAGACATGGGCAACCAGTTCACCGGACCTGAATCCGGCTTCCCAAATCATGCCCTGGAGCAGTTTTAGCCCGGTGTCCTTCGCATCGCGGTCCATCAGCGAATTTAGATGCGCGACCACCCGCAGCAGGGCTTCGCCCGGAGGCTGCTGGCTGACGCCATCGAGCGTTCCTTCGGCTCCCACCGCGACCTGTGCCAGGCACTTCTGAAAGTCCGATTCGTACCAATGTTCAGTGAGAAAACCGTCCAGCCGGACCCTCGCGTAGGGGAACATGACTTCATGCACGAACGCAATCGACGAAGTCGTGCCTTCGACATCCATCAGCACGCAGCGAACGTGAATGTCATCGGTCATCCGGGATGGATTCGTGCCGGGTTGGTTGCGGGTTGACGGGTTCACTGGAGCGTGATGCGGTGGTCGGCGGTGAAAGAGCGCAGAACTGCAAAGCGAAGCTGTGCGCCACCGGTGCAGAACGCAAAGCGGAGCTATGCGCCACTTTCGGCATTCATCCGGATCGACACGGAAGGGGCCGGTTCGCTGGTCGGCTGGATCTCCTGGGGACCCATGCAAAGCGGCGCATAACCGACATGGGCCGACGGATCGACGTAATGCGGCGACCAGCCCGCCATGTCCTCGAACAGCCGGATGCAGCGGATTGTCCGGTCGCCACAGAGGTTGAACCAGTGCTTTGTGCCGCGTGGCACATTGATCAGGTCGCCCGATTCGACCGTGATGCTGAAGACCGGCCCGCCCTCCGGATGGATGTGGAAAAGCCCCCGGCCGCGGACCGTGAAGCGGACTTCGTCCTCGTCGTGGATGTGTTCCTTGTTGAACCGGTCGAGCATCGCGTCCAGATTGGGCGTCGCGGGGCTGACGTTGATCACGTCGGCCGTGACGTAGCCGCCCTGTTGCTTGAGCCGGTCGATTTCCGGTGCGTAGGCCGCAAGGATTTCATCGTTGGTGGCTTCAGGACCGATCCGGCCCTCGACTTCCCAGCGTTCGTACCAGATCCCAAACGGCCGCAGGAAATCACGGATCGCGGCTGGATCATTCAGCTTGCGGTCCTGATCGGGAATGTGGACTTCGGCCATCGGTATCGCTCCACGGAAAAACAGGTGCCGACCCGGAACACGGGTTGGCGGCCTGAAGGGTGTGTACTGCTCCGAAATTGTAGACAAAATTCAACCGACGCCAAACGGTGCCCATCGTGGAGCGGGCTGTCGAAAACTGAGCCTGAGGCGCTAGCCGAGACCACTGATATCACCGTTGACTCACAACCAGGGGAATCGGCTAGCGCCTCAGGCGCACAGGAACTCGCCATTTTACCTGTCGAGGCCAAGCTGCCAGGCATCCGCCACAACACGGGCCTCGACAGGCTAAAATCAAAGTCATGAATCGCAATCAACCACCCTCGCACAAACCTGACTCCATGCCCCATCGACTGGTGTTGTCCAGCCTTGCCGTCGCGGCGCTGATCTTTTTCTTCGGCTGCGAAACAACGGACTACGAGCCGGTGCTGTTCAAGCAGAAACTGAAAAACATCGAGGAGCAGCTGGCCGAACTGCAAAACCAGCCGGCCCCAGCAAGCACGAATCCTGCCGACGCGGCCCAGCTAAAAAAACTGGAGGCCGAAGTTGCGCAGCTCAAGTCCGAACTCAAGGCGATTCGCACAAAGCTGTCCGCGGAGACAACGGCCCGCAACGTGGAACTGGCTGACTGGATCAATACGCTGGGCGGAGCGGCCAAACTGGATCCGGAAACCGGTGGTTTGGCCAGCGTCGACCTCTCGACAGCCCGCTACACCAACGACGAGCTGGCAAAACTGTCGGATGGCGGCGGCCCACAATCGCTCGCCGTCAACGGTCCGTTGACCGACGAGGCTGGCTTCAAGATCATCGGCGGGATGACCAACCTGCAAAGTCTCGACGCAACCCGGGCCGCGGCAACGCCCGCCGCGATGCGCGAGCTGGGCCGGCTCCCGGCGCTGAAGTCGCTCCAGCTGTTCAAGGCCGACATCCCCGACGAAGCGTTGCAGGTCATTTCCGGTTTCCCGGCGCTCGAACAGCTGCGGATGGCCCAGACCCGCGTCGGAGACGACGGCATCCGGCACCTCGGCGCCCTCAAGAGTCTGCGGGCCATCGAGCTGACCGACTGCAACCGTGTTTCCGACCAGGGCGTTGCCGTCCTGGCGACGTTGCCCGACCTCGTGTTCCTGAAAGTCTGGGGCCCGCAGGTCACCGACACGAGTTTGGCTGAAATTGGCAAGCTGAAAAAGCTCCGCACATTGGCATTGAACGACACCCGAATCACCGACGCGGGTTTGCCATCGCTGGCCGGACTGGAGAACCTGGAAGAGCTGCAGGTACTCCGCACCGGTGTCAGCGACGCGGGGCTCGACGCGATTGCCGGGCTGAAGAAACTGCGATCACTCTCGCTCCGCGGAACGGCGATTTCCGACGCCGGCCTCGCGAAACTGGTCGCGCTCCCCGCGCTGAAGCTGCTTGACATCAGCGAGACGCAATCGCCCGGCGTGACCGACGCCAGCGCCGCGTCCCTCGCCCAGATGACCAGCCTCGAAGACCTCAACCTCTGGCGGACGCGGGTCGGCGACGCCACCGTCGCCGCGGTGTCCCGGCTGCCAAACCTCAAAAAGCTCAACCTCGACAAGACTTCGATCACCGACCAGTCGGTCACGTCGCTCGTCGCCGCCGGGCAGCTGGAATGGCTCCATCTCGGCAGCAACCAGATCACGGACGCGGCGATCCCGGACATCCTCAAACTGACGAAGCTGAAGTACCTCGACCTTTCCTTCACCCGCATCGACGAGGAAAAATTCTACGAACTCTACGACCAGCTCGACGCCCGCGGCTGCCAGCTCATCGGCCCCTGACGTAGAGCAATTGTCCCCAATTGCTCGTCCGCGCAGTCCTTTAAGCCTAGTCCGTTGAGCCAACTGGAAGGTGCAAATCCAGTGGAATGAGCAATTGAGGACAATTGCTCTACGGCTTGCTCAACGGTCATGGCGGCCAGCAAACCTCACCCCGGACCGGCTTTTTCCAGAGCCATCACCGCGGAAACATCAACCCGCAGTCCGGGCAGGTAACGGCCCGTGGCGGATTCGCCTTCGCGGTACTCGCCCAGCGTTTCGAATTCCGGTGCGTTAAGTCCCAGAACGGTGATCATCCGTCGCTCCGGATCGACGATCCAGTATTCGGCCACTCCGGCTTGCGCGTAGTCTGTCGGTTTTTGCTCGTAGTCGCGTCGCCGCGCTTCATCGCCGGCACTGACAACTTCCATCACCAAATCGACTTGCCGGGGATAGCCGCGTGCATCGGCAGGGACGTGGTCCGGAGCCACATAAAGCACATCAGGCTCGCGAATTGTGCCGGGAAAAAGCCGCACTGGAAGCGGTGCGAACAAGACGGCACCCCGTTCGCCAATTTGGGCCTCGATCGCCCGCACAAGGAACCTGACAATCAGCTGATGCAGCCAGGTGGGCATTGGCAAGACCTCCAGTCGGCCCATTACCAGTTCGGCCATCCGGTTGGTGTGCAATGCGAGGAAGTCACTCTCGCTCCAGCCACCCTGTTCCGGCAACAACATCGCAGCCTCCCACGCGGGTCCGCCCGGCGGGGAGGGAATCGCAGGTTGAAGGTTGCCTGACAAGGATTGATCCACCGGTTTGTTTCAGAGCGCAAGGTCTATCCGCCACGAGGTTGAGAATAGAGCGCCCCGATTCTGCACGCAACCAGTTTTGCCCAACGGGACCCCGCCAGCTGACGAAGTCGCCCGTCGACCGCGGTTTTGGGTCAGTCAGCGAGGCCGAAACAGCTCATAACAAGACGAAACAACTCATGGTCCGCCAGTTGTTGGGGCGTGTTCACCGGTCCTGCGGACCAGACCACTCCCGCGGCTTGCTCGCCCGGCGGCACCAGCCCATGCGATCCCTTCACCAGCGTTGCATCGAGCGGGATCGAGCGGGTTTTCATGTCGAAGAAAAGTTCCACCGGGTCGTAGCCGGGCTTGCGGTGGATGTCGACCGTGCGGGCGAAGGGCGGGGCTTTTGAGTCGTCGAGCCACCAGTAATAGGCCTGCCAGCTGCCGGCGCGGCTGAGCGCGATCAGGTCGCCGCTGCGGGAATGGGCCATCCCGTGTGCCGCCTGTTCGGCAGCGTCCCAGACTTCGGCGATGCCGTCGGCCTGTCGCAGACAATCGGCGACTGCGCGAATCGTCGCCGGGTCACGGTCGCGGACGAAGACGTGACTGAACTGGTGATCGACCAGGGCCCACGCACGCGATCGGGCGAAGTCAAGTTGCTCCGTGCCGTCAGTTTCATGGACCTCCAGCCAACCGGCTTCGCGCAGGACCCGGTTGGGAAAGCTGACGTGATCGACCGGGCTGATGACATACTCGCTTGCGACCAGCCACGCGGCCGGCGGCACGCCCGGGTTTTGCAGGCCGGTGACGAGCGTTTCGAGCACCCCATTCAGTTCATCGACCGCGACTTTTGCCTGCGGGCTGTCCGGGCCGAATTTCTGCGCGGCGTAATCGAGATGCGGCAGGTAGATGTACCAGAAGTGTGGCGCGAACCTCTTGTGGGCGAGCACCGCAGATTCGGCGATCCAGCGGCTGGACTGGATACCGGCGAGCGGTCCCCAGAAATGCTTGAGCGGAAAGTGCCCCAGTGCCTGGATCAGGTCGCCGTAGAACTCCTGCGGTTTGGTATGGCACCAGAGTTCTTCGCTCCCGTCGGGTTTGTGGATCGGGGCGGGCATGCAGACGACATCGGCGTTGCAGCCCTTGGCCAGCATCGGAAACCAGGCCGCGGTCACGATCGACGGATCGAGGGCCTTGAGCCGGTCCCAGATTTGCGGCCGTTCAATCACCCGGTTCCACGCCGTCCACATTTCAACCCGCTGTTCATCGCGCCAGTAAAACCCGTTCGCGACGACTCCGTGTTCGTCTGGCTGGCAGCCGCAAAGCATTGTCGCCTGGGCCGGCCAGGTGACGGCGGGGAACGAGTGCTGCAGAGTGCTGACCGAAGGGGAATTGCTGATCCGGTTGAGGGCCGTCAGCTGCGACAGGTCCTGACGGCGGAGTCCAGGGATCGAGAGGAAAACGAGGCGTTGACGCATAAAAGGTCAGTTGGTGGGTTGGAAAGTGGCGACTTGGCTCCCGCTTTGTCGGTGTCCTGGAATCCGCGCAATCGACAAAGCGGGAGCTATGTCGCCACGGTCAGCTTCCACGCTGAAACGCATCGTAACGGTCTGGGCAAACCAGCGGCGCGAGGAAGTCCCAGGAATACTGGACGGCGCGCGCGGCGTCGTGGCTGTGGCGGCTGAGTTCGACGCAGAGCGGGCCGCTGTAGCCATTTTCCCGGAGGGCTTCGACCACGGGCGGAAAATGGATGTCACCTTCTCCAAACAACAGGTGGTCGTGGACCCCGGCCCGCATGTCTTCGATATGGACGTTGACCATGGACGAAGCGCAGCGGCGGATCTGGTCGGCAAGCGGGACTTCACCCATGCAAAACAGGTGCCCGATGTCGAGTGTCAGCTTCAGCCGCGGATGGTCGAGCCATTGCCGGAGCCGCTCGAAACCGCCCAGTGTCTCGATGAACATCCCCGGTTCGGGTTCAAAGCCGAGATCGACTCCCAGTTCGTCCGCCCTGGAAAGGACCGGCTCGAGGTTGATGGCGAGCCAGTCGAGCGTTTGTTGCGGGGTCGCGTTGGGGAGTGCGGAGCCGGACCAGATTGAAACACAGCTGCTGCCCAGTTCGGCGGCGACTTGCAGGGCGTAACAGATGAACTGGACGCGGGGCGCGGCGACTTCCCGCGGCGCGACGAGCGGCGGCCAGTGCTTTCTGCGCGGGTCGAGCAGAAACCTGGCCCCGGTTTCGATCACCGAGCCGAGTCCGGTCTGGCGAAACAGTTCACCCATCGCCAACAGGTCCGCCTTCGCGGTCGCCGAACGCGGGCTGAGCCATTGATGGTCGACTGTCAGCCCGACGACCTCGTACCCGGTCTCGGCCAACAGCGCGATTGCCTCCCGCGGGTCGTGGTGCGCGAGGCCGTTGGTGTTGTAGCCGAGATTCATGGGGGGAGATTCTACCCGGTCCGGGGCCACTATTCGGTCCAAGGCTCCTGCCTTGGACCGCACTGACCAAAGACTTCGCCTTCCGGGTCCGGGCAATGCGCGGAGGGGAGCCTGCGCGGACAAGGCGGAGACTTTGGTCATGGCATTCCACGGCGGGAGCCGTGGAACGAGTATGTAAGCCGTGGAACGAGCAGGTAACGAGTACGGAGGTCAGGTGGGGCTGGCGAATTCGCGAAAGATGAGGCTGACGCCGAGCAGGCCGAGGAGCATAACCGGAGAGACCAGTTGCCCTGTTGCGAGCCAGGCGACCGCCGCGTCCAGAGTCGTGATGCTGACCAGCGAGATCAAGACTGCCGTGCGGATGGCCCTCGGGTTGGTCGACCACGCAGCCATCACACCACGTCGCAAGACAGTGAAAGCAATTGCAGCGATCAAAACCGAAAAAGAACCATCGAACCACGGACCAGGAGCGCCGGCTTCACCAGAAAGGAATCGTGGAAGCAACAGGTAGCCCGCCAAACCCGCAACCTGGGCCAACAGTCCCGTCACGACCACCCAGCGCCGCGGTCGCGCAGCGGCTTCATCACGGGCGACCAGGGTCAATCCGGCAACGAACAGCGTGAGTGAAACTGCGAGCAACTGCACACTCCAGCCCGTTCCGGCGGGCGGTTCAGAATGCAGGCTCGCCACCGCCGCACCGAGCAGCACGGTCAACCCACGACAAAGACCCATGAACAGCGCCGAGACCAGCCAGCGTTTCAGCCAGAAGTTGTAGGCGAGTATTGCGACCGAAAGTCCGGCTCCAATCTGAAGCGGCCGTGTGCCTTGCATGCTGCTCAAGTTACCGCACAACATCCCACAACCAAGCAATCCTTCCGCGAAAGCCATTCCCATTGCGATCCGGGCCGCGGCTGCCGAGATTCGGCCCGATGCCAGGGGTCGATCCGGTTTTCTTTTCTTGTCCAGTTCGATGTCAGCAAGGTCGTTGCCGATCAGTCCGGCGACGTAAAACGACAACGCCGCGGAAATCGTCAGCGCCACGGCCCAACCCGGCTGCCAACTTCCTGCCACCAGCAGGAAACCCACGAGGACATTTCCGGCGACGCCGGGAAGATTGGGAATCCGCAGCAACTCCAGCCAGGCGGAAACGGCGGATCGGAGAGTGCCGGAGGATTCGGACATTGCCTGCGTCTGACAGCGTTGGCCAGGGTTCGTTCAGCCCATATGACAGCAGCCCAACACGATAGCAGGCGGAAGAACCCGGCGCTTGAACGCTGCCATGTCGATTCGGTAGGGAGACCTCGTGCTCGCGCTGGTGCTCGTGCTTCTTCATTCGATCCTCTTCGAGGAAGTGGAATCGAGCAGGAGCACGAGCACGAGAAGGGCCAAAGTTCTTGGCCAAGGGCATCGTTTTCAATGGTCGGGAAGGCGAATCCCAACGAAAAAAGCCCGTAGTGGAACTGGTCCACTCCGGGCTTACCCCCCTGAGAAGCTGAGGTTGTCACCCCAGTCCCTTGTGTTGACAACAGCAATTATCGGCTGCGGGCCGGTAAGCCTTTGCTAAATCTTGCTGTTTGCGGAATTCGTGCCGGTTGCCAGCATGCGAACGGAAATCCGGCCTGGGCGAAGTGGAAAGACTGTGTGGGCGGCGGACTGGCTGCCGATCTGAGAGAAGAACCCCTGCTCCGCCCAACCACGGTTGACTGCCTTGAAGCCATCCTCGCCGTCCCGCGGATCGTCGTTGCTCGTGCCCGTCGTGGCAGGCTTTGTCCTTTTCATCGTGCTGGCGGCACTCGATCGCGGCCAATCGCCGCTTGTTCACCGCTATCTGTTTGGCCACTGGGTCAACCGGATGACATCCGCGCTATTCTGCGTGGGCTCTGTTTCGCTGGTGATGACCGCCTGGAGCGTCTGGTGGCAAGGGCGGCGACTGGGCAAGTTTCAACTTTCGATTGGTCCTTCTTCGGAAGGTGGCGGCGATACCCCGTCAGCCGTCTCCGGTGGTTCGCGCGAACGGGCCATGCAGTTGAGCAAGCAGCTTGCCGGCCTGCCCGAGGCAACGCGCCAGCACTGGCTGACTCAACGCGTGGCGAGCCTTCTCGAGAGCCAGGTTCGTGGCGGTTCGGACACCGACCGGGCGGCGCAGATGAAAACGCTTGCCGACGATGATCTCGACCGGCAAGCGATGCGGTATGGCTTGCCACGAATCATGGTCTGGGCCATGCCCCTGCTCGGTTTCCTTGGGACCGTACTCGGAATCTCCGAAGCGATGGGCAGCCTGCAGGTCGGCGGCGAAAGCGAATTGCCACAGATGATGAGCGGCTTGCAGGCGAATCTCAACGTTGCGTTTGACACGACTGCCCAGGCCCTGGTGCTGTCGATCGTCATGATGTTCGGTGTTTTCGTCAGTGAACGGAACGAGACCCGGTTGCTGGCTGACATCACCACCTGTGCCGATCAATGGCTGCATGCGGCTTTTCCCGAACGGGCGGTCCCGGCACCAGCCAGTCCCGACCTCTCGGACATGTCGCGCGCGGCTTGGGAAACTTTGACCAGGCAATGCGTCGCCGTCTGGGAGCGTGCGGCGCGGGAACAGTTTGATGCGCTCGCCCGCGAACCGTCGTCCGCCCGGCGAATCGAGGCGGCTCTTGTCGACTTGACGGCGGCGCTCGGCCAGCTGCAGCGGCAGTTCAACCAGGACCGCAGCGGGATAACGGCAAGACCGGACAGTTCGGAGATTGTCTCGCTTCGATTTTCCGACCACGCGCCAAAGGGCGGACGGGACCGCAAGTCGGCATGAGCCGGAAACGCAGCGTCATCCCGCAGCTTTCCCTGTTCCCGTTCCTCGCGGTGCTGCTCAGCACCATGGGAATCCTGGTCCTCTTTCTGTTTGTCTCGATCCGGATCGCGGCGCGATCCGCTGCACTCGACCGCGAAAAGTCTTCAGCCGCCGTCGAGGGAGAACGGCTGGAGATTGAGGCTGCCACCAGCCTCGCCACGATCCGGATGAATGGCTGGGAAGAAGTCCGGGCGCGGCTGAATGAACGACTCCAGTCGAGCCGCATCCGGCAGACTGCCCTGCTTGGCCAGCTCGACGAGCTGCGCGCGGAAGTGGGCGACCTTGATCAGCGGCTGGCAGAAGTACCTTCCGCCGTGGCTGCCAGTCCGGATGGTGATGAACTGACGAGGCTTCAACGCGAAGTCGAACAGCTTCAGGCCGACGTCGCGCGGGCCGATAGCCAGCCCATTGAGCAGCCGGGCCAGCAACCGGCCGTGATGTACAACCTCGTCCCGACCCAATCGCCGGGAGGAACCCTGCGGAGGCCGATCTATGTCGAGTGCATGGGGTCGGCCGTGGTCTTGCAGCCACTGGGAATCCAGCTGATGGCAGCCGATTTCGTGGCCCCCGAAATGCCCGGCAATCCGCTCGACGCGGCGCTGAACGAAGTCCGCGACTATTGGCTCCGCAACGACGTCGCCGGTGAAGCCGGTCGCCCCTATCCGCTGTTGGTTGTGCGGCCCGACGGTGCCAGTGCATGGGCGTCGGCCCGGCGAGCCATGCAAGGCTGGTCGGATGAGTTCGGGTACGAGCTCGTCAACGAGGGGTTGACTTTGAACTTCGGGCCAGCTGACCCCGAACTCGCCCGTCGCGTTCAAACGGCGATCGACCGGGCGAGGCAGACGATGGCCCTCTACCATCAACGCCGACAGGCGGAAGAACAGTTCGTTGAAGCCGCGCGCCGCGCCGAGTCCACGGCCCTGCTCTCCGGTCTGAAAGCCAGCCGCACCGGCGGAGGCTTCGTCAACTCCGGCGGCCAAAACACACCGCGAAACGAATCAGGTATCAACCCGCAGCCGAATCGTTCTGGACAGGGCGATTTCGGTGGGCAAGCCCCGCTGGCTTCGGAGCAAGCTGAAGCTGCTTCTGAGGACGGAGGTCAACTGGCGCAATCATCCGGACCAGACAACGTCACGCAGTCGAACCGGGGAGCCGAAGGTGGTGGCAATGGCGGGAACCAGTCGGCACCTGGCGCGGAACAGAGTGCTTCAACCGAGGCAGGAAGCGATACCGGCGCGGCCGGCAGTCAATGCCCATGTCTCGCCGAGAGCCGTGGCAGCGACTGGGCCATTCAGAAGTCGCCCCAACAACCGACCGGTTACCGGCGACCGATCGTGGCGTGGTGCGACGGAGAATCGTTGCGGCTCGAGCCCGGATCGTTGACCTGGCTGCCGGTCGAATCGGTGGCGCTCGAGGCGGAACCGGACCAGGTGGGCGATCGCGTTGCGGTTGCCGTTCGACGGATTGTCGAAGGCTGGGGCGCGGCACCCGAGAATGGCTATTGGTGGCCCGAATTGCGGGTTCGCGTCCTGGCCGGGGGCGAACCGCGACTGGAGCAATTGCGATCCCTGTTGCGCGATAGCGGAATCGAACTGGGGGAGCCGAAAACGCCATGACCCGAGCGGCCCGAGCCAGCACCGAACCTCCCGGCGGGGAAGACTCCCTGCTGGATGTCATCGCGAATCTGGTCGGCGTGCTGATCATCCTCGTCGCCATCGCCAGTGCGGCTTCACGCCAGCACATGCAGCGCGAGGCCACCAGCGGCGATGGCCCGCACGCCGAGCTTGCCCGGATGCGCGAAGCGTTCTCGCGAACTTCAGGCCAGGCCGCGCAGTCCGAGTTGGCCTTCCGCGAGCTGGAACACCAGACCGTGCTGGCCGAAGCTGCGACGCGAAAGCTTGAAAACCTCCGGCACCAGCTGCTGATCGGTCGTGAAGTAGCCCTGCGCGAGCTGCGGCGACGCGCGGACGAATCGGGCCTTGCGAACAACGCGGCCGCCGCGGTCCGGGCGCAAGTCACCAGCTTGCGGGCCGAACTGACCCGGCTGAATGAATACCGTTCTGCCAGGCAGGCTGCCCAGCCTGAACTTCGGGAACTGGTCCACTATCCGACTCCGATCGCCCGCACGGTCTTCTCCGACGAAGTCCATTTCCGGATCAAGGCCGGCCAGGTGGACTTTCTGCCGATCAGCGAGTTGATGGACGTGATGAAAACCCGGCTCCGTTCGGCCGAACCGCAAACGATTGCGGAAAATCTCAACGGCGAAGTCGGCCCGCTGGACGGCTACCGGCTGCGCTACGAACTTCAGGCGACTCCGGCCGGCGCGCCCGGGCCGAACGGACCGCTGGGAGTGATGGTCGAACTGTTGCGGTTCGAACTGGATCCGCTGGCTGGCCACGCGGGCGAACCGGTGGATACGGCGATGGAGAACGGCTCGAAGTTCTGGACGCGGTTGCAGCGCCTGCGGCCCGAGCGAACCACGGTCTCGCTCTGGGTCTACCCAGACAGCTATGCCGCGTTTGCCCGCTTGCGCGACCAGCTGCGCGAACAGGGCTTCCAGACCGCCGCCTGGCCGCTGCTCGACAACCAGAAAGTCTCGGGCGGCCGCGATGGCCTGCGAACGTCGGCTCAGTAGAAGACGGACCATCGGACCGGATTGTCGCGGGTTGAAGCAGACCGGATGATGGCTGCATGCCGCGTCGCGAGCCTAAAAGGAACATTGAACGCCTTGAGCCTGGCAAGCGGAATGCGCGCCGGCTGGCGGGCTGGCTGGTCCGCATCCAGCGACGCGGCCGGAACACCAGCCGCTTTTTTTCTGACCACGAGGCCGGTGGCAAACGGCGAGCCTTGCAGGCCGCCAAGCAATTCCGGGACGCGGTCGAGGAACAGGCCGAGACCTGGAGCGTCGCCGAGCGGTCTGAGCTGCCGTCCACCCGCAACAGTTCGGGCGTGGTCGGCGTCCACCGGCTGGTCCAACGTCAGCTCCGCAACGGCTACGAGTTCAGCTACGCCTTCTGGGTCGCCCAGTGGATCGACGGCCAGGGTCACCGAAAAACCCGCTCCTTCGCCGTCGACAAATACGGCGAAGATGCCGCGCTCGAAGCCGCCATTGCCGCCCGCAACAGTGGCGTCGAACGGGCGGGGCGGTGAGGGCAGCGCGTTTGTAGAGCAATTGTCCCCAATTGCTCGACCGATAATCCAACTGGCACAGCTTCCTGCAGCTGGAAACGCGAATCGAAGATCCGGCCGTGCGGAGCAGTTGGGACAACTGCTCTACGATCGCCCGACACACTCCAGCAGGAACTCGATGATCTCAACATGTCGCCGCGCAGCGAAGACGTCTCGGCCCCAGGTGTAGAGACCGTGGCGGCGGATCAGGAAGACGTGCGAGATCCGGTCGGGCTGGGAACGCTGGAAGGCTTCGACCTGCGCGGCGAGGACCGGGATGTCCTGGGTGTTGTCGAAGACGGGAACCCAAAAGCGGGTCTCGTGGGTCTTGATCCCTTCAAAGCCTTTGAGCATCTCGTAGCCTTCGATCCAGAACCCGCCGTCGGCGAAAAACCGCTGCGAGAGAATCGTGCTCCAGACACTGTGGGTGTGCAGCACGCAGCCGACCGGCTCGGGGCGGCCGGCCAGCACCACGTGGAGCAGCGTTTCGGCCGATGACGCAGCCTGGCCAGGAATTTTCGGGGCCTGACCCCCTTCCGGGACGGTTCCTGGACTGGCTTTCGTTAAAGGCTTGCCATCCGGGCCGACGCGGACAAACGATTGCCGGTTGAGCCGGCCCTTGTCCAGGCCGCTGGCCGTGACGATCAGTTCAGCCGGCCTCTGCGAAAGGACGACGCTGTAGTTGCTGCTGGTGCCCGTCGACCAGCCGCGACGATGGAAGAGCCGCCCGCACTCGATCAGCTGGTCGAGCTGCGATTCGTGACCGGCGCACGGATGTCCGGCATCGAGTGGCTGGCGAAAGCGATGCCACGGGCGGGCTTCGTCGCCGTTCATGGCTGGCCGCCGGATCGTCCACCGCCAGTCACTGGGGGCGACCCCGAGCCAGTGGCTGGGGCTGCTGGTTGAACAGCGCCATCGGCTTTGTCCGCCTCGGCTGCCGCGCCATCGCCAGCGCCCGCATTCGGGCCATGCTCAATCATTGCCCAGTACCGTTCAAACGCGCCTTCCTCGAAAAAGTCCGGGCTGTTGTCGAGGTCGTGGCAGGTCATGCAATGGCCATCGCGGGCCTGGGCCAGTGTCAGGCGGACATCCAGGCGGAACCTGGCCAGTGCTGCTTCGTCCGCCTCAATGTCGCCCGCCTCGGCCGCGACATGTTGCGAGCAAGGCCCGTGGCAGTTTTCGCAGCCGTTGGCGTGCAACTTGACATCCCGGTCGAGGTCCAGGAAACCCGTTTCGTAGGGATAGTACTCCTGCGGGTTCCAGCCCGTCACATGGCAGCTCAGGCACTCCGGGTCAAAGTTCCGCGCGACCCAGGTCCGCTCGCCCGGATCGGTCAAGTCCCGCGTGGCGCGGAAGTGCGGTCCGCCGTCGCCTTCTTCCTCGCCGACGCCATGCCGCCAGACGTTGTACTCGTCTTCGTGGCAGTCGAGACAGGCGTCCGAGCCGACGTACTTGTAGCCCGAGGGAGTATTGCGTGGCCGGATGTCCTGGAAATTGGCCGGGTTCAGATAGAGATTCTTCAGCTCCTCCTGATACTTGTAGAACAGCTGCTCCATCGGATTGAGGTCGGCGAGCTTGGGAGTCACGGTGCGAATGACCTCGAAACGTGCATCGAGCGGCACCCGTTCGTAGACGGTCCGCTGCTCGCCGGCCCGGTCACCCCAAAAGCCGATCAGCCCGACGTGCATTCCCTTGGCCCCGACCTGGATCAGCCGGGTTGTATGCTGGCCGTTGACGATGGGCACGGGGAGCATGTCGGGGTCGCCATCGTTGCCGGCGGACACGACGTAGTCGAAGAGCGGGAACTGGCGAGCCAGCTGTTCGGCTTCTTCCCGCGGGCCGTAGACAAAGAGGACTTTTAGGCTGGCATTCGCGCCTTGCAACTGGGGCGTGATCTTCCGCAACGCATCCGCCGGTGCCGTGGTGGTGATCGTGGAGTCATTCAGATCGGTCATCAGTGAGGAACTGATCACCGAGGTCACGGCCACCGTCTTTCCGTTCTCTGCGTCGATGGTCTGGATCGGGCTGACCAGCGATGCGTCGAGGACCTCCACGTTGGCCGAAACGAAGGGATTGCGGCCCGTTGTGGGATCCACTTTGTCCGCCATCGACTGGCCCAGGTCGACGCCGGAAATTTTGAGGTCGGACGGCCCGAGCGAGATAGCTTCGTAGCCCATCAGCCGGCACATGGCTTCGTAGGTCGTTTGCAGCTTCATGATTGTCTGCTGGCCGCGCCGCGCGGGATGGATCTGCTGGCCCGCGTCGATCGGCAATACCGTCCAGCCGCGTTCGCGAAGCAATTGCAGGACCTGAAATCGCCGCTGCATACCGCCCTTCTGGTTGGACAGGCCTGTGCAGCCACACGGCTCGATGTAGCCGGTCAGCTGGCCCGAGACGAGCAGCACGAAATCGGGCTTCGCCCAGTCCTTGACCAGGTCTTCCTTGGGTGGAAACTCGCCGGGCTTTTCGTCCAGCTGCCCGACGACCGACTGAGCCTCCCGGACCGGGTCCTGCCAGCGGAGCGACATCCACCCGCCGGCTCCGAAACAGGCGACAAGTGCAAGCAGGGCATGCAGGGCTTTCGGGCAGATCATGTTGGTTCCAGGAGGCGTTACGATGGCGCTTGGGCGGATATACGAAACAGTTTAAGGCCTGGACAGCCGTCCGGGAAATATCAGCTGGCACTCGTTCCACGGCTCCCGCCGTGGAACGCACTGTTCTTCAAGGCTCTGCCTTGCCGCGTCGGCAGAACCGGGCGGGCGGATCGCCGCATGTGGGAAGGCGGAGCCTTTGGTCAGCGCGTTCCACGGCGGGAGCCGTGGAACGAGTAGCAAACGAGTTGCAAAGCCATGGAACGAGGAGCAAGCGCCTTCAATCTCCCGCCTCGCGCCTCCCACCTCCAGCCGGCTCCTTGTGCTTCCGAAACCACTCCCGGCATTCCGAGAAGAACGCGTGATAGTCTTCCCGCCGGTAGTCGGGATAAGTCCACCGGGCCGGGACCCACTGCCGCCCCTCGAAGTGCAACGTGACCTCGGCGTAAATTCCTTGGCCGATGCAAATCCGGTGGTCGCGGTCCTTGGTCGTCGCAAGCACCAGCTTGGCGTCGCTCAGATAACCCGGGTCGAGATTCAGAGGCCGTGCCTCGGGAAAGTCATGCTCGTCGCGAAAGCGCACTTCCAGCCCGTTGGCCAACACTTTCCAGTCAGCCAGATCGGTCTCTTCGATCAGCCGCTCGAAGGCGAGGAACACCTTGAAAAGACCTGGTCCCATCTCGCGTTCGTAAAAGCCCGTTTCGCCAAAAGCAAACGCCGCACTGCAAAGGCAACATTCTCCGCAGGTTGCATACAGCCTCGCCGCCGTCCAGCCGATCGCCGTCTCATGCCGCGAGATCACCGCTACGATCGGCAGGACTTGTTTGGGTTCGCGAATCCGTCCCAAAGATCCATCGCTCCGTGTGAATGGGTTATCGCCATGAAGTTGACGCGCAACATCGCGGGTCAATAGCGAATACCCCAAAAGTTCTTTTCCGGCTCCCTCCCACGCCGCTGCCTTGAGCGGTGTGGGGAGGGCGGGGGGAGGGGGCGTCCGCGCAACGATTGAGCCTCGCACAGCGCACACATGTTTCAACCCCGGGTTGTACCAAAAGTCCGGACTACCGTTTCTCCGCCAAACGCGAGACGGTTACCTGCTCCCAGTGGACACCTTGCGATTCGACCAGTAGCCAACGACAAAGCAGGAGCTTCGTCGCCACGGATACTCCGTGTTGCGGCTCGTCGGGGCAGCCGATAGGTTAGCAGCCGGCCGAAAGAATTCGTCCGCCCCCTCCGGACTACGGGAACCTCGGGGGCCGGAACCGCCAAGCTCTGAGGTTCCCGTATAGGCTCTCGCCAAGCCTCGACCAGGCGACTTGTGCCCTGACAAGGAACTGGATCGATGAACGAGCCCTACAACTACCGGACGCGAAAAGTCGGCGGCCATGAGCTGCACCCCGAGACCATGATGATGGGCTACGGCTTCAGCCCGCACCTCTCCGAAGGCGCCCTCAAGCCCCCCGTTTTCCTCACCTCGACTTTCGTCTTCAAGAGCGCCAAGGCCGGCAAGGACTTCTTCGACTTCAACTCCGGACGGCGGACGCCGGGGCCGGGCGAAGAACCGGGCCTGATCTACTCCCGCTTCAACAACCCCAACCTCGAAGTCCTCGAAGACCGCCTCTGCCTCTGGGAAGGGGCCGAGATGGCCAGCGTCTGCTCCTCGGGCATGGGCGCGATCTCAACCACCCTCTGGGCCTTCCTCCGCCCCGGCAGCGTGCTCCTCTTCTCCTCCCCGATCTACGGCGGGACCGAGACCCTGATCGAGCGGGTGATGAAGAACTACGGCATCATCCCCTGTCCGATGTTCGACGGCATCAACCACGCCGCCATCGACGCCGACGCCGAGAAAGCGATGAGCCTCGGGCCGGTCGGCCTGATCCTCGTCGAAACCCCCGCCAACCCGACCAACGGACTGATCGACCTCAACTACATGAAGCTCGTCGCCGACCGGATCGGCGAGCGTCAGGGCGGCCAGCGTCCCCCCGTCGCCGTCGACAACACCTTCCTCGGCCCGGTCTACCAGCACCCCCTCTCGCACGGCGCCGACCTCGCGCTCTACTCGCTGACCAAGTACGTCGGCGGGCACTCGGACCTGGTCGCCGGGGCCGTCGTCGGCACCCGCGCGGCCAGCATGCCGGTCCGCGTCCTCCGCAGCGCGCTCGGCACGCAGATCGACCCGAACACCGCGTGGATGCTCTTGCGATCGCTCGAGACGATGAGCCTGCGGATGACGCGGGCCAACGAGAACGCCGCGGCCGTCGCCAACTTCCTTCGCGGCCATCCCAAGGTCGCCAACGTCAACTACCTCGGCTTCATCACTGACCAGGACCCCGCCTGGCCGGTCTACCAGAAGCAGTGCCTCGCCCCCGGCTCGACCTTCTCCTTCCACATCCGGGGCGGCGAAGCGGAAGCCTTCCGGATGCTCGACCGGCTGAAGGTCCTCAAGCTCGCCGTCAGCCTTGGCGGCACCGAAACGCTGATCTCGCACCCCGCCTCAACCACCCACTCCGGCGTCCCGCGAGAACTCCGCGACCGTCAGGGGATCACCGACGCCATGATCCGCATCTCCGTCGGCATCGAACACCCGGACGACCTTATCTGCGACCTTGAACAGGCGCTCGGGGCGGTGTGAGACCTTGAGCATTGAGATGAATCACGCCATGGCTGAAAAAAGTCACTCGTTTAGCTGCCTCGGTATTGTTTTGGTGCCTTTGGGTATCGCGGTCACATTGGGTTTGGCAATCCTGTATTTTTGGCGTGCCGGCCATGTTGATACTATGCCACGGGGGATACCGGGAATTACGATCGGTGTCCTTTTGCCTTTGTTCGTCGGCATACTGATCGCATGTCCTGGCTTTAGGGAGCCAAAAGCACTCTGCGTTTATGCGTTCATTCAGTTTCTTGTTGGAATTCCGCTGTTACTGACGATCTGGATTTATATCGATTCCGTTTGGTTTCATTCCCCGTTATGAGACGGGAAATGAATTGCGCCCGATACCCTTGGCGTGAACGAATCGCACCCCGCCTCGACCACCCACTCTGGCGTGACAGGAGAACTCCGCGACCGTCAGGGGATCACCGACGCCATGATCCGCATTTCCGTCGGCATCGAACACCCGGACGACCTGATCTGCGACCTGGAGCAGGCGATTGGCTCCCGGAACTCAAAGAGGATGGCCACAAGATGCACAAGGGACACAAAAAAGAAGAAAGGCATTTCAGGCGGACCAGTTGCAGGCAGGCAGCGGGTGAAGGCGGGCGACGGAGAACCATTCAAGGCGACGGTGATTGAAGATTGTTCTGAAATCTGCTCTGCTTTTGTGGATTCTGTGCTTTTTGTGGCCATCTCTCTTCCATTCAAGGATTCACCTGCCATGCGCGATGAGGAAGCGATCAAACGGCTTTGTGACAAAGTCCGGGAAACTGCTTTTGCCCTGCACGCTTACCTGCGGCATGGGCATCTCGAGAAAGTTTATGAGAACGGACTGGCCAATCGCCTGCGCAAGGCCGGGCTGCACGTCGAACAGCAATGCCCGCTTCAGGTGACCGACGAGGACGGCACGGTCCTCGGCGACTACTTTGCCGACCTGTGGGTCGAGAGTTGCCTGATCGTCGAACTCAAGGCTTGCAAAGCGATTGCGGCCGACCACATCGCCCAGGTGCTCGGCTATCTCCGGGCCGCCAATCAGCGTGACGCACTGCTCATCAATTTCGGTGCACCGATTTTCGAGATCCGGAAACTGATCCTGTAGTGCGAGCAGTTTTCCGGACCCGACGATTCAGGGTGGCCCGCGAGGATGGCCACAGGAAGCACAGAGGACAAAAAAAGGAAGGGAGGCATTTGTTGCCTAACAATCGAACGCTGCCGTCAGGCTCGGGCGGGCGATGGAGAACCATTCAGGGCGACGATGATTGAGGCTTGTCCTGAATTCAGCCTTTCTTTTGTGAATTCTGTGCTTTCTGTGGCCGACTTTCGGGCGGTTCGCAGAACGATGACTACTTTGCCTCCTGCCCGACCTCGCGCTTGAACTCGAAACCCCGGGGGCGGCCGCCTTTGGCGAAGCCGATGGAGGCGGTCAGGTTGCCCTCGGCCGAGAGCTCGTACACGATCCGTTGCGGAAAGTCGTGGCTGGGGTTCTCGAATACGGCCCGCGTTCCGGCCAGTTCCGTGAGCACGAACCCGGTTTTCGGACCGCCGCCGGGCTGGGCGATGTAGACCAGCCCGCCGTCGCGCTCGACGATGCGCAGGAACTCGAACGCGACCATCCGTTCGCGCGAGACCGTTCGCGACACGGCGAGCATCGCGCCTCCGAGCGGCGGGCTCCAGCGCTCCTCGATCGATGTCGTCCCCGCCGCGCCCCGCGTTCCGGTCCACGCACCTGTTAGCCACGTCAGGTCGCCGATCGCGGCCTTGGCCGGTGTTGGCGAGGCGATGTCCTGTGGATGGCGGTAGAGCGCCACTGAGCTAAATCCCGTCGGCGGGTCGACCGCAACACTGGCGAGCAAGCCTTCGGCAGTGGGGCGCAACTCCCATCGAATTAGCCCGGTGCGCCCGCTGCCCGATCCACGCACGGGCGTGCTTTCGTACGTGAACGCGCCGTCTTTCCATTCGCCGCTGTAGCGCGAAACCCTGCCTTCCATTTCGACGTCGGTGGGAGTGCCGTCGAGCGGCATCCGGATCTCGACGTCGCTGCGGACCAGGATGAGTGCATCGTCCTCGACGCGCAAGACGACTTTCGCGCTCATACTGGGCTGCTGGTCTTCGCTGGCGCGGCCTTCGGTGCGGTCTTCGACGAAGACCCATTCGCCGTCCAGCACGCGCAACCCGTCGTCGGTTTGGGCAGCGAGCGCGCTCGAATCCAGCAGGACTGGCAAAGCGGAGCTGTGCCCCACGTTGGGATCGTCGGCCTGAGCCGGGAGCGATCGCGTGGCCAGGGCGGAGCCGAGAATTGCGATGAGTGCAAGCGCGGTCGCTGGCCAGGAGTGGAATTGCATTGAGAAGTCCCCTTTCGAGTTGCAATCAACGAAGTGCAGTGGCATGGGCCTGGGTTCGTTCCAGGTCGGCCGAACCCGGCGTCAGGCCGAACAGCGTAATTCACATTCACCGCCCGATTGTCAGACTAACAGGCTGCCGCTGATCCCGCTTGGAGCGTGGAAATTGCGCGGACGGCCCCCCTCGCCCCGACCCACTCCCCCACGCTCAACGCAGCGGGGGGAGAGGGAGGAAGAGCAGGTATTTTCGGGCAGCCCACGTCTCCCAAGCTATCGGACTGATGATGCAAGGTCACTGGTTGCGGTAAACTTTCGGAGCTTGAAATTGATTGACTGCTTTTACATTTTCTGGGGATTTGCAATGAGCAAACTTCGACCGAGTGGTGGATATCGCGACACTTGCAGCTTTCAGACGACGACGATCATCTATGACGCGACGGTCTTTTTCTGCGAGCAGTTTCTGGCGAACAAGGGGCGGCTGACGGACCAGATGGTCCAGGCGGCGCGGAGCGGCCGGCAGAACATTGCCGAGGGGAGCCGCGCGGCGGGGATGTCGTCGCAGTCGGAAATGAAATTGGTGAATGTCGCGCGGGCCAGCCAGGAGGAACTGCTTTTGGACTACGAAGATTACTTGCGGCAGCGGCGGCTGCCGCAGTGGGAGGCCAGTTCGCCGGAAGCCTCAGCGGTCCGGTCGGTGCCGCGGAGGTATCGGACAGATCGGTCAGATCAGTCGGATCGGTCGGATCTGACCGATCTGACAGACCGGCAGCGTTGGGAACTGTATGCGCCCTGGCTGGAACATGGCGACCCGGTAGTGCGCGCCAACGCGATGATCTCTCTGATTCACCAGGCGAACTATCTGCTGGACCGGCAGATCGCCGCGCTGGAGCGGCAGTTCATCGAGGGAGGCGGTTACACGGAAAAACTGGCGACAGCGCGATTGGCGCATCGCAGAGGAGATCGGCCGGATCCGTCAGATCCGTCAGATCAGACGGATTTGATTCCTGTCTGTCCAAAATGCAACGCGCAGATGGCGTTGCGGACCGCGCGGGCCGGCCGCAATGCGGGCCGGCAGTTCTGGGGTTGCACGCAGTATCCGGATTGCAAAGGGATCGTCAAAATCTGATGAAGGCAGGCATAGGGTTCGGCCACGCCAATTCGCAACAAACGGAACTGTGGGTCGCCGTCCAGTTCCGTTGACCACAGAGGTCAGAACGATCTCAATTCCCGTTCGAGTTTCCTCGAGTGTCGCAGGACTCCGACTGCGACGGCACAAATCGCGAAAAAAACCAGCAATGCCACCAGCCGGGACCATGATGGTTGGGCGACCAATTGGAAAGCGGAGACAACAGTCATCATTCCAGACGCCAACTGCACAGCCCAGCCGGTCAATTTGCCGGTCAACATGGACCGTCGTTTAGCGGGGAGGTTCTTTCGGTCGACTTTCATGGGCAACAATCGTGCGGGCAGTCTTCAAAAGATTTCCTGCCGGGCTGATTCTTCCAGCGAGGCGGCGTAGTCTTTCAGGGCCTGGAGCAGTTTGACTGCGTTGGCCTGGTTGCTTTTTTGGGCATCGGTGAACCCGGCTTGATCAGCGAGTCGTTCCCAGGCCGCGAGGGAGTCGCGAAAATGGGCCTCGGCGGCCTTCTTCAGCGGGTCGGCGAGGATTTCATCGACGGGCCGGTCGGGGTCTTCGTTGGTCCAGCGCAACATGGCGATGGTGGCCAAAGCCCCATGGGTTTCGGCGAGAATCTGCAGGTCGCCGAGTTCGGTCCGGTCGCCCGCCTCCAGCTGCTTCCACAGTTCCAGAGCCTTTGCCTGGACTTTTTCTGCTTCGACGAGATCGCCCGCCTGAAAATGGCAGTCGCCCAGATGCGAGTGGCCAATCACCAGATTTCGCTGCACCATCAGATTGGCTGCGTCGATGGCGGCGACCCGGTTCCAGAGGTCGAGCGACTTGCGGATGGACTTGATCGCCTGCGGCAGCTGCTTTTGCTGGAAGAGAATCCGGCTGATCCTTTCCGCGGCGGTGGCGAGCTGGTTCATCGCGCCGACATTGGTGGGATCGGCCGCGGTCAGCTGATCGTTGATGGTCTCGGCTTCCTGACAAAGGGCAAGGGCCGCATCCTGGTTGCCCAGCCAGGATTCTTCGTCGGAAAGGCTGACCAGGGCACCGGCCAGCCCGGATCGCGCACTGTCCTTGCCGGGTGCTTCCCCGGCCATTTTCCGCGCCAGCGCGACGACCTGTCGCGCATAATCGCGGGCTACCTCGTGGTTGCCGAGTCTGGAGCTCAACTCGGACCGTTTGGACACCAGCCAGAACTCGTCGTTGGGGTCCACCTCGCCCTCCATCAGCCGTGTGGCTTCCTGGCGAAGGGCGTCAAAGCCGTCCAGCAGCTTGCCGGCGGCATCGAATCCGTTTCCGGCCATTGCGATTTCGTACTGGCTCTGGCGAAAGTGAACCAGAAACCGGATCCAGCGGCGGGGGTTTTTTTCGTAAAGGGCCGTGATGCGGCCTTCGAGTTGTTCGTAGATCGCGCGCGATCCGGCGACCCCCTCGACATACCAGACCGCGTCGGCGAGTTTGAGCTGGCAGCGGAGCAGCGCGGCCTGGTTGTCGTCGGACGGGTCGCGGCTGAACAGTTGCTCGTTGAACGTGATGGCGCGGCGGTAGGACTCCACCGCTTCGCTGACCCGGCCGAGGTGTTTGCCGTAGGATCCGCCCAGCACGTCTGCAACCCGTTCGTGGGCCGCTGCCAGTTCGCGAAGGACTTCATCATTGGATTCGGTTTCGGCCCGCGTGTCGTCAAGGAACGACCGCATCCTGACGGCCAGTTCGAACTGCAGCTGGGCACCGCCTTTGAGCTGGTCGAGCTGGACGAGGTGTTCGTTGATGACCCAGCGACCGAGTTCGCTGTTGTTGGCGACCAGTCGGTTTTTCTGGTTCAGTTCGCGGGCCAGGCGCTGGTTGGACCAGGCGAGGCCACCAATCACGGCCGGGATCGCGACGGCGATGGCGGCGAGCAGGGTTGCCCAGGCGGGCTGGCGGCGGCACCACTTCATGATCCGCTCGATCCGGCCAGTGCGGCGGGCGAGGATTACGCGGCTGTTGGCGAAGCGGTCGAGGTCGTCGGCCAACTCGGCGGCCGACTGGTAGCGGCGGGCCGGTTTCTTTTGCAGGCACTTAAGGCAGATCGTTTCGAGGTCGCGCGGCAGGCCGGGCCGAATCCAGGCGGGCGATGGCGGATCGTCGTGGATGATGCTGTTCAGGACATCCATTTCCGAAATGCCGTCAAAGGGCTTGCGGCCGGCGAGCATCTCGTAGAGGATCACGCCGAGCGAAAAGATGTCGCTGGCCGGGCTGATCTGGCCGGTCTTGCCCTCGGCCTGTTCGGGCGAGAGGTAGCCGGGCGTCCCGATCACCATTCCTGTCGCGGTGAGTCCGCGTTCAACATCGCTGCGTTTGGCGATGCCGAAGTCGGTGATCTTGGGTTCGCCGCCCGAAGTGATGAGAACGTTGGAGGGCTTCAGGTCGCGGTGCACGATCCCGTTTCGATGGGCGTGGTCGATGGCGCGGGCAAGGAGCTCGCAAAGACGGCTGGCTTCCCGGTAATCGGCCGGCTTGCGGGCCATCCAGGTGGAGAGGTTTCCGCTGTCAACCAGCTCCATCACATAGTAGGGCAGCCCGTCACGCTGGCCCGAGTCGAGTATCTGGATGATGTGCGGATGGCGGAGCCGGGCGATCGCCTCGATCTCGTTGAGCATCCGTTCGATCGAGTCACGGCTGATGCTGGGGCCGCTGAGGATGGTCTTGATCGCAACGGGCCGGTCGAGCCGCAGGTGCCGGGCCCGGTAGACGATCCCCATGCCGCCTTCGCCGAGGATAGATTCCGTCGCGTAGCCGGTGAACTGGGGGAGCGGGATTTTCCGGGCCGTCCCCATCCCGACCACGGTTTTGCCCCGCGGCCCCGGGTAGTCGGGTTTGGCCTGCTGGGTGTCGGTTTCGGGGAGCTGAAGCGTGGCGTCGCGCGGGGGCTGGTTTTCCGCCGGCTTCGACGCTTCAGGTTTCATGCGGCCGCTCCGGGCGGACGGATTGTGATTGGGCAGACCGGCACTCCAGTGGCAGCCGTACATTGGTCAAGGTAGTCTTCGCCGGCACCTGAATAAAGTCGGTGCGATGGCGAACAGGGTCTTGTTGCCGGCAGCTCGAACCGATTATCGGCAGCCAATTGGCAGTTGATGGCTGGCCCGAATGCCGGTTAGACTGGCCATTGGCAGGTAAACTGGAACCTGTCCAGAAGAGGGCAAACAGCAACCCGCAAACAAATACCAGCCCGCAGCAAGTTCCAGCCCGCAGCAAATACCAGCCGGCAGTGCAAGCAAGGTTCCATTCCCGAACCCGCTTCAAACCCACCCTGCCCATAGCCGAATCGCCAGCCCGCAGTCAGACACAGCGTCGGACGTTTCCCCATCCAGTCGATTGCCGAGCCACCCTTCCGATGTCCCACGAGCCGGTGCCGACGACAGGACCAGCGCCTTCGGCTGCCGAGCGGGCGGCGCAGCTGCGGAACCACGAATCGCGATTCCTCAAGGCGCTCAAGCTGCTGCTTGAGACGGGCAAGGCCAAGACCACCGACGACCTGATCCGTTACGCTTCGCAAGACAACCAGTCCGAATCGGTCAACTACCTGCGTACCATTGCGGGCGAAAACCTGCCGGTTGAACTGGCTTTTGACGCCTTGAGCGTGAACCTCCGGCTGATCGCCCACAAACGGAACAGCAGCGTCCTGCAAGAGTGCCTCAAGCGCCAGGTTGGCCTCGTGATGCCGCTGCCGCCGCATGTGATCGATGCCTTCGTGTCGCTGATGCCGGTTTCGATCCTGCAGCCGGATGGCCATCACTTGCCGCATGCCGCGGAAGAAAGCGGGGCAACGCTCGTTCGCGGCAATCGGGCGGCGCGGGAGGTCTTGGGCGGGCTGAACGCGATCGTGTTCGAGGTCTTTTCGGACGAAGGCGAGTTCCTGGTCGACGGCGAGATCGCGGATTTGCTGGCCACGAAGTTCATTGACGCGGGGACGATGCTGATCGCGCACTTGCGGCCACACCAGAATCCGGACGACGTCGCGTTGCGTGTGGCGGCGGGCCGGATCCAGAAAATCTGAAAGGGAGAGCCCTGACACCGATCCTGAGCAGTCTGGTTCTGGTCGTGGCCGGCTGGTGGTGGCCGGCCGGAGTTGTTGGGCCGTGGTTCGCAGGCGAGATACCGGTCGTCGTTGCGGCGGAACCGGGCGAGAGTGGAACGGGTCGCGAGCCAGGGGCTTTTGGTGCGTTGCACGCACCCGACTCTTCCGAAAGTGAGCTGAAGCCGCCGGCGGTGGCTTTCACGGCACCCTATGGCATCGCGATGCTGGTGCTGTTGTTCATTGCGTTCTTTGCGATGACGCGCTATGACGTGCCGCTGCCACTGGCGATGAGCCTGGTGGCCTGCGCTTTTCTGGCGATGCAGGGGCGATTCGCGCCGGTGATCCTGCGCAGCGGCTTCATGCATTTTTCGGACATCGCGATTCTCTTCACGGCGGTCGGCATCCCGGCCCACATGATCGAGCGGTCGCAGGGCTTCAAGTGGATTGCGGCCTGGTTTGGCTACCAGTTCGGCAAGATTCGTCTGTCGCGACCGCGGCTTGCGAATCCGTTGCTGGTCGCGGGAATTCTGTTCGCCACCTGGCTGATCGCCGCGCTGATGCATAATGTCACGTCGATCCTGATCATGACGCCGATTGTGATCCGGCTCTGTGATTCATTTGGCGTGCCGTCGCGCTGGATCCTTTGTGGGACACTCATAGCGAGCAACCTCGGCGGGTTCTCAACCAAGTGGGGGGACACGCCGAACATCATCGAGGCGGCGACGTGGGGGCTGTCGGCGAAGGATTTTTTCGTCGAAGTGATGCCGGCCAACGTCATCGTTCTGGCAGGACTGACGGCAGCGGTCGCATGGTTGACGCAGCGGAGCCTGGCCCGGTTGCCGTCTGGCGTTTCGCCCTATGGCTCGTTCAAGACGATCGACATTGCCAAGGGCGCGGCGGGCTGGGCCGAAGCGCGGGAGAACATCGAGTTCGACCGCCGGCTGTTCTGGGGCGGGTTTGGCTCGCTGGCACTGTTTGTGGTGCTGCATGTCGTCTTTGACGACTGGAAGATCTGCATCGGTGCATTGACGATTCTGGTGGCAGTGCTGATCGACCGGGGACCAGACCGGTTCGCCACAATCAAGTCGCTGGGCTATGACGTCTACTTGGCCTTCGCGGCGATTTTTGTGCTGGCGGGCTGCTTCGAGCATTCGTGGGTCGGCGAGCAGCTGCGCGAACAGATCGTGAAGACGGGTGCCGCGCCATGGGCGATCGCGATTACCGGTTATCTCGGCACGATGTTCACCGAGGCCGCATCGTGGGCCACGGCGGCTTCCGCGCAGATTTACGGGCTGGGGGCAGAGCCGTTGAGCATCGAGGCGGCCCGGACGCACGCCGCGGCCTGGGCGTTGGGGGGCGGCATTTGCGCGGGCAGCAGTTCCCTGGTGACCGCCGCGTCAGCCGGAATCATCCTCGTCGAGGAAAGCGGTCGTTTCCGCGACGAACGTCACGCGATTACCTTTCGCAAATACCTCCCCTTCGGGCTGGTGGCCTCGCTGTTAATGCTGGTTTTCTACGCGACCTGGTTTACGTTTATGGGCTGAGGTCTGACCGGGGCAACAATACCAGCCCGCAGCGCAAGCAAGGACCACTTCCCGACCGCAGTAACTCCCGGAACCGATGGCAGCCAAAGCGAGTCCTGAACCCGGTCCTCCTCGCCCCGGCGGCGAATCGCCTTCGATTCTCCAAAGTGCCCGCCAGGTCTGGGAGCTGGTCTCGCCCGAGCGGCGGCGGACGCTGCGCTTTTGCAGCTTCCTGATGATGGTCACCGCGGTCGCCAACACGGCCGCCGTGATGTGGCTCGGCGGACTGGTCGATGCGATGGAGGGCAAACGGTCGGTTGACATGCTTTCACGGGCACCGCTCAGCGTCGCTGGCCTGGCGGACGACTTCAACTGGCAAACTCCGGTCGGGACCGAGGCTGGTGAGCGGCCGGCCGGCGAACTGCTCAACCGGATCGCGATTGCGTTCGTCGCGGCGATCGCGCTGGCCTACCTGATCCGCGAAGGGCTGCAGGTCTGGCGGCGGCTGATGATCCAGAACGTCTGCACGCGGATCGACAAGGAAATGATGGTCCAGCTTGTGTCGCGGTTGTTGCGGACCGACCTGACCCAGATGGGTGCCGACCGGATCGGTTCGCTGCACGGCCGGATTCACCGCAGCGTGGAGGGGTTCGTCAAGTTCCTCAAGCTGGCATTCCTCGATTTCGCGCCGGCGATCTTCACGGCGGGCTTCGCGCTCTGGGGCGCGGCCACGAAACAGTTCTGGGTCGCCGTGATCATGGCAGGCGTCATCCCGGCTTCGCTCTACATCACGCTGCGGCAGCTTCGCTCGCAAAAAGGCATCCGGCTGGCCCTGCTCCGCAAACGCGAGTCGCTCGACGGAACCGTAGTCGAGCAGCTGGGCGGCCTCGAATACATCCGGGCCGCCAACACGTTGCCGGTTGAGCTGAACCGGATCGAACACGCGGCCGAGGACCGCCGCGTGACCGAGTTCCGGCATCACCGGGCGATGACGACTTTTGAGTCGATCAAAGCCCTGAACGAGGGGCTGTTCTACATCCTGATGATCGCCTTTTCGGTTTTCCTCGCCGTTCAGGGCAAGATCACCATCGGCTCGATTCTCGCTTTTTCAGGCCTCTATCTTGGCGTGATCGCACCGCTCCGCGAAGTCCACCGGATCATTGACGACGCTCATGAGAGCAGCCTCCGCGTCGGCGATCTGCTGCAGATGCTCAACCAGCCGCTCGATGATTCTTACGCCACTCGCACGCTCCGCTCCCCGCGGATCGACCAGTCGCAGCCGCTGGTGGTCGCCCAGGAACTGTCGATGGAGTATCGCGGCCCGTCGGGTTCGCGGACCGTGCTGGACCAGGTGGACCTGAAAGTCGAGCTCGGCGAGACGATTGGCGTCGCCGGGCCATCGGGTTCCGGCAAGTCGACCTGGCTCAAACTGCTGATGCGGCTGATCCACCCGACGGCGGGGCGGCTGTTTCTCGGTGGCGAACCAATCCGGGCGATTTCGCGCGAAGACATCGGCAACCTGATCGGGTACGTCAGCCAGACGCCGTTCGTTTTCTCCGGCACGGTCGCGGAGAACATCGCCTACGGCTGCGGCAACGTTTCCGAAGAAGCCGTGATCGACGCGGCCCGCCAGGCCAACATCCACGACGAAATCCTGCAGATGCCTGGCGGCTATCAGGGCCGGGTGGCCGAACGGGGCGCCAACCTTTCCGGCGGCCAGCGTCAGCGAATCGCCCTCGCCCGGGTTTTTCTCAAGAACCCGCCGATCCTGATCCTCGACGAAGCGACTTCAGCCCTCGACAATGTGAGCGAACGGAAAATCCAGCTCGCCATCGAAAGCCAGAAAGCCCATCGGACCACCGTGATCGTCGCCCACCGCCTCTCGACGCTCCGCTACTGCGACCGGATTCTGGTTTTCGCCCAGGGGCGAATTGTCGAGACGGGGACTTTCGAACAACTGGTTGCCCGGGATGGGTTGTTTGCCGAACTGGTCCGGGAAGCCCAGCACTGACGGATCGCCGGGCGACCACGGCGAGCGGGGATGGTCGTGAGGGCGGGCGTTACCACCGCAAGTCACCCGTGGCGCGACTTCGGATAAGCTTCTGGTGGCAAGCAGCGATGCTCCTCTGTTTCTTGTGGAAGGATCAACATTCCATGCCTGTGCTCCGGTCCAGTCGAATGCCCCTCGCCCTGGCGATGCTCGTGACTTTTGTTCCAGCCTGGTCCACAACCGGCCTTGGGTCTTCGACGCCATTCGAGCCGGCTTCGGCGCGGACTGCCCAGCAAACAGAGCGGATCTGGTACGGCGTACTCGATGTTCAGGTTACGCAGCTGCGACTGGTATTCCGGGAGGCGGTTGCGGCTGATGGAAAACGATCGGCCACGTCGTTCAGTCTCGATCAGGACAACGCCGCGATGAAAGTCGACTCGTTTGAAATCGTCGATGGACAGTTGACCATCGAGTTGCCGCAGGTCGGTGCCCGCTTTGTTGGCCAGCTGAACGCCAGTGAAACCGAAGCGGTGGGCGAGTTCACCCAGGGCGGACGGCCACTGCCGCTCACGCTCAAGGTGGTCGACGAAATCCCGACACTTGAACCGGATGAAATCTGGGCCGGAACGCTGGAGGCCGGGCCGCGCAGACTCAAACTCCGGTTCCGGGTCTTTGACGCAGGCAAGCCGACCGAGAATGTCATGTTCGACAGCCTGAACGAGGGCGTGACGGGACTTGTCGCAACGCGGAAAGTCGAGGGCACTGAAGTCAGGATCGAAATGTCGGGACTGGGTGCCAGTTTTGCCGGAACGCTGAATGAAGCTGGCGACGAAATCGAAGGTGAATGGTCGCAGGGCGGGGCGGAGCTCCCCTTTACCCTGAAGAAGCTGGACCTCACCGACGCGGCCAGCCTGAAGCCCAATCGGCCCCAGACTCCGCTGCCGCCCTTTCCCTACGAATCGGTCGAGGTGGCGTTTAAAAACGCGGCGGATGGCGTCACGCTCGCCGGCACGCTGACTTTGCCCGCGAAAGACGGCCGGTTTCCTGTCGCCGTGATGATCAGCGGCTCTGGGCCGCAGGATCGCGACGAGACGTTGTTCGATCACAAGATGTTTTTCGTCATTGCCGACGACCTCGCGCGCCGCGGGATCGCCGTGTTGCGGTTCGATGACCGGGGCGTCGGCAAGTCAACGGGCAACTTCGCCATCGCGACCAGCGAGGATTTCTCGCGCGACGTGGAAGCGGCCATGGTCTGGCTAGCCAGGCACCCGGCGATCGATCCGGACCGGATCGGCCTGATCGGGCACAGCGAGGGCGGCCTGATCGCGCCGATGGTCGCGGCGCGAAATGACAAGGTGGCCTTTGCGGTGCTGCTGGCCGGCACAGGCGTCGATGGCGGCCAGATCGCAATCAACCAGACCCGCGCCATGTCGCTCGCCGAAGGCTTGCCGGAACAGTCCGCTGATGCCCAGGTCCGGATGGTCGAAGCGGCGGTGGCCGAGGCTCGCAAGTCGGGCGATCCGGTCCCGTTCCGTGAGCGGGCCGTAGCGGTGCTGAAAGCCCGAGCTCAGGAAGGCGCCGAATCGTCCGGGGCCGAACTGGAAGACTCCCAGGCCGCGGCGATTGCCAGCGCCATCGTCGATCGCTTCGACAGCCCATGGATGATGTTTTTCCTCTTCCACGACCCGGCGGTTCCGCTGAAGAAAACCCGTTGCCCGGTCCTCGTTCTCAACGGCGCGAAAGACACCCAGGTCGACCCGAAATTGAACCTGCCCTCCATCGCGGCCGCACTCAAGGCCGGCGGCAACAGCCAGTTCAGGATCGTCGAGCTGCCCTCGCTCAATCACCTCTTCCAGGAATGCGAAACCGGCGGAATAAGCGAATACAACAACATCGAACAGACGATTGCCCCACTTGCGCTGGACACGATCGGCGAGTGGCTGGAATCGACGATTCTGAAAAAGTAACGGCGGCTCGCCAAGACAAGTTCCCGAACGCCCCCGGCGGTCGGGCTGTCACTCCGGATTGTCCAGCAACAGCTGCAATCGCTCGCCCAATTCCGGTTCGAGCCTTGGCGGCCACGAGGCATCGATCAGGCCCAGCTGGATCATGTCCCGGAGGTGGGTACGATCCTTGTCCCGAAAGCTGTTGAGCTTCATTCTGACCAGTTCCGTCAATTCGACGATCCGTTTTCCGCTCATCAGCCGCGACTGCCCAACCAGCGGTGCCGGGCTGATATGGTCCGGCCGCACTTTTTGCCCTGCAAACAGAACATGGACGCCCTGGCTCGGCTTGCCCTCGGGACCGTCGAGAAACACCGTCACGTCCATCACCTGGTCACGAACAAAGCCTGCGCCGGCCAGGGCGGCGGTTGCCAGTTCGAGATCTCCGGCGTTTAACAGCAGATCGACATCGCGGGTATTACGGACCGCCCCGTCATCCACCGTCGCCACCCAGGCCGCGACCGCATGGCCGCCAATCACGGCATAGGGGATGGCAGCGGACTCGAGTGCCCGGCAAGTCCGTTCCAGTCGCTCGCGAACTTTTTCCACTGCGGCAAACATCCGGTCGAAGACGCCCGAAAAACTCTCGTGAACGGCAAGCTCTGGTTTGTCGGGGTTCATTCCTCTCATGTTACCCTGACTGGACACGAGCTTGCCACAAAAGCCGGTCAAACCACTGCCTGGTGTGCATGTTGGCCGCGGTCGCGACTGGCTTGCGATGGAACCAGGGGCGGTCGGGACTGTTGAAAACACGTGAACCCGGACATCATGGCGATATGCAGGTCATTGACGAACTGATGTCGGTCTGGGAACAGCGACGGGAGGCTGGGGCTCCTGTTTCGCCGGAGGAACTCTGTCGCGACTGTCCGGAGCTGCTTGCCGAAGTCCGCTGGCAGATTCGGGCGCTCGAAGCGGTTGACTCGCGGTTCGGGCCGACCAGCGGTGTGGAGTCGACTTTTAGTGAAGCCGCGCAGCCGAGGCGACAGGTTGAGATTGGCGATGAACTGGAACTTGGCGGGCGGTTGCGGATTGAGAATCATCATGCCAGCGGCGGGCTGGGCGACGTGTTTGTCGCTGTCGACCCGGTGCTCAACCGGCGGGTGGCGGTCAAGTTTCCTCGCGCCCGGCGAATGACGGCGGCCCATCGGGTTCGCTTCGAGCGTGAGGCCCGCGTCACTGGACGGCTCGATCATCCCGGCATCGTCGCGGTTCACGCGGTGCGGCTCGAATCAGACGAACCGCCCTGTTTTGTGATGCGGTTTGTCGAGGGCCAGACCCTCCACGAACGGGTCGGGGCGCTGCATCGCGTGCCGGCCGGCGCTCGGCCCGGTTCACTTTTCCAGTCGCTCGAATTCCGCCAGCTGCTCCAGCAGTTCATCGCCCTCTGCAACACCGTCGCGTACGCCCACGGCCAGGGCGTGATTCATCGCGACATCAAGCCCGGCAATGTGATCCTCGGTCCCTTCGGTGAAACGCTCCTGCTCGACTGGGGGCTCGCCAAAGTTGCTGACGAAGCGGATCCGGAACAGGAGGGCAAGTCCGGAACGGCCTTGTCGGGAGCGATCTCGACAACCCGCTCAGGCGATGTGCTCGGCACGCCAGCATTTGCCAGTCCCGAACAGCTGTTGGGCCAGCCCGAACGGGTGGACCGCCGGTCCGATGTGTTTTCGCTGGGCGCGACGCTTTATTTCATTCTCACGGGCAAGCTGCCTCTGGAAGCGGGGGGATTGTCCGGGCACCTCGACCGGATTTCACGCACCGCGACGAGCACGCTCGAAGTTGGCAAACCGGTGCCGGCCGCACTGGCCGCCATCTGCCGCGCGGCGACCAGCGTGGCACCTGATCTGCGGTACCCTGCCGCGCTGGACCTGGCTGCGGATGTGCAGCGGCATTTGGCCGGCGAACCGGTCAGCGTGCTGCGGGAAAGCTGGCCCGTCCGCGCGCAGCGCTGGTTGCGCGGGCACCCGCGAACGGCCGTGGGCAGTGCAGTCGCGTTGTCGCTGCTGGCAGTCTTTGCCGCGATCGCCTCGGCACTCACGGCTGGCTTCAATCGTCAGCTGGGCCAGGCGAATCAGGAACTGCGCGCGTCCAACACGAAACTCGAAACGGCCAGCGGCGCGGAGCAACAGGCCCGTCAGCGCGCAGAGGCCAACTTTGAAACGGCGCACGCTGCAGTCGACCAGTTTCTTGTCAGCGTGACCGATCACCCCCGGCTGAACAGCGACGACTTCACCGGACTGCAAAGCGAACTGCTCGATTCGGCCCGGCCGTTCTACGAGGCACTGCTGGCCCAGCAGCCCGGTGACAACAACGTGGAGTACGCGCGGGCCGATGCGTGGCACCGGCTGGCCCAGATCGATCGGGTCACGGGCAAGGTCGATGCGGCAAAGGAGGGCTATCGGGCTGCGCTTGAGATCGCCGGCCAGTTGGTGGAGCGGGAGCCGGACAACCTTGAATTCAGGGACAGTCTGGCCACTTGCCTCGACAACCAGGGCCTGTTGTTCCGCCAGACCGGCGACCTGGCTGCGGCGCGGCAAAGCCATGAGCGGGCGCTGGAAGTTCTGGCACCGCTGATCGCAGTTGCCTCGCCCTCTCCCGAGCATGTGGTCACGACCGCTGGCGCGCACAACAACCTTGCCCTCGTGCTCGGCGACCTCGGCGAGCGCGAATTGGCTCGCCGGCATCTCGAACAGGCAATCGCGCTTCGTCAGCCACTGATCGACGATGGAAATGCCGAGCCCAGAATCCGGCGCGACCAGGCGATCGGCTGCAACAACCTCGGCTCACTGCTCGCCAATGGGAGCGAGTTCGACGCGGCCCGGAAGCTCTATGGCTCTGGCGTGAAGCTCGCCGATCAGCTTGCGGCTGAGTTCCCGGAAGTTCCCGATTACCGCGATGTGCAAGCCGATCTGGGCAACAACCTCGGCCTGCTCCTGCGGTCGGTCGGCGAACTGGAAGCCGCCTGTGAGCAACTGGAGAAGGCCGCCTCGATCTGGAGCGGGCTGGCAGATCGATTTCCGTCGGAGGCCGGCTACCGGCACGACCTCGCGAACTGCCGGAACAATCTGGGCGTTGCCCGCAGCGACTTGGGCGACAACGCCACAGCCCGCGCGGATTACACGGCTGCGATTGAAACGTGGCGCGAACTGGCGGCGGAGAATCCGGACCAGCCCGCCTTTCGAAACCGGATGGCGCTCGCCCTCAATAACCTCGGGTCGCTGGAAAACCAGCTCGGCGAGCGGGACGCGGCCTTGCAACACCTGACCGAGTCTCTCGCGATTCGCGAAGAGTTCATGAACCGGTTCCCTGACGATCCGTTTCATGGAATCGGTTTTGGTGGTGCCGCGTGCAACCTGGCGGGGATCATCGCTGCCGCCGATCCGGCCGATTCGCTGAAACTGTACGATCAGGCGGCCGCCGCGTTGGAAAAGTTCCTCGACGACCAGCCGGGCCATCCAACGGGAGTCCAGTTTTTGCGAAACATCTGGGCCGGGCGGGCCTTGGCACTCGAAAGCCTTGCCCGCTACGCCGAGGCGGCTGATTTCTGGCAGCGGGCGGCCGATCTTGTCGATGGCCCGGACAAGGAGTCGCTGGAGGCCGAAGCCGCCAAATGCCGTGCTCAGGCGGATGGGGCCGGGTCGCCCGACGAGATCACCGACGGCAAGCGCGAGCCGTCAAAAGTCGATTGAATCAAGCCTCCAGTCACCATGCTCGAAGTCGCTGCCCACCCCCTGCTCGACTTGCACGCGTTCGTAACGGAGTTCGCCGCACCGCTTGAAAAGCTGCAGGTTTCGGCAGAGCTGCAACTGTTGTTGCGGGCGAATTCGGTTCCGCAGTTCACGGCCTCCGACTCTGATCGCCAAGCCGTGCGGGACCTGTTGCGGTTTGGCGGTTTCAAGCCGACCGGGCGGAGCAAACCGGCGTCGGAGTATCTTCGCAAGGCTCAAACCGAAGGGACACTCGGCAGCATCAACCTCGCCGTCGACGCCTGCAATGTCGTCTCACTTCACAGTGGCCTGCCGATCAGCGTCGTTGACCTCGATCTCGCCCAACCTTCCTTCCGCGTGGCGATCGCCGAAACCGGCTCGTCCTACATCTTCAACGCTTCCGGCCAGTCGATCGACGTCGGCGGCCTGCTCTGCCTCTTCGACCAGCAAGGCCCCTGCGCCAACGCAGTCAAAGATTCCCACCGTACCAAAACCGGCCCCACAACCTGCCGGGCGCTCTCCCTGATCTGGAGCACCACCGCTCTCCCCGGCCGTGGCCTTGTCGCGGCAGAGTGGTACCACCGATTGGTGCGCGACCTTGGGGCAAGTGTTGAAGTCGTTTGGCCCTGAACGTGGGACAGGCTTCCAGCCTGTCGTTCTATCGGGCAAGAACCGTCGCTTACGTTCCGGCTCGTAAAGGTCTTCGTGGAACAACTTTCCATTCTGCCGAAAAAACTCCGTCCACAAGTCGGCGCGGACTATTTCAAGTCAGTTCCAGAGTTTAAGGCTCCCCTTTCGGCTCGCACCGGTGATGGTTGTGATTCGAACTACAGGCGCTGGCTGACGATCCTCTCCGCCGCTCTCTTTTGAGTCCTGAAGGCGGAGCCTTTGGTCAGTGCGGTCCGGGGCAGGAGCCCGGACCGAGTTGGCCGAGTTGGGGGGGGCCGGCCCGTGGGCCTGTTGCCGGTTTGCAAGCCGTCAATAGGCCTTGGCAAAAACCCCGCGGGTCTTCGTTGGCTGGCCGGTGAAGAGGCAGGTGCCAGGGGAGTCGCCGCCGTCGAAGGGGATACAGCGCGGGGTGACCTTGAGCGGTTTAAGGACCGCGTCGATTTCCGGCACGTCGGCGAAGTGGCAAAGTGCGAAGCCGCCGTGGATTTCCGGCGAGTCTTCGTCGTTGTCGCCCTTGGAAGTGAAGAACTGGCGGAATTCGTCGAGTGAGTCGATGGTCCGGGTATTGGATTCGCGAAAGGCCCTTGCCCGTTCCAGCAGGCCAGCCTGCATTTCGTCGAACCAGCCCGGCAGCGCGGCGATGAGTTCGGCGCGGCCGATGCCAGCCGGTTTGCCGCCGTCGCGCCGCGCGGCGAAGACCGAATCGCCCTCAACATCGCGTGGGCCGATTTCCAGACGGACCGGCACACCCCGTTTGACGTGGTACCACTTCTTCTCGCCGCCCCGCATCTCGCGGTCGTCGATGTCGGCGATCACGGGTTTGCCACACCAGGTCAGGGCGCCGACTTCGGCCCGGACGCGCTGGCAGAACGCCAGGACCTTGGCCCGTTCCTCGTCGTTGCGGTAGATCGGCAGGATCATGACCTGTTTCGGCGCGACGCGCGGCGGAATGACGAGTCCGTCGTCGTCGCTGTGGGTCATGATCATGGCCCCGATCAGGCGGGTCGAAACGCCCCACGACGTGGTCCAGGCCAGGACTTCTTTTCCATTCTGGTCCTGGAACTTGATTTCCTGGGCCCGGGAAAAGTTCTGGCCGAGGAAGTGCGAGGTGCCCGCCTGGAGCGCCTTGCGGTCCTGCATCATGGCTTCGATGCAGTAGGTGTTGTCGGCACCCGGGAAGCGTTCGCCCTTCGACTTCTCGCCCTTGACGACTGGGATGGCGAGCACGTTCTCAGCGACTTCGGCGTAAACGTCGAGCATCAGGCGAGTCTCTTCCATCGCCTCTTCGGCTGTGGCGTGAACAGTGTGGCCTTCCTGCCAAAGGAACTCGGTAGTCCGGAGAAAAAGCCGGGGGCGCATCTCCCAGCGGACCACGTTGCACCACTGGTTGATCTTGAGCGGCAGGTCGCGATACGACTGGATCCACTTGGCAAACATCACGCCAACAATCGTTTCGCTGGTCGGGCGGACGATCAGCGGCTCTTCGAGCGGTCCGGCCGGAATCAGCTTGCCGTCCGGCCCAGCCTCCAGCCGGTGATGCGTCACGACGGCACATTCCTTGGCAAAGCCCTCGACGTGCTCGGCTTCTTTTTCGAGGAAGCTTTTGGGGATGAAGAGCGGGAAGTAGGCGTTCTCGTGCCCGGTTTCCTTGAATCGCTTGTCGAAAGCCTGCTGCAGGTTCTCCCAGATACCCCAGCCCCACGGCTTGATGACCATGCAGCCGCGAACGGGCGAGATTTCCGCGAGGTCGGCTTCCTTGATCACCTCCTGGTACCAAAGCGGGTAGTTCTCGGCGCGGGTCGGCGAAATGGCGGTGCGTTGGGCCATGGGCGGTTGGCGGAGAACAGCGGGCGAAATGTCGGTGAACTGGCCCAGATTCTAAAGCGAGTCGCTGCTTCCGGCGAGGGAGGCCGTTGGCAACATGGAGACGGCCGGTTCTTCAAGCGGTCGGTTCGCGCCGGCCTCGGGTGAGTGACTGGACTGTACTGACGAACGATTCAGCCTTGCGATATTCTGTCGTGACGCGAAGTTATTGCAGAATAGAACAGTTGTCCCAACTGTTCGTCGCACTGATCAAGCCAGGTAAAACTGCGCGGACGAGCAGTTGGGACAACTGCTCTACATAGCGTGGAACAGTTGTCCCAACTGTTCATCGCGCCTGCCTGGCGGCCGACGAGACGTTGCGCGGACGAGCAGTTGGGACAACTGCTCTACACTGAAGGCGGATTGAATGAAGCGAGTGGGAATCCTGACGGCGGGGGGTGACACGCCTGCTCTCAACGCGACGGTCTTTGGAGCGGTCACACGGGCCAACCAGCTGCGGGTTGAAGTCATCGGCCTGCTGTCCGGCTTCGATTCGCTCTACGACCAGCGGCTGCCGCATGTCCTGCTGAATCCGCTCTTCCGCACGATCCCGGAACTCGATCCCGACTACGGCGGGACCGTGCTGGGCAGCAGCCGGCGCTATGTCGATCCGGACGAAGGCCAGCTGCTCGACCAGATGATCGACCGGCTGGGCAAGCTGGGTGTCGAGGGGCTGATTTGCGTTGGCGGCGACGGGACGCTGAACGGCTTGCAGCCGCTATGCGACCGGATTCCGACGGTCCTCGCCCCGAAGACGATCGACAACGACCTGGGACTGAACTTTGCCAGCGAGCCGGACAAATGGTACCGCGAAGAAACTCCGGGCGCGCCCGAAGGCTATGTCTATCGCGAGCGGGCATCATCGCTGGCGACAACGCCCGTGTTTCACCTCGAGCAGATGGTGAACTACGCGACGCCCGGGTACGCGACCGCGGTCTTTGTCTGCGTCGGCGGGGTTCGGCGGATTCGCACGACGGCCGAAAGCCATCGCCGGATTGCGATCATCGAGGTGATGGGCCGGCACAGCGGCTACCTCGCGCTGGGCAGCGCCTACGGCCAGCCCGACATCGTGCTCGTGCCTGAATCGCCGGTTGAAGTCGACCGGGTTGTCGAACGGGTCCGCGAGCTTTACTACCTGCAACGCAATGTGCTGATCGTCTGCGGCGAAGGAATTGTCGGGCCTAACGGAGAAGTGCTGGGCGACGAGGAAAGCAGCACCGATCCGGCGGGCAACGTCCGGCTGAGCGGTGCGGCCGAAAGCCTGCGGTCGTTGCTGGTCAATGAACTTGGCGACGGGTTCTTTCAGCGGCTGGGGCACAACGATTCGGCCAGCAGTGCGGTTTTCACCCGTAAAGTCGGCCACACCCAGCGCGGTGGCCGGCCCGTGGGCTTTGACCGTTTCTACGCCACGATGCTGGGTGGCAAAGCCCTCGAAATCCTGCTCGAAGGCCAGAACAACGCGGTGGCAACGTTGCAATGGAGCCGCGAGGACGGGTTCTACGTTTCCAGCTTTGATGGCAACGGTTTCCGTGACCGTTACGGGCTGATCCACGCCCGCTCGCTGCATCCCTCCTTTTACGATCCGGTCCGGATGCATGTCGCCCCCATCGGAGTCGACTACCTCCTGCCCATCTTTACTAACTGTATCGGGCCAGAGGATGTGACGTTTATCCGCGAGACCCGTTTCGATTCGGGAAACCTGTTCCGGCGGTACCACAGCGTGAATACAGATATCGCAAAGCGGACGAGGTTTTTGCAATAGGCGGGAAAAAGGGAAGTGGAAGAACAGGTACGAGGGGTTCAGACTCGAGCGGTTGGGAAAGCAGCCGGAAAACAACCGGCCCGAACTGCTCGTGCTCAGCGCAGCGGTACTCGTGCTCGCTTTTTTCTCCCGCCTCGACCTGGTTGCTCATGGATCAGTTCGCACGGCGGGTTCCGGTCCTTCGCCAGCCCTGCACGGTCCCGCTTGATTGGGCTACAATCGTCCAGCTGAAAAGACGTCATGCCACCACTTCCCGACTGGTACAGCTGCGCGATGCCCCGCCGGTTTTTGAATGAGCTTGCCGATGGTGAACGGGTTGACGAGATCTACCTTGCATCGGAAAAGCAGCTGCGACCCAACCGGGCGGGAAACCTCTATCTTCAGGTCCGCCTGGCCGACCGGACGGGATCGCTGAACTGCATGTTGTGGAATGCCGAGCAGGTCCACTACGAATCGTTCAACAATGGCGACTACGTCCGGGTGCGCGGCAACGCCCAGTTGTACAACGAACGCATGCAGCTGATCGTCCGGTCACTCGAGGTGGTCGAATCCGGCAGCGTGGACGTGGCGGATTTTGAAGCGGTGACGGAAGCCGATGTGCGGGCTTTGTCTGAACGGCTGGTGATGCACCTCCGTGCGATTGGCAACCTGCATCTGCGCTGCCTGGCCGAGTGCGTGATGGTGGATGAAGGCCTGATGGCCCGGTTCAAGCGTGCTCCGGCCGGAATCAAGAACCACCACGCCTGGCACGGCGGCCTGCTGGAACACGTCGTTCAGCTGATCGATCTCGCCGCGGTTGTCGCTCCGCTTTATGCGGAACTCGACAGCGACCTGCTCGTGACCGGGGTCCTTTTTCATGACCTTGGCAAAACGGAAGAGCTGAGCTACGAACCGGATTTTTCGTACACCGACGCCGGCCAGCTGCTGGGGCACCTCGTCCAGGGTGTTGCGATTCTGGAACGGAAAATCATGGATTGCGAGAAGCAGAGCGGTGAACGGTTTCCGGAAGAACTTGCGTTGCGGCTCAAACACATGATCGTGAGCCATCATGGCGAGCTGGAAATGGGCAGCCCGCGGGTGCCGATGACGCCCGAGGCCCTGGTCCTGCATTTTCTCGACAATATGGACGCCAAACTGGCCAGTGTCCGCCAGATTCTGGCCGAGGACGCGAACCACGGCAGTGCCTGGACTGTCTATAATGCCCAGCTGGGAAGAAAGATTTTCAAAGGGCTTCCCCCTGGTCGGTGATGTAACGGCCATCCGGGACTGACCCGGCCAATTGGAATCCAGCCGCATTCTGCCATCATGCCGGCTGGCAACAGGTGATTGGACGACGTGAAAAACTTCTGACCGATGCTCCCAGAGGGTGGGCTGATAAAGCGGCGAGTCCTGGTGAGCCTGAGGCGCTAGCCGATTCCCTTGGGTGTGAGTTAATGGTTGAATCAGCGTTCTCGGCTAGCGCCTCAGGCTCA
>JANOFL010000387.1:0-9284 GCA_031405895.1 Planctomycetota bacterium
ACCCGCGCCGCGGTCGAGGAAGGCATCCTGCCAGGTGGGGGTGTCGCCCTGTTGCGTTGTACCGAGGTGGTCGAAAAGGCCCGCTCGTCGGCCAAAGGTGACGAGAAGATCGGCGTCGATATCGTGCTGGCCGCACTCGCCGCTCCGCTCCGCCAGATCGCCGACAACGGCGGGATCGACGGCTCGGTGGTCGTCGACAATGTTCGCGAAAAAGCGGTCAATACCGGCTTTAACGCGAACACCGGCGAGTACGTCGACATGTTCAAGGCCGGGATCATCGATCCGGTCAAGGTCGTCCGCACGGCGCTGGTCAACGCGGCCAGCATCGCCGGGTTGCTCCTGACCACCGACGCGATGGTCTCGAACCTCGATGACGACCACAAGAAGAAGCGGCTGGCCGAGGGCGCAATCGCCTGAGCGGGCCGACCAGTGCCCCGACATTCACCGGGTCATCCCTCAGCCCACTGCCGACGGATGACCCGTTCTGTTTGGGCCAGGCACCATGTTTCAAATCCCAAATCTCAAGTCTCAGATTTCAAATCTCAGATTCCGGTCAATCGGGTCAATATGGTCAAATCCGGACTGCCATCACCTCTCCACCCAGCCCCTGGCCGCGGTTCCGGCAATGACCTGACCTGCCAGCGTTCCCATTCGAACTGATCTTGAACCATCATTCGCCTCCGTTCCACGTTTCGGTCTGAGGAAATGACCGTCGATGGCCAAGCGTGACTATTACGAAGTGCTCGGGGTCGCCCGCGATGCGGCGGATCGCGACATCGCCAAGGCCTATCGCAAGCTCGCCGTCAAATACCACCCCGACAGCAATCCGGGCGACGACCAGGCCCATCTGCAGTTCAAGCTTTGCGCCGAAGCCTATGAAGTCCTCAGCGATTCCGACAAACGGGGCCGCTACGACCGTTTTGGCCATGCCGGCGTGGAAGGCAACGGCGGGGGCGGCTTCCAGTCCGCCGAAGACATTTTTGCCGCGTTCGGTGACATGTTCGGCGGCAGCGGGATTTTTGGCGAAATGTTTGGCGGCGGCGCGCGCTCCGGTCGCCGGGTTCAGCGCGGCAATGATCTTCGCGTTGATGTCACGTTGACGCTGGAAGAAGCCGCCAAAGGCATCACCCGCTCCGTCCGTTTCAACCGCAACGTCGCCTGCGCGACGTGCAGCGGCTCGGGCGGCAAGCCCGGCAGCCAGCCCCAGCGCTGCACCCAGTGCGGCGGTCGCGGCCAGGTCGTCCAGTCGGCCGGCATCCTCCGCGTCCAGACGACCTGTCCGGTCTGTCGCGGGGCCGGGTCGCGGATCACTGATCCCTGCACCGACTGTCGCGGCCAGGGCTTTCAGAAGAAAGACGTCAGCCTCGACATCGACATCCCGGCCGGCATCGACGACGGGATGCGGGTCCGCATCCGCGGCCAGGGAGAAGCCAGCCCCAACGGCGGCCCGGCCGGCGACTGTTACTGCTTCGTCTCGGTCGAAAGCCACAAGCTTTTTCACCGTGACGGCGGCAACCTGGTCCTGCAATGGCCGATCACGTTCACGCAAGCTGCGCTCGGTGCGGAACTCCGCGTCCCGGCCCTCGGCGGCGGTGCCGAACCGCTCCACGTGCCGCGCGGCACGCAATCGGGTGAAGTCTTCAAGCTCACTGGTCGCGGCCTGCCCGATCCCCAGGGCGGCCGGACCGGAGACCTACTCGTTCAGACCTTCATCGAGACACCCAGGAAGATGTCGCCCGAGCAGGAAAAACTGCTTCGCCAGCTCGCCGAACTCGAACAGACCGAAGTCCAGCCGCAACGCAAAAAGTTCCTCGACCGCCTGAAGGAATATTTTTCAGTCAACACGGGCTAACGTGGGACAGGCTTCCAGCCTGTCAGTCCGCACCCAATTCCATTTCCAGTTCGCCGACAGCGCAACAAAGCGCTCCGGGCATCCATGAGCACCGACCCAAGCCAGGAAGACTTTGATCCCGTCCTCGACCGCGGCGGCGAATCTGCGCTCGACGTTTCGGGCGATGCATTCGCTGGTAGCCGGATCGCCAGGCTGGAAAACGAACTCGCCGATGCGGAAAAGAGGGCCCTGCTGCACCAGGCCGAACTTGAGAATTCGCGCCGCCGGATGCGGCGCGAGAGCGAGGAACTGGTCCGGTACGCGCTCGGCCCGCTGATGCTCGACGTGCTGGAGGGGCTCGACAACCTCGACCGGGCCCTGCAGGCACTCGGCACACCGTCGTCTTCGGCCGCCGACTCGTCACTGGCCAGCGGTGTCGCGATGGTCGCCCAGCAGCTGGGTCAGGCTTTGGCCCGTCATGGCTGTCTTGCCATCGACGCCGCCGGCCAGCCCTTTGACCCGCAGTTGCACCAGGCGGTCCAGATGCTCCCCAGTCCCGACGTCGCCCCCAATCATGTCCTGCAGGTTTTGCGGGCCGGCTACCGGCTGCACGACCGCGTCCTCCGCCCCGCCCAGGTCATCGTTTCGACCGGCTAACGTGGTGACAAAGCTCCGCTTTGTCAGTCCAACTGGTCCGTCCGCATCCCCTACCCTGCCGCCTCACAACCACCAGCCACTAGCCACTAGTCACCAGCCACCTCTCCTCGCCGTCCATGCCGACCTACGACTACATCTGCTCCGCCTGCGATCACCACGTCGAAATCTTCCAGAAGATCACCGACGACCCGGTAAAAAAGTGCCCGGCCTGCAAGAAGAGCAAACTGGTTCGCCAGTTCGGCACGGGTGCCGCGATCGTTTTCAAAGGCTCGGGTTTCTACCAGACCGACTACCGCAGCGAAGGCTACCGCAAAGCGGCCGAATCGGACAAACCGGCGCCGCCGCCGGCAGCTGACTCAAAGTCTGACAAGCCGGCGACCAGCTCCGAGAAACCTGCTGCAGCCGGCAGTGATTCCACGCCGAAAGAATCGTCCAGCGGCAAGGGACGCAAGAAAAAGGCTGATTGACGCAGTTTGGCAGGGTGGGTGGAGTCCGCGAAACCCAGCGCTTGAAACGCCAGATCTCAAATCTCAAATTGGAAATCTCAAATTCTGGATCCGGGTTGGGGCAGGGTGGGTGGAGTCCGCGAAACCCAAGGCTTGGAACGCCAGATCTCAAATCTCAAATTTGAAATCTCAAATCCGGAATCCGGAAATCTGGTGGGTTGCGAAGACTCCACCCACCCTGCTTCCCGTGCCTTCTAGAGTCCTGGCAGACCTGTCCCCTCGGCCATCTCCCGCTCCAGCTCTCGCAGAGCCGTTCCCGCAGCTCGTTGTTCGGCCTGTTTCTTGTTCTTGCCCCATCCCGCTTCGAATCGCCGCGTGCCGAGCTGGACCTGGACGCAGAAAGTCTTGTCGTGGTCGGGGCCGGATTCACTGACGACAAGGTAAGTCGGCGGGCGGCCGTAATCGCGCTGGACGAGTTGCTGGAGCGCGGACTTGAAGTTGGCTTCCGCGTCCAGACCCGCCGCCTCGTCAGCCTTGGCGGAGACCCGTGGCCAGAGAAAGGCCTGGGCAGCGGCCATTCCCGCGTCGAGAAAAATCGCCGCGACAATCGACTCGAACGAGTTGGCCAACAGCGAAGGGGGCAGACGACCGGGGCTGCCGACCCCTTTGCCAACCATCAGCAATTCGTCGATGCCAAGGGCGTTGGCCCATTCGGCGCAAGTCTGCCGGCTGACCACCAGCGATTTGACCCGCGTCAGGTCGCCTTCCTGCCAGGCCGGGTAGTTCTGGAACAGGTACTGGCAGGTCGTGAAGCCGAGAATCGCGTCGCCCAGAAACTCAAGCCGCTCATTCGAGCAGTCGCGATGGTTGGCCCCGGAAGAATGAGTGATGGCCAGTAATGCCAGTTCCCGCCGGAAAAAAACGTGCCCGGTTCGCCGCTCGATTTCCGCTACCGCCCAGTCCGGATCGACCATCCGGTAGGGTTGGACTTCCGCCATGTTAATTTCCCGCCCAAGTTCGCTGGTTCAAAAGACGCGAACCGCGACGGCGCACGACGCCGCCGGCCTGACTTGCGGGCCAACCCCCGAGCTGCGCGTGCGCGCAGTTCGGGGACAGTCCCAACGTCTCGGTCCGCGTGAAATTACACCCCAATCATAGCCTGGTTCCAACATTTGAGAGGCGTCGCGCCGGTGCACAAATCTGTCAGATCGGACGGATTGCTCAAATCGGACGGATCTGTGTCGACAGGCGGGACACCTATCCCACATTGGGACGCTGCATCCGTTCGGCGATCAAAAACGCCAGCTCCATCGCCTGGTCGTAGTTCAACCGGGGGTCGACCGGGCTCTTGTAGGCGCGGGTGAGATCGGGCTCGCCCAGCTGGGTCGATCCACCGACGCACTCGGTGACGTTGTCGCCAGTCAGTTCGAGATGGACTCCGCCGAGGACCGTCCCCAGTTCGTTGTGAACATCGAAGGCTGCCAGAAGCTCTTCGAGAATCTGCTCAAAGTGCCGCGTTTTCCGGCCCTCGCGGGCGTTGACCGTGTTGCCGTGCATCGGATCGCAAGACCAGATCACAGCGAGGCCTGCCTGACGAACGGCTTCCACCAGCGGAGGAAGCAGGTCGCGGACCCGTTGATGCCCCAGCCGGTGAATGAGGGTCAACCGTCCGGGCTGGTTATCGGGATTCAGCCGCCGGGCCAGCTCAACCAGTCGCTGCGGTTCCATGTCCGGCCCGACTTTCAGGCCGACCGGATTGGCGATGCCGCGGAAGTACTCGACGTGAGCACCGCCCGGATCGCAGGTCCGGACTCCAATCCAGGGCATGTGGGTCCCGAGGTTGTAGATCCCCGACCGGCGTGGAACGGGCCGGGTCAGGGCCTGTTCGTAGCCAAGGTGGAGTCCTTCGTGCGAGGTGTAAACCGTCACGCCGTGGCTCTCGCGGAACTGGCTGCCGAGGACGGCTTCCATGAACTGCATCGAGCGGGTAATTGAATGGACCATCCGCCGGTATTCTTCGGCACGGCGCGAGCCGGTTGGGAAATCGAGGTCCCAGTTCTCAGGGTGATGCAGGTCGGCGAAACCGCCGCCGATCAGACTGCGGACGAAGTTGAGCTTGAGGGCCGCCTGTTCGTAGCCGCGGAGCAGCAGCTGCGGATCGGGGCGCCGGTCGCCTTCGGTGAAGCCGCTCCGGTTGACGTTGTCGCCGCGATAGACGGGCAGCGAGACACCGTTGCGGGTTTCGGTCGCAGCACTGCGGGGCTTGGCGTACTGGCCCGCCATCCGGCCGACGCGGATGACGCGCTTCATCGAGCCGTGGATCAGCACGAAGCTGAACTGGATCAGGACCTTGAGGTTGCGGACGATGGCGGCCGTCTCGCAGTCGTCCATCGATTCGCAACAGTCACCAGCCTGCAACAGAAAGGCCTGCCCGCGGACCGCCTGGGCCAGCCCGCTCCGCAGTTCCTCGATCTCCCAGCTCGTCACCAGTGGGGGAAGCCGCCCCAGCCGGCCAAGGACCAGCTCCAGCGCGTCCGGGTCGTCGTACTGCGGCTGTTGCAGGGCCGGGAAAGAACGCCATGACCCGGGATGCCAGCCGGCGGGTGGTGCATTGCCGGTCGGGGATTCGGTCAGGCTCAACGCTGGCACTCCGCGGGAGTTTTGGCTGGAAATTCAGCGCCTGTCCGGGAACCATCCCGGAAGGGGGTCAGACCCCGATGGTTCCCGGACAGGCGGATCAATTCGTGGCATTGGCCTGGGCGACCGATTCGCGCAGAACATCATCCATCGCCAGTTCCATCTTTCCCGCCCGCAGCCGCTCCAGCAATGCCGGTTCAACGAACAGACGGACTTTCTTGACCATTCCGTCAAATTGCTGCATGGCAAGGGCCTGCACAATGGGCGACACCGCGTGCAGCGGCTGCGAAGGACGTCCACGCGCGGCGCGGACGTCGATCTGGAACTGGGTTTCGGCCTGAGCCGGCGGCGCATCAATCAGGATTTCCCCGGCCTCGACCGGTACGCCAAGCCTCTTCGACCATTGCCCGGCCAAGGCTACCGCCAGCGCCTCGTGCCAGTCCGGTCCGCGTCCACGCAGATGATCGGTCAGGCTTTCCCTGGTCACGCCATCGGCCTGCCACCAGCGTTTGAACAGCCGCCGCCGCGCTCCAAAAAGTCCGTCCAGCAGCCGGCCGGCCGGCGAATCCAGGCTCGCCAGTTCCCGCAACGCCATGGCGTCCGTCCCGGTGGACCCGGTCAAGGCTCCCACATCGATCCGGTCGCGGAGCAGCCAGACGGCGCGCTGGAACATCACGGTGGCGCTGCGCACCGCGTGATGCCAGTAGACTTCGCTGAACATCACATACCGCGCGAAAACCATCAGCTCGGCGGCCGTGCGGCCCTTGTCGGTGATCGCCAGTCGCTCGCCCGACTCGTCGAGGCAAAGACTGCCGATCAGCCGGGCAGCGTCGAAGTTCCGCCCATACGGCACGCCACAGTGCAAGCTGTCGCGGAACAGGTAATCCATCTTGTCGATGTCGACCGGCCCGGAGAGCATCGAGCAACAGATCCGCTCGGCCCGGTCACGCGGCTGTTTCAGAAGCAGTCGCAGAATGTCGTCCGGCTCGAGTCCCCAGTCTTTCGCGAGGCAGGTCCGGATGTCCTCCTGTTCCAGCCAGCCACGGGCCAGTTCCTCATGGGCCGGAATGGTGGGCAGGCCAAGGTCTTCCACCGGATGGCAACAGGGCCAGTGCCCGATGTCATGCAACAGCGCCGCCGCGACGAAGCTGCTTGCCACTCGCTCGTCGACCGCTGCCGCGAAATCAGCTTGCGTCGCCAGCTTGCGGAGAAACAGCAACCCCAGCCGATAAGCCCCCAGCGAGTGCTCAAACCGCGAGTGCTTCGCGCCGGGATAGACGAGGCTCACCAGTCCCAGCTGACTGACGCTGGCCAGTCGGCGAAACGCAGCCGTGTCAACCAGCCGGCCAACCCGCGCGGTCAGCGGCACGTCTTGCTGGTCGGGAATCCTGACGACCTGGTCCGGATCGTCCAGCGCCCGCAGTTCAGGCAGCGCAAGCAGCGATCCCATCAACCACCACCCAGCCACCAGCCGAGCGCCGAAGTCGTCGCGTCGATCCAGCCCAGCGGTGCGGCCCCGGCTGGGCTCACCGGCGGAATGACCGGTGCCGTCTCCATTTCAAGCGGCCCCGGAAACAGACCCACTCCGGCCGCCAGTCGCAGGAGCAGCGAACAGCCAAAGTACAGCCCGTAGTGCACCATTCCCATCATCCAGTCGAGATCGAGCACCAGCGTCGCTGCCGCCGCTCCGATTGCGAGCATCACGACCGACGACGTCAGCCACGCCGCGGGACCCCAGTCGGGAAATGCGAACCACCCTCCCAGCATCGTCGCCCAAAGCAGTGCATAAACCGCCGCACAGATCGCGACCCGTGCCCAGAGTTGCCTTCCAGCGAACGAGCCCATTTCCTGGTCGCGCAGCAAGGTGTAGGCCCCCAGCACGCAAGCCGGTGCCAGCGCCGTGAGGATCGCCGGAATCAGCCATACCGGGATCGACTTCGCTTCCGGGTAAAACTCGCGCAGCAACAGCGAACCGATCAGGAAGCCGGTGATCACAACCACAATCACCACGATCTGCACTGCCGAGAGAACCGTATCCTTGCGGCGGATCGGCTTGAGGACCGGCCGGCCTTTGGAATCGCTGGGTCCGGAAGTCTCCGGGGCGTGAACGACGACCTGCTCGTTCGCCTCGGGAATCCTGATGACCGTCTTGCACTTCGGACACGGCCCCTCGCGGCCAGCGAATTTTTCGCTGACATCAAACCGCGACATGCATTTGGTACAGGTGACCCGGATCGGCATGGCAAGTTCCTGGAAGTCCCGGCTAGTGGTTTGTCACAGTTTGAAACCCGGATCAGCCGCCGGGCGTTAGCCCCCGGTTGGGACCTCGGAAACCGGACGCTAACGCGTTGCGGCTGATGGATGTGATCCGATATTGAATCGTTGACAAAGCCCTAGACCAGCTCGGCCAGTTCGTCTTCGGTCAGAATCCGCAGACCCTTGGCGGTCAGTGTCTCCGACGCCAGTTCGATGTTGTCCACCATCAGGGCCACCGCCATCCGCTCACGGCTGCGAAGCATTAATGGGTAGGTCTGCACGAGGTTGATTTCGGCCTGCAACAGCGCGTTGCAGACCAGCACCAGCGGCTGCGGATCGTCGGGCAGCTCGAGGGCGATCAGGTTGCTTTCGATCATCGCCAGCCCGGCCCGCTCAAAAACTTCCCGCCCCTGTTCGGGATTGGTCAGCACGAACCGGACGATGCTGCATTCGGTCGAGTCGAGGATGTTGAGGGCGACGATCCGGATTTTCGTCCCGCGAAAACGGCGCAGGACTTCCAGCAGCTGGCCGACACGGTTTTCAATGAAGACAGTGAACTGCCGAATCGTCGGGTAGTCGCGGGCTCGCCCGGTCATTTCCGAAATGCCCATCCCCGATCCTGATCCCTGACTCATGGGGTTTGCCTGGCTCCTGGACATCGTCGGTTAGGCTTCCAGCCTGTCGGGCAAAAATCCGTCCGATCTGACCGATCCGGCTGATCTGACCGATCCGACGGATCCAACGACAGGCTGGAAGCCTGTCCCACTTTGGACGACAGGCTGGAAGCCTGTCCCACGCCGGCACCGCCAGCATGTTTTAGCTGGCGGCATGGGAATTTGCGATTGGCCAGGATGGGTTTCCACGCTGGCGGCCCGAACGCCATACTTGGCCCCATGAATCCAGCCATTCCCGCCCAGCATGTGATGGAGATTCGCGTCCGTTATCAGGAGACGGACGGGCAGGGCCGGCTGCATCATGCCAACTTCATCAACTACTTCGAGGTCGGCCGGGTGGAGATGCTGCGGGCCGGCGGCTGCAGCTATCGTGATCTGGAAGCCAGCGGGCTGTTTCTCGTCGTCGTGGAAGTCAGCTGCCAATACTTTGCGGCCGCCCGATATGACGACCTGTTGACGCTCAAGACGACGGTTGCCCGGGCGAAAGGCGTCCGGATTCGACACGAGTACGAAGTCAGTTTAAAAGGCCAGTTGCTGGCATCCGGCCACACCGTGGTCGCCGCGACCAGCCCCGATGGTCGGGTAGTCCGGCTGCCGGGTTGGTTGAGAATGGCCAAACCCGATGCTCGAAAGTAGCAGGCACATTCCATGTGCCGTCCGTGCCTTTCTATACCGCGCGGCCAGAATTTGATCTTGGCGAGCGGCAGGGCGGCAGCCCGCCGGGTTTTTGTCCGGACACGGAGGGGGGTCGCCCAGCCGCACGCCAAGACTTAACAATTTTTG
>JANOFL010000395.1:0-2594 GCA_031405895.1 Planctomycetota bacterium
GCATAGCTCTGCTTTGCGGTCCCAGGCAGTTCCGGTCTCCTTTGTGCAGGCCAGCAAGGAAAGCAGCCGGACCGCAAAGCAGAGCTATGCGCCACGTCGCGAAAAGTGGCGTCGTCCAGCTAGAATCGGCCCTGTCGCTCCGTTTTGCCGCTGTTACCGCCCCAGCCCAGCCGTCCGACCCCATGGCCAACCGCACTTTCACCTGGGTGCTTGGTGATTCCAGCCTCGAGTGGAAGATTCGCATTCTGTTTGGCCTGATCACGCTGTTGCTGGTCGCGCTGGCCTTCTTTTCGGTCCTGCAGATTTCCGAAGACATGATCCGCAGCAACACGCGGACCAAGGCCAGCGAACTGATCGAAACCCACCTGACCCGTGTTCACTACACGAGCACGGAATTCATTGCCAACGAGTTTGCCGCGGACCTGAAAGGAATTTCCGATGGCCTGACCCGGACCCGCGACTATGAAGCTTCGGTCCTCAGGCTGACTCCAGACCATCTGCGCAACCTGATCAACGCCCGCCTCGTCGATGATCCGGAAGAAGCCGCCCTGCTGGCCAGTCTTGAAGTCCAGTATCTCCCCGTCCAGCGCGACCTGGACCGTTCCAGCATTCTGGCCGACAATTTGGGCGAAGAAGCCGATAACCCATCAGCGCTGCTCAGGACCAACCAGACCTTTCCAGACCGTTTCCTGCCCGACAACCAGTTCGCCTATTACGAGCCGGTGATCTTCACGCCGGTTTGCGTCAAATGTCATTATGCCTATCGCGATCCGGCGAGCGGGCCGGACCCGGCGCTCGCGGAAGCCATCGCGCCGGATGCTGGTTTGCCCGACGGTGAGCAGCTGCCCGAAACCCGAAAACGACTGGTGGCGGCCGAGCAGGTCGGCGTCTGCTTCGTCCGGATCATGTTGCCCTACCGCGCGGCGAAACGGGCGATCAACCGGACCCGCGCGATTCTGCTCGCCGTCGGGATCGGGACCGTATTCCTCTCCACGCTCGCGCTTTACCTGATTGTCCGGCTCGTGATCGTCCGCCCGCTGAAACATCTTCGCGATGTGGCCGACCAGGTCAGCCAGGGGAACCTCGCGCTCCGCAGCTCGCTGGAAACGGGCGACGAGTTCGAACAGCTGGGGCGGTCGTTCAACCGCATGTTGCGGCACCTGATGGACACCCAGGAGCAGCTCCGCGAAGCCAACGATGACCTCGACCACAAGGTTATCCAGCAGGCCCAGATGAACTTCAAGCTTCACGAGATGAACAAGCTCAAGAGCGAGTTTCTCGCCACGATGAGCCACGAGTTGCGGACTCCGCTCAACAGCATTATCGGTTTCTCGGAAGTCCTCGAATCGGTCGACGTCCTGGCCGAACGCGAGAAGAAGTTCGCCGGCAACATCCGTCGCTCGGGCCGGATGCTGCTCGATGTGATCAACGACATTCTCGACCTCGCCCGACTCGAAGCCGGCCGGATGGAGATCAGCCCCAGCGAGTTCGCCATCGGCCAGCTGGTTGGCGAGCAATGCGAGCTGGTCCGCAACCTGGCCGAGCAGCGCAGCATCATGCTGCGCTGTGACGCCGACAGCGAGTTGCCGTTTGTTTACCAGGACCAGCTCAAGATCCGCCAGATTCTCAACAACCTGCTTTCCAACGCGATCAAGTTCACGCCCGAGGGCGGCCGGATTCGCGTCACGGCCCGGCGGAGCGGTGACGGCATGCTGGAGCTTGCGGTCGAGGACAGCGGGGTCGGAATTCCGGAAAACGAGCTGAACATCATTTTTGAAAAGTTTCGCCAGGGGCCGCGCGCAATCGGCGGCGACAACCTGACGCGGGAAGTTTCCGGCACCGGCCTCGGCCTCTCGATCGTCCGCGAACTGTGCGGTCTGTTGGGCGGGACCATTGGCGTCGTCAGTGAAGTCGGCCAGGGGAGCACATTCACGGTTCGTCTGCCGTGGCAGGTGCCTCCCGCTGCCCGCCGCGAAAGTGACGTGGCGTTGACGCTGGAAGAACTTTCCCGCAGCCGGCGGCTGAGTCTGGTGCCGGGAGAAACTGAACCAGCCGCGGTCGCGGCAGCGCCGGCCGCCAGCATTCCCCAGGTCGCCCCACCCACAGGCAGTTTTTCACCCTCGGGCAACAGCGATCATGGCGGAATCTGAAATCGAGATCGACCTCTTTACCGACGGTGCCTGCAGCGGCAATCCCGGTCCGGGCGGCTGGGCCTGTCTGCTGCGTCACCGTCCGACGGGCAAAGAGTCCGAGTATTCCGGTGGCGAGCGCGAGACGACCAACAACCGGATGGAACTGCAGGCCGTGGTCGAGGGACTTTCCCGGCTCAAGCGCCGCTGCCGGATCTGTCTCCATTCGGACAGCTCGTACGTCGGCAAGGGGATCACCGAGTGGATGGCCGGCTGGAAGCGAAATGGCTGGAAACGGCGGGAGAAAGGCAAACTCGTACCGCTCAAAAACGACGACCTCTGGCGGCAGCTGGATGAACTGGTCGCCCGTCACGAACTGACCTATCAGTGGATTGCAGGACACAGCGGGCACCCCGAGAATGAACGCTGCGATGAACTGGCCGTCGCCGCCAGCCAGCGGTTTCG
>JANOFL010000373.1:0-5055 GCA_031405895.1 Planctomycetota bacterium
CTGGCCTGTCAAAACGACGAATTCTTGTGAGCCTGAGGCGCTAGCCGATTCCCTTGGGTGTGAGTTGGTGGCTGAATCAGCGTTCTCGGCTAGCGCCTCAGGCTCACTTTTTGACAGGCCAGCACTAGGCGGTATTTGTACTCGATAGGGGACTTCGAGCACGAGCACGAGCAAAGGCACCGGTCGATGAATAGAATCGCGTGATTGGTCTCATGCCACCGTTCGCCCGTGCGTCATTGCATGTCCAGAGATCAGCTGCTGGTGCAGGCAGCGCAGGAGTTCTTCAGCCAGTTCGGGTATTCGCCGCGAGTCGCCGCAGCCGCGCCAGCCCGCGTCAACCTGATTGGCGAGCACACAGACTACAACGACGGACTCGCCCTGTCCTTTGCCATCGGCCTGGATGCAATCGTCGTCGCGGCATTTCGGCCAGCCTCATCCATGGTGGACCCGGCCGAACTGCGGGCCTTCTCGACTCAGTATGAAGGAGCAACCGTTTTCCGCCGGCTGCCGGAGGACGCCACCCAGACCACTGCCAGTTCTTCAGCGCGACTGCCGACCACGTCATGGGCAGCATTGATTCAGGGAGTGGCATCACTGGTGCCCAGGCGCGACCGGCAGACCAATGGAATCGACTTGCTGGTTCACTCGGCCATTCCCGCCGGGAGCGGTCTGTCCAGTAGCGCCGCCGTTTCGGTTGCGACCTGCCTGGCCCTCGCAAGCCTGTTGGGCGAAGCTCGCAATGCGTTTGCTGTCGCCAGACTCTGCCAGCGCGCAGAACAGGACTTCACCGGCGTCCCCTGCGGCCTGATGGACCAGTTGACCTCATTGCTGGGCCGGCGCGGGCACCTTTTGCTGACCGACTTTCAGTCATCCCAGGTTGAGCTGGTTCCATTCCCGGCGGACGTGGCCTGCCTCATGGTCGACAGCGGCGTCCGCCATCGGCTTGCCGGGAGCGGGTATGTCGCGCGACGCGAGGAATGTCGGCAAGCTGCCGAAGCCCTGTCGGTCATGTCGCTGCGCGCGATCGATTCGGCGGCGTTGGCCCAACACGCTGGGCAGCTGCATCCGCGGCTGCTGAAACGGGTCCGGCATGTGGTCACCGAGAATGTACGTGTGCGGGCCGCCATGTCGGCCATTGGCTGCGAAGACTGGGCCGAACTGGGGGGACTGTTGTTTGCCAGCCACCGCTCGCTTCGCGACGACTACGAAGTGAGTTGCCCGGAGCTGGACTGCCTGGTGGAGGCCGCGCGGCAGACCGGCGTGGCGGGTGGCGTCTTCGGTGCCCGGCTTACTGGTGGTGGTTTCGGCGGTTGCGCCATCCATCTGGTCGCGACGGACCGCGCAGCTGACGCTGGCCGGCTGATCGCCAGCCAGCAGCTTTCCAATGGACAGCCCGTCGCGGCACCACTCCAGGTCTGGCCTTCGGGCGGTGCCGCAACCTGCCTTCTGGACGACGCTGGGCAACGACTGGCGGAGTGGTCCCCGGCCGGGAGCCGGCCGCCCGGTCCCTGACGATCAAGGGGCGATCGTGATCGAACCGCCCGTGCGACCGGCACAACCGTCAAACTCCATCACCATGACCGGCACGCCGGTTGCCGCGGCGGGAAACCAGCAGCCGGCTTGACGGGAATGTTCCAGACTTGCGGTGAAAGTTCCGCCAGAGGTTTCAGTTATGGACCGCTTCATCAACAAAGCCGCCCACTTCATCGACCAGGTCGGCAGCTCGGCTTCGACATTCAGTACCGAAGTCTGGATCATGCTGTCGCTTTGCAGCGTCGTGTTCGGCTACCTGCTGCTGCGTGGCAACTGGGGCCGCTGATTCGCGCGCCGCCCGCCTGGCCTGAAACGGCACAGAGCCTGTCCGAAAAGGGGTCTGACCCTCTCCTTGAATGGGCCCCCAAGGTGGCAATTGTCCGGCCTTAGTCAAGTTCTCAAAGTAGCGAAGACAACCTTGCAAAGGGTCTGACCCTTTTTCGGACAGGCTCTCAGCGACCATCCGGCTGGTCGGGTTCGTCGAATCCGAATTCGCGCAGCCAGTAGCGGCTTTCGTCCGCGCCAGGCAATCCGCCCTCGTGCGCCTTTTCTTCTGGCTCTCCAGCCACGTCGCAGTTACGACTGGCCTCAGTTTCCCGCCGGTCCAGCCATTCATCGCAGTCGATGCCCCAAGCTCCCCGTCGCCGCGCAGCGTCCATCAGTCGCCGGTCGCTGGACACGACCGTCAACCGCCGCGGCGAGGAGTGCTTGCGGATCATTTCTTCGATCATTGAGTCCGCATCCGGGAATCCAGCTGCGAACAGCACCCGGATTACCTGAGTCGCTTGCGGATCGGCCGCGTTCGCCGCGCCAGGATCGACCGTTCCCGCCGCATCAAAAACCACGGCTGCCAGCGGCAGTTCTTCTTTCTTCAGCAGCGTCGCAACCCGCTGAACAACATTCGTTCGTGCCCGCTCCAGCCCGCCGGGGCCGCCCAGCAGCCTTTTCGGCACGAGCCGGTGCATCAGGTTGTAGCCGTCAACGATCAGCAGGGGCTCGCGGGTCATCCGGCAGCATCCGAAGTCAACGGCTCGAGGGCTGGATCGTCTTCGGGTGTCAGGAATCCACAACTGCGGATGGCCTGCACCGCGGCCAGCCGTTCGATTGTCCCGGCCAGCCTGGCTTCACCGGGTGAAAGCCGCACGGCAACGCCTTCAATTCCCGGCAGTCCCGCGAGGACGCGCTTCAGGCGCTCGACGCATCCCCCGCAAGTCATGCCATCCACGCGAATCGTCAACGTCTCGTGACCAGCTTGAGGATTCGGTGCAGGTTGCAAACGGCGGCGCGTTGCGTCGACCATGAACCAGACCAGCGTCGTCAGCAGCATCACCGCCGCCAAGCCGTTCCACCACGGCAGATGATGGACATGCTCTCCCGTTCGCGCAGGGAATCCGGTTCCCAACAGGTGCACCATCCATCCACCCAGCATCCCGCCCAGCACCATCGTCAGCAGATAGATCACGAGCACCCGCCTTCCCAGCTGGCTGGCAATCGCGCCCATCGTTGCAACGTTGGACGCCGGTCCCGCGAACAGAAACACAAACCCGGCCGCCGGCGGCAGTCCCGCTGCCACCAGCCCGGCCGCGACCGGCACGGAAGCCGTCGCACACACATACACGGGCAACGACAGCAGCAGGACCAGCCCCATCGTTGCCGGCAAACCCAGGGTGCTCAGCGAGGCCAGCCATTCCTTCGGAAGACAGACTTCAATCAGCGCTGACACCAGAATCCCAACCACCAGCCAGCCCCAGATCGACCGCAGGATTCCGCAGGCATGCAACGCCGAATCGCCCAGCGACGCGCGCGGCCTTGAGACGAATCCAGCCGGGAAAGCCGCCTGGTTTCCTGACGCCAGCTTCCCGCTACCCGACCATTCGACGAGCCAGCCGCCGACCAGGCCCGTCACGGCTGCGACAACGACTTTCAGCAACGTGAACGGCCAGCCAAAAAAACTCGCCGTCACAAAAAATGAATCGACGCCGGTCTGCGGCGTGCTGATCAGGAATCCGGTTGTCGCTCCGTCGCTGGCACCGTCCCGCTTCAGCCCCAACCCCGCTGGAATCACGCTGCACGAACAGAGCGGCAACGGCACACCGAGGGCGACGGCTTGCACCACACCCCAAAAGCCGCGAAACCGTCGCCGGACCAGCGCCGGCGGAATCAGCCAGTGCAGCAGGCCCGCCAGGACCAGTCCCACCAGCAGCCACGGTGCCAGTTCACCTATCGTCCGCCAGCAACTTTCAACGAACTTCGACGCCAGTTCCATTCAATGTTGCCCCGTGAGGAATTAGTTCCGGCGGCGTGAGCATTCAGCTTCGGCGAGCGGCAGGGCGTCAGCCCTCCGTGTCACCCCGGCTCCACTCTCTTGCCCCGTGAGGATTCAAGCCCCGCCAATTCGACCGCGCGGGACTTTGACCGGTCATGGTATACAGTGCGGACCGCCGCGCAATCGCCAAAAAGGCCGCCAGATGGCCGGCCGCCACGCGAACGCCTGTTTTCCCGAACCGGTTGCTTGCATGCTCGAATCCGTCGACAACGACACCTGGAGCGAACTGGCCGCGCGCGTCCGGACCGCCTGGCAAGTCGACGACCGGTCCGCCGATTGCGGCCGCGTCCCTGATGCCGGCTTCGTTGACCAGCTGGTGCGGCTCTACACCGCCATCTGCTTTCCGCAGCTGTCGTGTCTGCTTGAACCGGGTCGGACCGGCGATGAACAAATCGACGCGGCGGATCGCCGCAACAACTTCGCGCTCGATCTGCTTCATGAGCGGCTGGAGTCGCTGCACCGCCTGCTGGTCCGGCTCAACGGCTGGGCCCTGCTGCAGCCCGACCGGGTGCGCCCGCATCTGGGTCGCACTGAAGCCGACCGGCTGGCTGAAGCGATTGCCTCGGGCGTGGTCCGGCAGCTGCCGTCCACGATGGACCTGCTTCACACCGATCTCGACGCAGCCCTGGACGGCGACCCGGCCTGCCGCGGCCGGGAGGAAGTCCTGATCTGCTATCCGGGCTTCAAAGCCATCCTGGTACACCGGTTCGCCCACCAGCTGTACCAGGCCGGCTCACCGCTTGCCGCCCGGGTGCTCGCCGAGTGGGTCCACGGCCAGACCGGTATCGACATTCATCCGGGCGCCGGAATCGGCCACCATTTTTTTGTCGACCACGGAACGGGTGTTGTGATCGGCGAGACTTGCCGGATCGGCAACCATGTCCGGATTTACCAGGGCGTCACGCTCGGGGCTTTGAACTTTCCCCGCGACGCGGCTGGCCAGCTGATTCGCGACCAGCGCCGCCATCCCACGATTGGCAACCACGTCGCGATCTTCGCCAACGCCTCAGTTCTCGGTGGCGAGACTGTGATCGGCGACCACTGCGTGATCGGCTCCAGCGTCTGGCTGACGGAAAGTGTCCCGGCCGGAACCCGCGTGGTCATGGAAAAGCCGAAACTCCGCATTCGCGGACAGCTTCCCGCCGGCGATCCCGACTATCTCGATTTCCAGATTTGACCGGGATCGCTAGTCTTGT
>JANOFL010000412.1:0-17481 GCA_031405895.1 Planctomycetota bacterium
CCTTTCGCTCCGCGAAAGTACGGTCCTTTCGCGGAGCGAAAGGCGACACTGGCAACCGCGAGCTGCTCAAGAACCTGTGAACAATTCATCGCATCATTCCTCATCGCCCCGCAATTTGGCCAGCACACTGTAGTCTTCGAGCGTGCTGGTGTCCTGGGAAATCGTAGCCGCGCCGCTGGCGATGTCGCGCAGCAGCCGGCGCATGATCTTGCCGCTGCGGGTCTTCGGCAGGATCGCCGCAAAACGGATGTCGTCGGGAACGGCCAAAGCCCCGATTTCACGACGAACATGCAGCTTGAGTTCGGCTTCCAGCCCTTCGGCCGGTTCGGCCCCCCGGATCGTGACGAAGACCGTGATCGCCTGGCCCTTGAGCTCGTCGGGTTTGCCCACGGCGGCGGCTTCGGCCACCAGCGGATGCGAGACCAGAGCGCTTTCGATCTCGATTGTGCTCAAGCGGTGCCCCGCAACGTTGATCACGTCGTCGATCCGCCCCATGATCCAGCAATAGCCGTCCGCGTCGATCCGCGCATTGTCGCCGGTCAGGTAGTGACCCGGCACGCGGGTCCAGTACTGCTGAACAAACCGTTCCTGATCGCCCCAAATCCCGCGGAGCATTCCCGGCCAGGGCTTGGCGATGCAAAGCATCCCGCCCTGGTTGACGCCCACCGGACGAAGCTGGTCGTCGACGATCGCAGGCACAACGCCGGGCAACGGCTGCGTGCAGCTCCCGGGTTTGGTCGCCGTCACACCGGGCAAAGGCGACATCATGATCCCGCCCGTTTCGGTCTGCCACCAGGTATCGACGATCGGACAACGCTCGCGGCCGATCTTGCGGTGGTACCACATCCAGGCTTCGGGGTTGATGCCTTCGCCGACCGTTCCGAGCAACCGCAGGCTGGACAGATCGTGTCGGTCGACATGCTCGTCGCCCCACTTGATAAAAGTCCGGATCGCCGTCGGCGCAGTGTAGAGAATCGTCGCGCGGTGCCGCGCGATCATTTCCCAGAAACGGTCTTCGCGCGGCCAGTTCGGTGCCCCTTCGTAAATCAGGACCGTTGCCCCGGCCGCCAGCGGACCGTAAACGATGTAGCTGTGCCCCGTGATCCAGCCGCAATCGGCTGTACACCAGAAAATGTCTTCCGGCCGCCAGTCAAAAACCCACTCGAACGTCTGCCGCGTCCAGAGTCCATAGCCGGCCGTCGTGTGCCGGATGCCTTTCGGTTTCCCTGTCGAGCCGCTGGTGTAGAGGATGAAGCTTGTCGCCTCGCTGTCGAGCGGCACGGCAGGCTGTTGGCGATCTGCCTTTTCCAAAAGTTCATGCCACCAGTGGTCGCGGCCTGGCATCATCGGGCAATCGCCATCGATCCGCCGCAACACGATGCAATGCCGGACGGTAGGTGATTTGGCCAGCGCTGCGTCGACTGTCGTCTTGAGCGCCAGCCGTTTTCCCCGCCGCCACATGCCGTCGGATGTGATCTGCAGTACGGCCCGGGCGTCGTTGTTCCGGTCCGCGATCGCTTCGGCGCTGAAGCCGGCAAAAATCACCGAATGCACCGCCCCGATCCGGACGCAGGCCAGCATCGCTGCGACCAGCTCCGGCGTGACCGGCATGTAGATCGAGACGACATCGCCCTGCCGCACCCCCAGCTCCAGCAGACAAGCCGCGAGGTGGCTCGTCATCTCCAGCAGCTCGGCATAGGTCAGGGTCCGCACCTCTCCCGGCTCGCCCTCCCAGATCAACGCCGTCCGTCCGCCGTGGCCCTCGGCGATGTGCCGGTCCAGACAGTTGTACGAGAGGTTGGTCTGGCCTCCGCCAAACCACTCAACCTCGGCTCCCGAACCGGTCAACACCCGCTCGAACGGCTTGAACCAGTGCAGCTGTTGCTTCGCCAGCTCGCCCCAGAACAAAACCGGGTTGTCGCGCGCTTCGTTGTACAGCCGCTCGTACTCGGCCTGAGAGCCTATTCTGGCCCGCGCAGCAAACCCAGCCGGCGGCGAAAACAAACGCCGCTCCTGCATCACACTGTCAATCGCACCGCTCATGGGTTGCTGCTCACCGTGGGATAGGCTTCCAGCCTGTCAATGAACGCTTTGTAGCTTCCGGCTCGTTATTGGCTGTCCGGCTCGCTTCCAGCCTGCCATGGTGGGCCAGGCTTCCAGCCTGTCATCGCAACAGGCCACTGCAATTTCAGTTCTTCCCCCCCGCCACCTCCCCACCTTCCGCCAACTTCCGCTGCACGGCAAGCTGCCTTCTGAATCCCACCAGCCGGAAGACCTCATCCGCCAAGACCGCCGTCAGCAGCGCCACGCCAATGATCGTCAACTCCCAGGCTTTGGGAATCCCCAAGGCCTCAATCGACAGGTAGAGCGAACGCATCACGGCCGTGCCAATCACCACGCCGATGATCGACCCCGACCCGCCGCGCAATGAACAACCGCCGAGCACGGCTGCCGCGATCGCGTACAGCTCGTAAAAATTCCCCGTGTTGCTCGGCTCGACCACGTTCAAGTCAAACGTGAAGAGGATTCCCGACAATCCGGCCATCAGCGAGCAGATCATGTAGGCGCAAATCACCATCCGGTCGTTGTTGATGCCGCTGTAACGTGTCGCCGCCGGATTGCTCCCAAGGGCGATCAGGTACCGGCCAAAGAGCGTCCGGTTGAGCAGCAGCCACGCGACCACGCCCACTACCAGCAGCAACAGCCCCGTCATCGGCAGCGGAATCCACTCCATCCACGGCACTGCAATCCGCTGCCCCTGTTCATCGAGGGCCCAAGTCCCGGCGACCCGGTCCCATTGCCACGGACTCCAGTGCCCCTGGCTGATCAACGGTACCAGCGGCGCGGGCAACGAAAAACTGTCGCCGCGAAAAAGCAGCTTCACATGATCGAGCGTCGTCCCCAACCCCAGCGGCCGGTCGCCGGCGAGGATCCGCGACAGCGAACGATAGATCAACAGCCCGCACAGCGTCACGACAAACGGCTGCAAGCGGACCTTCGTCACCAGCAGGCCATGCACCAGGCCGATCAGGAGCGAAACCAGCAACACGGCAGCCAGCACCAGCGGCACTGGCCGATGCCGGAACTTCGACCACGCCAGCGCCTTGCCCGGCTCGATCAGCAATCCCGGCTCGCGCATCGTCACCCGCCAGCCAGCTCCAGCCGGCTCGACGGAAAGCACCGTGGCCTGAACCTGCGATCCAAACCGGTCGGTCCACCCATAGCGGTCGTCCGGCGTCGGCCGTTCGGCCCCGGCTGCGAACTCGACCACCGGCAACACCCGCCCGGAAGGTGACTGGAAGGTCGAGACCGCTGTCGCCGTCGCGTCGCGCCCCGTCGGCTCATAGCGGGCATCCAGCAGGATGATCATCAGGCAGCCGCTGAGCGCGATCAGCGAGCCGATCGACAGGTCAATCCCGCCCGTGATGATCACGAAGGCGACGCCAATGCTGCAGAAGCCAAACAGGCTCGTCCAGCGGATCAGGCTCTGCAGGTTTTCATTCGAGACGAATCCGGGCTGCAGGATCGATGTCACCAGCAGGATCGCCAGCAACAGCAGGACAATGCCCAGACTTTTGATTTGCATCGATCAACCGCTTCCTGCCATTCGTCCGTGGTGACAAAGCTCCCGCTTTGTCAGGCCCTTTGTTTCCCGCCATTCTCGCGTGCTACACCCGCTCCGGAAGAGTCGCGGCACAGGCGGCCATTGTGCAACAGCCCTGTCTGGCAGTGTAGCCCGGTCGGCGGGGACGGGTTCAACGTGGGACAGGCTTCCAGCCTGTCGCTGGAAGCAGCGGGTAGTGGCCCAACCTGCACTCCGCAGACGCTCGGTCGATGGAGGCGGGGCTCAGGGAAACCGGGCCGGGAGATCATGGTTCCGCGTGCAACGGGCGGGCAGTCAGAAACCGCGGTGGTTCCATGGTCGGGACGTGGTTGACGCTGGCGGACTTGCCGAGGACCACGATCCCGCCGGGACTGATCGTGAAGCCGTTGCGGCGGTCGAGCTCGGGGTCGACGCCGATTCGCGCACCGGCCGGAACGCAGACATGCTTGTCGATGATCGCCCGCCGGATCACGGCCCGGCGGCCGACTTCCACTCCTTCCAGCAAGATCGAATCGCTGACGTGCGACCAGGAGTGGACCCGCACGTTGGGACCGAGGATCGACCGTTCGACTTCGCCGCCCGAGACGATCGTTCCGCTGCAGACGATGCTGTCGATCGCATGGCCAAGGCGGAGATGTTCGACTGAACCGCGCTGGCCGAAGACAAACTTGGGCGGCGGGAAACTGCCTTGCCAAGTGCGGATCGGCCACGAGCGGTCGTAGATGTTGAGCTGCGGGTCGACGCTGACGAGGTCCATGTTGGCTTCGTAGTAGGCGTCCAGCGTCCCCACGTCGCGCCAGTAGGCACTGACCTTGCGGTTTTCGTCGTGGAACGGGAAGGCCATCACGCGGTGCGAGCCGATCACGGCCGGGATGATGTCGCGGCCGAAGTCATGGGCGCTGCCGGGCCGGTTGGCGTCGATCAGGAGCTGTTCGAACAGGAAGCGGGCGGAGAAAACGTAGATCCCCATGCTGGCGAGACAAAGCCCGCTTCCGTCGGCCATCGGTTGCGGATCGGACGGCTTTTCATCAAAGCGGACGATCCGGCCGTCGGCTTCGGCGTGGATCACTCCGAACTGGCGGGCCGCGTCGCGGTCGACCGGCAGCGCGGAGATGGTCAAGTCGGCACCGCTGTCGCGATGAAAGTCGATCATCGCCCGGTAGTTCATCTTGTAGATGTGGTCGCCGGCGAGGATCAGGACGAAGTCGGGCCGGTGCGGTTCGATCGAATAGATGTTCTGGTAGACGGCGTCGGCGGTCCCCTGATACCAGTGCTCGTCGATCCGCTGCTGGGGCGGAACCGTGTCGATGAATTCGTCGAGTTCGCGGCAGAAGAGCGGCCGCCAGGCGAGGTGGATGTGGCGGTCGAGACTGGCGGCCTTGTACTGGGTCAGCAGCAGCAGCTGCCGCAGTCCGCTGTTCAGGCAGTTGGAGAGCGCGAAGTCGACGATCCGGTAGATGCCGCCAAAGGGCACCGCCGGCTTGGCCCGGTCGCGCGTCAGCGGCTCCAGCCGCGACCCCTTGCCGCCCGCCAGGATGACTGCCAGTATCCGGTCCGGACCCATTTTCCTGTCCCCGCGCCACGTTCGCGGCATTGTCGCCCTCAACGCGCCAGCGCCGCAAGTCCATCATGATCGCGTACTTCGACTGCTTGAGTGGAATCAGTGGCGACATGACGCTCGCCGCGCTCGTCGACGCGGGGGCCGACCGCGCGTACCTGCTCCGGCAGGTGGCGTCGCTGCCGCTGGAAGGTGTGAGTCTGTCGTTTGCCGAAGTCCGCCGGCACGGGCTGCGGGGCCTGCACTTGACCGTAACGCATCCGCCCCAGCACCAGCATCGGCACCTGAAAGACATATTGCGGCTCATCGGTTCCAGCGGCTTGTCCGCCGACGAACAGCGGCTGGCGGGCGAACTGTTTTCCCGGCTGGCCGAAGCCGAGGCCGCTGTGCACGGGACGACGGTGGAAAAGGTCCACTTTCACGAAGTGGGGGCCGTCGATTCGATCGTCGACCTGTGCGGCGTGGCGGTGGCCGTTTGCCAATTGGGAATCCGCGACGTGTACGCTTCGCCGGTCACAACGGGTTGTGGCACGATCACGATCGCGCACGGAGCGGTCCCGGTGCCGGCGCCGGCGACGGCCTGGCTGTTGCGGGGGATGCCGCTTCGCGCGACGGCCATCGAAGCCGAACTGGCGACGCCGACCGGGGCGGCGATTCTCTCCGTCCTGAATGCCCGTTTTTGCGGTTTGCCCGCGATGCGGCTGGCTTCGGCCGGTCTGGGAGCCGGGACACGCGATTTGCCGTTGCAGGCCAACCTTCTGCGAGTCCTGCTCGGGCACCCTGCTGCCGATGGCGCGACAACTGCGACGGTCGAAACGGACACGATTCTGGTTCTCACTTCAACGCTCGATGACACCAGCGGCGAGCAATTGGGCCAGGCCCAGGAGCGGCTGCTGGCCGCGCCCGGTGTGCTGGACGTTTTCCTCCAGCCGCTGCAGATGAAGAAGAACCGTCCAGGCGTGGAATTGACGGTGCTTTGCGATGCAGCCGCGCGGAATGAAGTGGAAGGGCTGATCTTTGCGACGACGACCACGCTCGGCATCCGCTGCTGTCCGGCCGAACGGCACAAGCTGAAGCGGATGGCGGTTGAAGTCAAAGCGGCCTGTGGAACGGTCAAAGGCAAAGTCCGCTGGTTGCCCGACGGCTCGGCCCGGTTCAAGCCGGAGTCATCGGATTGCGCGCGGATCGCAGCTGAAACCGGGATGGCAGCGGAGGAAGTAACGCTCATCGCCAATCTGGCGTGGCGCGAGAGCCAGCGTTGATGCCCAAGGAATTATTCGGCCGGGTTGGATTCAATAATCGATGTTAGTTCACGAGAGGCGAGTCCAACCTCGTACTCGAAACGGAAAGCCAAAAACTGGAGTACGAGTACGAGTACCGTTTCACTGAGTACGAGTACGAGGGGCTTGCAAGATCTCGCCAAGCCAAAGGGTTAGCTGGCGAATTTTCGGTTGTTCGAACCTGGAGCAATCGTCCGCGGCACGGCGACAACTTTTGGCAACCCTTCGTCGCCAGTTCCAATGTCCAGGTGTCCCGACCAGAAAGAGGTGGTGGGCCTTGCCGGATTTGACGACTGTGACGGTTCTGCGCCGTCTGGCGTCCCAAGCTTGCGGTGGAAAGCTGTTGCCGAATGGGCGGGTGTGAAAAAACGGCGAATTCGCGCGGTCGCACTTATCCGCGCGGCCGATCCTGATAGACTGGACGGCACTCAGGCGGCGGGTCGAAGCCCGTTCGGCTTTCGGCGGGGGGCCCGGCCGGGAGCCGTGCTTTGGCAGGGCAGGTACCGGCGGTCAGGGAATCCGGCGGCTTACCTTGTTGTTGTCCGCCCGAAGAATGGATGGAACCGGTCTGACAAGGACCGGATCCCCTTCAGCCGGTGGCAAACCGGCTGGCCGAATGGCAACTGTGATCTGGATGCATGTTTGACGGCCGGCCCAACGTTGATTTTCCACGCGGCTCGTTCCACAGCCGTGCTGGCCTGCGCGGCGTCTTTGTTTTCGCGCTGGTGGCAATGGCTGTTGCGGCAGTTACAGACTTGGCTCAGGGACAGATTTCCGAAAGTCTGACGGACCAGCCTGGTTCATCGATCGTCACCAACGAAACGGTGGGCGATTTCAACCTGCTGGTGGGACCGCTCACGCCGGGCGACCGGATCGACATGCAGGTTCAGGACCCACTGGGCGACTTTCGCACAGGAACGGAAAGCGAAATCAGTGCCGGCGAGCTCTGGCAATACTTTCGCGACCGTGGCGTCACGTCGGTGGAAAGCCTTATCCTCTACGTCGATGTCGACCCGATGGACGACGCGTCAGCCCTGTCGCTCGATTCCATGGAGCTGTCGATCCGGGGTGACAGCCCCGGCGGCGAAGTCGTCAAGCTCTCTTCGCTGGCTGATGGGTCGGGCAGGCGGCTGCTGATTCAGGGGGCCGAAACCAGCTCCCGGCGGCCGGAAGCCAAAGTGGAAATCCCGCTCGGCTTCGACTTCATGGACCGGTTTTCAGGAGAGAGCAAGGAACGGCTGCTGGTCAACGTCGGGTACGGCGGCGACCTTTCCCGGCGGCCCGTCCTGTCCCTTTCCAACCGCCGGCCGTTGATCACGGCACCCAGTCTCGTGATTCTGGCCGCATTTTTGATTTTCTGGGCGGTCGTGTTCTGGATTCTCAAGCGCCTGACATTGCCGCGCCCACCGGCCGTTCCCCAATCGTCCACCGGCAAACCCAAATCCGGGAATGTCCTGCCCGCGGCCTGAGCTCCGGACAATTCAGGGCCAGTCCGGGAACCGCCGGGGTCTGACCCCCTTTCTTTGCGGTTCCCGGGCAGGCTTTCAGATCGCTCGCCGCTGGCGGGCCGCTTCGTAAAGAATGACGGCCGCCGTCGCGCTGACGTTGAGGCTGTCCGCGAGTCCGTGCATCGGCAGTCCGACACTGACTGCGTCCGCCAGGCCCCGCCAGTAACTGGCCAGCCCCCGCGCTTCGCTGCCAAGAACGACGGCGACCTTGCCGCCCAGCGAGATGTCGAACAGGGACTGGCTGGCTGAACCGTCGGCGAGCAGGATCCGAAACTGGTTTTCTCTCAGCCAGTCGATCACCTCCGGGCCGCTCGCCTGGGCCAACGGCAGTGAAAAGACCGTGGCCACGCTGGACCGGATGCTGTTGGCGTGAAACGGGTCGGTCGCCAGGTCGGCAACGATCACGCCGGCGGCACCCGCCCCATCAGCGCTGCGGACAATCGCACCAAGGTTGCCCGGCTTTTCGACCGCGTCGAGCACGAGGACGAGGCTTCGTCCGTCGGCCGGAATCCGGTCCAGCCCGGTCGCCGGCCGGCGCGCCACGGCAACAATTCCGTCATCGCGGTCACCATAGGCCAGCCCCTTGAACAGGACCTCGGGCAATTCCAGCCAAGCCGCCTGGGACAGCCGTTCCTGCAGGCCTGCCAGCCGCACGTCGCCCGCGCTGGTCAAACCCTCGCGAACAAAAACCTCCTCGATCGCGAGACCGGCTTCCGCGGCCCGGCTGATCTCGCGCCAGCCGTCGATGATCACCCGGCCCTGCTGTTTCCTGCCCCGGCCATCGCGCAGCCGCAGGGCCAGCCTGAAGCGCGGGTTCTGCGGACTGGAGACCGGCTGGATGTTCATCGACGGTCTGATTCGGTGCGCGGAGCGTGCTGGGCGACGAACGGAATGGCGGCTTCCCACCAGGTCTCGGGCAAGCCGGCCAGATGATGGCCGCCTTCGATCCGGAAAAACTGTTTGTGTTGGGCCGGCGAACTCGCAAACAGCTTTTCACCGAGCCGAAACGGGACCACTTCGTCGTTCGTGAAGTGACTTTGAAACAGCGGCATGTCCAGTTTCGCCAGCCGTTCGGCTGAGTGAAAGCGGTTCCGCATCAGCCACTTGGCCGGAATCCAGGGGTAGTGGGCCTGCCCGGCATCAGTCAGCGAACTGAACGTCCGGTCGAGGATCAACATTCCGGCTCCGGTCTTCGCCGCCGTACCAAGCGCCACGCCGCCACCGAGACTGCGGCCGTAAAAGACCAGCTGGTCAGGCGTGGTCTTGAGCCGAGCCGCCAGCCAGTTCACGGCCGCGACGCCGTCCTCGATCACGCCAGTCTCATTCGGCACGCCGCCGGTCTTGCCGTAGCCGCGAAAGTCAAAGACCAGCACCGTTGCGCCGAGCCGTTCCCGCAGCCGCTGCCCGGTCCGTGGCGCGACTTCGGCGACGTCTTCGGCATTGCCGTGAAAAAGCACGATTGCCGGTCCGCCGGCAGGGCCTTCCAGCAGCCAGCCGTGGACCACCGTTCCGTCGGCCGAAGTGCACGTCATTTCTTCGTGCGGCAGCTCCGCGGTCACCCAGTCCTGCAAGCCTGGATCGCGGGCCGGGTAGACCAGCCGCGTCTCGAGCAGCATCAGGATCGCCAGAAGGGCGACGTAAACGACACTTGAATGAAGCAGCACCCGAACGATTGCGCGCGTCATGGAACCGGCTCCTTCAACGTTGTGGCCAGTGCCCGTACCAGACGGTCGACCTGTTCGTCGCTGTGAGTCGAGCTCAGGCTGATCCGCAGCCGGCACTGCCCGGGCGGCACGGCTGGCGGCCGGATGGCCGGCACGAACAGGCCCTGCTCTAGGAGTGCAACGCTTGCCCTCAGCGTCGCTTCCTCGCTGCCGACAATCAAGGGCACAATCTGCGATTCGACGGGAGCATCGATGCCGGCGGCCGCCAGTCCTTCTTCCAGCCGCGCGATCACTCCGCGCATCCGGTCCCGGCGGGACGGCTCGCCGCGAACGATTTCCAGCGCCGCCCAACCAGCCGCCGCAGCCGCTTCCGGCAAGGCTGTCGAGAACATGTAGCTGCGGCCGCGGTTGCGAACCCAGTCGATCAGCGAGCGACTGCCGGCAATGAATCCGCCGATGCCACCGAGTGCTTTGCTCAGCGTCCCGACCCGCACATCCACGCCCTGTTCCATTTCAAAGTGTTCGGCACTTCCCCGACCGGTGGCACCCCAAAGGCCCGTCGCGTGGGCTTCGTCGACCAGCACAATGCAGTCGTGCTTGCGGGCCAGCTTGACGAGGCCAGGCAACTGTGCAAAGTCGCCATCCATGCTGAAGAGGCCATCCGTCGCAATCAGCGCGCGGCGAAAAGCTGATCGACCTGCCAGCTGCTTTTCAAGATGCTCCAGATCGCTGTGGCGAAAAACGCAAGTCGTGGCTCGCGACAGCCGGCAGCCGTCGATCAGGCTGGCATGATTCAGTTCATCGCTGTAGACGACATCGCCCGCCTCGCACAGGCTGCTGGCCGCCGCCAGGTTCGCGGCGAATCCGCTGGGGAAGAGCGCACAGGCCTCGACGCCTTCAAACCCGGCCAGTTCTTCCTCCAGCCGGCGGTGCAAAACGCCGTAGCCGCTGACCAGCGGGCTGGCCCCGCTCCCCCAGCCATGCTCGCCCGCCGCCCGGGTCGCCGCATCGACAATCCGCCGATCGGCCGCGATGCCGAGATAGTCATTCGATCCAAAATCAACCAGCGCCCGGCCTTCAAACTGTACCAGCCCGGCCACGTGCGGACTCTCGCGAACCCGCAGCTCCCGCAACTGCCGGGACTGGCGTAACGAGTCGAGTTCGTCGTCAATCCAGTCGAGGGGCGTCGGCATCGACATCAGCATCGGACAATACCAGCCCGCAGCGCAAGCAAGGTGCAGCACTTCATACGGCCTGTTGGAAACCGGACGCTACCCGTTCGCAAGCTGACTGACAACCAGAACTGTCTGGACCAGGCTCTTGCCTGCTCCTCAAGGCCTGCGATCGATCGCCAGCCGGCCCCACCGGCTTCGTTGCTTCCACGACCCACGCCACGAGCTGGATAGCGATCTGGTCGAGGTGGCGGCGCGGGCCGCGGGTGAGGGCACCACATTAAGGCAGCGGGGGGAAAGGGCGGAAAAATGTCTGTTTTGTGCATGTTCATCACCAGTCTCTGGACAGGACCAACCGGCCCAGTGGCACGGGTCAAGCGGCGCAGTGGCGGAGGAATCGCTGGCGACTGCATGTCCTGCGGATAGATAAAGCGGGAGCTTTGTCCCCACGGTGCTTCCATGTTCGCCTCCAGTTCCCGGAAAAGATCCTGCCGGCCCGGTGACGCGGGTCGAGCGGTTTGCAGTAGTTCAACCGCGGTCCTGGCCGGCCTGGATTCTACGGACTGGGCAGGTCTGATTCGACAAATGGCGACTTCATGAAGCGGCACTGCAGTGCGGCGACACAGGCAAGCATCGCCGGAATTCCGGTCAGGCAGCGTCGGTCTGCCACAAGGCCAGACCTACCAGCTGGTTTCCAGCCCTACACCATCCGCCGGTTGTTTTCCGGAATCGTGGCGGTCGTGTGCCTCGTGCGGAAATGCACAAACCCTCCGTTCCGCACCGGTGGCCGGCGCAACACAAAACCGGCTGGCGTGGGCCAGCCGGCTGTTGAGATGAGTTCGCCAATCCAGCAAACTGAAAGCCGGGCAGCCCGCGGGAACGAGGCTGCCCGACCCTTCAGTTTTCGCTGTTCAATCAATAGCTCAGGATCGCGTCGATCCCGAAGCTCGACTCGTCGAGGCCAATCGCAGGCGACCAGTCCTGGCGCAGCTCGGGGCGGATGACCAGATTCTTCGCGACCGACACGTTCAGGCCGCCCGAGACTTCGTAAAAGCTGATTCCGTCAGCTTTCCACCATTCCTGGCGGCCACCGAGGCGGAGCCGGTCGGTCAGGCGATAGAAGAGGTAGTTGTTCAGACCGAGGGTGTCGAACGTGCTGATGTTCGGGTTGTTGGTCCGCAGGACATCGAGCTGCATCGCATATTGCAGGGCACAGGTCGGATTGAGGGTCAGGGTCAGCTGGTGGGCCCGGCTGACATCGCCGGCGCTGCCACCATCGCGCCAGCCAAAGTTGCCGATCGTGTTGACCAGCGAGAGCGTGGCCTTGCTGCTCAGCTGCCGCGAGAACCCGCCGATGAAGCAGTTGCCGCTGTTGAGCTGGTCAAACCCGGTATCCCAGCCGAGGCCCCAGCCCGCGTAGACCGTGGTGCAGGGCAGTCCGTTGTAGCTGCCCAGAACGCCGGTGTGCGTGAACGACTGGCTGTTGAAAAACGAATACGAGCGGCTGTAGAAAAAGTTCTGCACCGACGGAACCCGTTCAAAACCGGCCGGCGTGAACCATTTGCCGATCTTGACCGACCCATTCTGCCCGCACAGTTCACCGTACAGCTGTGGGATGGCCCAGCCGTACTCGCCGTGATCCCAGGCCGCGTCAAAAGTCCCCTGGTTGCGGAATCCCGCGTTTGGGTTGCCAATCGCCTGGGTCTTCTGCGCGTCGGTGCCGTAAATCACGTCGATCCGTCCGCCGAGGCCGGGACCGAACTGGCCACCCGCGCGGCGTTCGGCGTAGAACCACTGCTGGTTCAGGTGAACACTTTCAGGGACATCCTGGAAGGAGAGCAGGTCGTTGTAGGCCTGGCTGAGCGGCACGTTGTTGTCGTGAAAGCCGACCTGCGTGAAGCCACCGATCTGCCAACGGCTGCATGGGCCAAGTCCGAGCAGATTGCCGAGCCGGAAGTCGCGCTGGCCGCAGCCGTCGAAGCACTTGCCGCCGGGTCCACATCCGCCGCCGCAGCCGCTTCCATCGCAGCCACCGGTGCCGCAGCCGCTTGAGTCGCAGCCGCTCGAATCACAACCGCCGCGGTTGAGGTAGCCGCTCGAGTCACAGCTACCGCTCGCATCGCAGCCACCCGCCATGATCTGCGGCACAGGCTGGATCATGTTCGGAGAGGGGACCGCGGGTACCGGCGAATGGGGTTGCAGCTGGTACGGTGCTGGTGCAGGTGTCGTGGGGGCAGTGTCCCCAAGAGTCCAGGCCGCGCCCGTGGCTGGCGTCTGCGCCGCCGGATTGCGGCTCGACTGGGACTGAACCCAGGATGGCTGGGGCGCGGAGCCCTGCCAGGCCGGGTTCGTGGTCTGTGCGATGGCTTGGGATCCGCCGAACGCGAGCACGAGGGCCGCCATCCAGGCAATATGAAAACTCTTCATCGATCGGCTCCCCGTCGGTCGTTGGTTCGGAATTGCGGGTGAGCCCTTTCGTGCTGCACCCACGTCTCTTTTCCGATATCGATTGGCTGGGTGCCGCGCGATTATGCCGGTTGTCCGGAAAAAACCGGCCGTTCGCGTTGTAGCGGTCAACGGCGAGAAGTTGTGCCGGTTGTAACAGTCGTAGCAGGCCCGCGTGACAAGGCCAGGCGGGAGCCTGGTCGGTCCGCGCTGCCAATCTCAAATCTCAAATCTCAAATCTTGGATTTCAAATCTTGGATTCCCGGTCTTTCGGGGCCGCGCTCTTGTAGAAGACTGACCAGATGGACTGGGTTGGCTCATGTGCCCCCGCGTGGAAAACGGCGGGATTCACCAGTTTGTCGGGATTCGCCGTGTTGCAGGGGCGGTTGCAAAGCGGGCGGCAGACTGGGAAACTTGGGCGACTCGTGTGACTTGACACACAATCGGAGTGCCGTCGGAGGCGGACTTCAGGCCGGATGGACCGGACTGGCTGGTCGGCGCATTCCTTGACCCAGGGAGAACGTGAACATGAAGAAGACATCGGTTTGGGTGGCGCTAACGCTGGTCGCGCTGCCCGCCATGGTGATGGCCCAGTGTTCCAACTGTGGCTCGTCTTCGCCGGTTTACAGCACCGCGATCGGCGGCAGCTATGGCGGCGACTATTCCTACAGCGGCTACGGCATGAGCTACGGCACGCCGGTTTCCTATGACGGCTCCTACAGCAACGGCACCTGGACGACTCAAGCACCGGCTTACAGCGGTGGTTGCGGTTGCCAGCAGGCCTCGTACTCGGGCGGCTGTGGCCAGGTGGCCAGCGGCTGCGGTGGTTGCGGCCAGGTGAATTCTGGCTGTGGTGGCTGTGGCCAGGTCGCCTCCGGATGTGGTGGCTGTGGTGGTTACGTCCAGCAGGCCAACTACTCAGCACCCGCCATGTCAGGCGGTTGCGGCTGCCAGACGGCGAACTACAGCGGCTGTGGTGGTTGCGGCGGTTGCGGCACAAGTTATGCCCCTGTTTCGTACAACCAGGGCTGCGGTTGCGGCGGCATGAACAGCTACGGCTGGTCGAACGACTGTGGTGGTTGCGGTGGCGTTGTTTCGGGCTGTGGCGACTGCGCTTCCGGTTCGTCGAGCGGCGTGATCATGGGCAATCAGGCGATGCCTGTTGAGCCGGTACCGACCGGCGCGATTGTTACGCCTGTCGAATCGAACCCTCCGGCCGCCAGCGGTTCCAACCCGCCGGTTCCGACCGAAGACACTCCGGCCGGTGGCGCGGCTGCAGTTGGTGGCGATGCCGCCGGTCAGGCCGCCGCTGCTGGAACTCCCGCCGCGGACGACAATCAATAAGCGGATGAAACTGGCTGCCGGATCATGATTCGGGCCGGCCAGCAAGCTTTGAACAGAAACCGGCGGCCGGCGAGTTGCGGCCAGCCGGTTTTCTGTTGGCCGCGCCGGGAAGGGGTCGGGACTGATAAAACGGCGCATTGTTGTGAGCCTGAGGCGCTAGCCGATTCCCTTGGGTTTGAGCTGTTGGTGGAATCAGCATTCTCGGCTAGTGCCTCAGGCTCACTTTTTATCAGCCCATCCTCAACCACAGTCTTGCCGCGATAGAATCTGGCCGGTGGATTTCCAGGAGCGGCAGTTTCAAGCGACATGCGTTTGTAAAATCCGGCCAGCAAAGGGTTTCGCCGTGGTGCCGGTCGATTCGTCAGCGTTTTGGGCAGGGTCCTGGAGTCGTCTGTGAGAACCACCACACCCGCACGGGGTGACGGACGCTATCGCGGACGGGGCGAGATGACCGAGCTGGAGCGGCTGCTTCAGCTGTTCGTCAGCCTGCAAATCCTGTTTGGTTCGCGGCGGGGCGGCATCGCACCGCTGCTGGTGATCGCGGCCCTGGTCGTGGGCTGGTTCGTCTGGAGCTGGTTGCAGAATCCGCTCCGCGCGCTGGAGGCTGCCGACCGGAAATGGGATTCCGGCGATTCGAATTCGCGGATCACGGCGATCGACGAGTACAAGGTCATTTTGAGGAAGAAGGACCCGCTCGACCTTCAGCGGAACCAGTTACAGGACCGCAATGAACGGATCCGGCTATACCAGCGCATTGTCCAGTTTCACTTCAAGTTCGGCGGCGACGAAGATGAAGCCCGCGACTGGATCGACCGGGCCTGGCGGGAAAACATCCGCGACATGAATTTTGGCGAAACAGACCTGGACGAGTTCTACCGGAAACGGGCCGAACAGATCCGGGCCCGGGGTGTTCGCAACCCGTTCGACACGGACCTGTTCTGATTTCTGATCGCGAGGAACTGGAGCCAGACATGGAAGCACCAGGTGCTCCGCCAGGCATGCAGGTTTTGCCGCGGCGGGCCTTGCTGAGCGTCAGCAACAAGGATGGGCTGCTCGAGCTTGCCGCGGCCTTCCGCGACGCCGGGGTGACGCTGATCAGTACGGGCGGAACGGCCCGGCATCTGCAGGCGGCCGGCTACTCGGTCACCGATGTGGCCGCGGTTACTGGCTTTCCCGAAATCATGGACGGGCGGGTCAAGACGCTGCACCCCAAAGTCTTCGGTGGCATCCTCTGTCGCCGCGACCAGCCGGACGACCGTGACGCAACGACGACGCACGGCCTGCCGCTGTTCGATTTTGTCGTCGTCAATCTCTACCCCTTTCGCGAAACGGTGGCCCGCCCGGAAACCGGCCGGGCCGATGCGATCGAGAACATCGATATCGGCGGGCCCAGCCTGATTCGCGCGGCGGCCAAGAACCACGCCTGGGTCACGGTGCTGACCGCGCCCGGGCAGTACCGGCTGGTGATCGATCAGCTGGCGGGCAAGGGCTCCACGTCCGCGGAACTGCGGCGCCGGCTGATGGTGGAAGCGTTTCGCCACACGGCGGCCTGTGACGCCGCGATTGCGGGACATTTTGCGCGGGACATGGCGGCCGATCTGCCGGACGGGGAAGCCGTTTTCCCCCCCCTGTTGAACCTGGCCCTGCGGCGGCGCGAAGTGTTGCGGTACGGCGAGAACAGCCATCAGGCGGCGGCCGTCTACGGGCCGGACTCAGACCAGGCAGGCGGGATTGTCGGCGCGCGGCAACTCAACGGCAAGCAGCTCTCTTACAACAACCTGCTCGACCTCGACGCCGCGATGGGTATTGTCGGCCGGCTGGCCGGTCCCGCTGTCGTCGTGATCAAGCACAACAACCCCTGCGGGGCCGCCACGGACGCCAGTCTTGCCGAAGCGACCCGGCGGGCCTTTGCCGGCGATCCGCAAAGTGCATTCGGCGGCGTGGTGGCGATGAACCGGACCGTGGACGAAGCGACGGCCCGCTGGCTGGGTGAAACGGCCGGGCTGTTCGTCGAAGTGATCGCCGCGCCGGGCTTCGAGCCGGAAGCCCTGCGACTGCTGACCTCGTTGCCGAAATGGAAAGCCGGCGTGCGGCTGATTGAAGTCGCGGGTTCAGTGCCGCCAGGCGAGCTGGAGTTTCGCTCGATTGCGGGCGGAATGCTGGTCGAGGAACGCGATACCGGCCGGACGAGCCGGCAGAGTGGAAGCTGGTTACCGGGGTTCCGCTCCTACCCGGCTGCCAGGCGGAACTCGAGTTTGCCTGGTCGGTGGTTCGGGCCGTCAAGAGCAACGCGATCATCGTCACGCGTGACCGCGCGCTGGCCGGGGCCGGAGCTGGCCAGATGAGCCGTGTCGATTCGGTCCGGATCGCCCTCGACAAGGCTGGCGAACGGCGGCGCGGCGCGGTGCTGGCCTCGGATGCCTTCTTTCCGTTTCCCGATTCGATTGAGCTGGCGGCCGCGGCGGGTATCGCGGCGATCATCCAGACTGGCGGAAGTGTCAAGGACGGTGAAGTGATTGCGGCTGCAAACCGGCTGGGGATTCCAATGGTCTTCACCGGACGAAGACATTTCAGACATTGATGTAATGTAGCCGGCACAGTCCATGTGCCGTCCGCAAGAATGCAGGGACGCGCGCACGGTCGGCACAAGGACTGTGCCCGCTCCTTTCAACACAGGGGACGCCGCCTTGCAACGCGCTGTGGCGATCAGCGGTCCGACTCCGGCGATGATCGTCTGGACCGTGCTTCGGGATTGTGGGCTGCGGAGGCTCGGCGGCCGTTTTCCGGCCGATGCGGCCAGCCGCCAGCTGCGGGGGCTGGTCACCTGGTCCCGCGCGGTGAACGAAGGCCGGCTGCTGGAAGGGTGGTGCTTTCATCCCGACTGCGATGACGGGCAGGCGGCGGCA
>JANOFL010000135.1:0-2308 GCA_031405895.1 Planctomycetota bacterium
GGCTTGATGTTTGGAATGATGGCATTCAACAACTACCAGATGCTCTCCATGATGGGCGGCGGGGGCGGTCGCTGGTAAGCCGGCGAGTCTGGGCAAGCTGTCTGCCTGCACCGCGCACGCAAACTTTGCCTGACCGGCAAAGCTTCTCAAGGCCAACAACCGGCTGGTCCGAAACAGATGATGGGGTGGACTCGCTGCGCGGAATCCCTGCGCAGGGCCCTCGCGCCCCTGGATTGGAACCTCTCCCGTCGCCGTCTGAACTGCCGTGTCCGCCAGCGTCACCGACTATCGAACCGAGCCGGAAAGACCCTTTCCCGACGAGGGAATCGTGGGGCTTGTCGCCGACTGGCTGGCGGGCTGGGGACGGCTGGCGATTACTGCCCTGATCGCCATCGGTGATTTCAGCCTCTTTGCCTGGCGAACCGTCGTCTGGATGGTGACCCGTTTTCCGCGCTGGGAAGTCATCTGGCCGAACTTGCACCAGGTCGGCGTCGCGAGCCTGCCGGTGGTCGCTTTGACGGGGACCTTCATTGGCATGGTCCTCGCCGTCCAGAGTTATTTTCAGTTCCGGCAGCTGGGACTCGAGACACGGCTGGGCGGCGTGATCAACCTGACGCTGGTCCGCGAGCTGGGCCCGGTCCTCGCGGCAACGATGCTGGCCGGCCGGGTGGGCAGCTCCATGGCTGCCGAGCTTGGGACGATGCGCGTGACCGAACAGATCGACGCGCTGACTGCGATGGGCGCCAACCCGATCCGCTATCTGGTCGTCCCGCGGTTCTTCGCCTGCCTGATACTGATTCCGGCCCTGACTGTGATGGCCGACTTCATGGGCGTCGCCGGCGGGCATTTTTACAGCGTGATGGTGCTGGGCATCGACATGCATCACTACTGGCACAACAGCGCCAAGTTTGTTTCCGAGTTCGACCTGTTTGTCGGCCTGTTCAAAAGTGTCTTCTTCGGGGCGGCGATCTCGATGGTCAGCTGCTACCAGGGATTTCACTGCACGGCCGGGGCGGAAGGCGTCGGGCGGGCCGCAACGGCTTCATTCGTTTATTCATTTGTGGCGATCCTCGTGATCGACCTGTTCCTCGGCATCGCGCTCGACTCGGTTTATTTCACGCTCAACCCGGAGGGAGTCAGTTTGTTTTAGTCCCGCCGTGGTGACCAGGCTCCTGCCTGGTCGGAGTGGGGCTGGAATGGCAAAGCAGGAGCTTCGCCACCACGCCCTGGAAATGTCATTCGGGTCAATAACGTCAATCAGGTGGTCCATCAGGTCAGGGATGACAAAGCGGGAGCTTTGTCACCACGCTGGAAAAACAAATGATTGAGCAGGTGATCGAATCGCAACAACCGATCGTCGAGCTGACCGGCATTTCGGTCGGTTTCGGCGGCCAATCGGTGCTGCGCAACATCACGCTGCGGATTCCGGCCGGGCAGACGCTTGTGCTGCTGGGCGAGAGCGGCTGCGGCAAGACCGTGCTGATGAAAACGGTGATCGGCCTCATCCAGCCCCGCCAGGGGACCGTCCAGTTCGACGGAATCGACATCAACCGCCTCGGGGACCGCGAAATCAGCCGGCTGCGGCTGCGGTTTGGCTTCGTGTTCCAGAGCGCGGCCCTCTTTGACAGCATGACAATCGCGCAGAACGTAGCCTTCCCGTTACGGCAGGATGGGCGGTTCAGCGACGTGCAGATCCGCGAACTGGTCTTGGCCCGGCTGAACGAAGTCGGCCTGCCGCAGAACGTGATTTTCAAGAAACCAGCCGAGCTTTCCGGCGGGATGCGCAAGCGGGTTGGCCTCGCCCGGGCCCTGATCATGAATCCCGAACTGATCCTCTACGACGAGCCGACCACGGGGCTCGATCCGATCATGACCGACATCATCACCCAGCTGATCATCCGGACCCGCCGCAAGAATCCTGTCACCAGCGTGATCGTGACCCATAACATGGATACCGCGCGCCGCGTCCCTGACCGGGTGGTCATGCTCTACCCGCTCTGGCGGCTCGAGCCGGACGAACCGCAAGTCCTCTACGACGGTCCTCCGGAAGGCCTCGACGCCTGCCGCGACCGACGAGTCCGCCAGTTCGTTAACGGCGAAGCCGGCGAGCGGCTGATGGAACTGGTCGCCGACCGGGGAGGCAGCGGATGGTGAGGCATTTTTTCCCTTCCCGCTCGTACTCGTACTCAGCGCAGCGGTACTCGTGCTCGTACTCGAAGTCCTCCGGGGAGAGGTCTCGTAGGGTGGGTCGAGTCTTCGAGACCCACCGAACGCATGGATGGGTCTCGAAGACTCGACTCACCCTACC
>JANOFL010000070.1:0-5629 GCA_031405895.1 Planctomycetota bacterium
CTGTTGGACACCAGCACGGATAACGTCGAAGCCCCCGAAAAGTTCGCTCCCTGATACTTCTTCACACACCCTGCAAACCAAATCCACCGCTTCCCCGTACACTCGACACCAAATTGTGGGTAAACCTAAGGGCTACACTCCCCCGCCCCTCCGGGGCGGAAGAGCCTACTACGCCCAGGATGAGCGACAACGTTTCCAGTTCTTCGCCCCGGATGAAGCGGCGGAGTGTAGCCACGGGTGAAGCGATCCCGGCTTTGAGGGATCGCGCAACCCGTGGACGAGAATCGAAGCACGCTCTTCGCCCCGGAGGGGCGGCGGAGTGTAGCCACGGGTGGAGCGATCCCGGTCGGCCGGGATTGCGGAACCCGTGGAAGAGAATCGAAGCGCGCTCTTCGCCCCGGAGGGGCGGCGGAGTTTCCGGACGCGTTCTCAGTCAAACACGTACCGCTCTTCGTACTCGACCTCATGCGCGTTGAGCAAACTCAGCAACTCCGCCTTGAAGTCCGTCTTCCGATGATGCTCCGCCTGATTCGCGATGTAATGCTTGACCGCCGGCTCCTGCGACTTGCTGACCGAGAAGACGCTGTAGCCTTCCTGCCACGCGAACTCTCCCAAACCCTCGAAGTTGTCGTGAATCCACGTCGATGATCGGGACTTGACCGTCCGCATCAGGTCCGCGATGCACTGGTCGGTGCGCCAGCGGAAGTAGAGATGGACATGATCTTCGATTCCACCGATCTCGTAGAGCGTCCCCTTCTCGCTGCGAATGATCCCGCCGACATACGCGTAAAGATGCGGCGCCAAATCGGGGTGAATCAGGGGCTTTCGATGTTTGGTCGAGAAAACGGCGTGAAGCAAAATCTGGGAATACGTACCTGGCATGATTGGCCTCGTGAAGTAGAAGAAACTCCATCGCCCCATCCGGGGCGAAAACTCAAGACGCCGAAATCTACCACGGGTTCCGCGTCGCTCAAAGCCGCGACGCTCCACCCGTGGCTACACTCCGTCGCCCCGCTGGGGCGAAGAGAACAAGAGTCCATGCCTACCACGGGTTCCACGTCGCTCAAAGCCGCGACGTTCCACCCGTGGCTACATCCCGCCACCCCGCTGGGGCGGATCCGACTTCTTCGCCCCGGAGGGGCGCTGGAATGTAGCCACGGGTGGAGCGATCCCGGCTCGGCCGGGATCGCGTAACCCGTGGAAAGGAGCACACCCGCGCTCTTCGCCCCGGAGGGGGCGACGGAGTTTCGGATCCCGCCTGAGTCCCCAACACGTCCCTCGAATCGCACCCACCTCAGGAAAGAAACTCCATCGCCCCATCCGGGGCGAACTGACAAAGATCCCATGCCTTCCACGGGTTCCGCGTCGCTCAAAGCGGCGTCGCTCCACCCGTGGCTACACTCCTCCGCCCGCTCCGGGGCGAAGAGAACAAGAGTCCCTGCCTACCACGGGTTCCGCGTCGCTCAAAGCGGCGACGCTCCACCCGTGGCTACACTCCTCCGCCCGCTCCGGGGCGAAGAGAACAAGAATCCATGCATTCCACGGGTTCCGCGTCGCTCAAAGCCGCGACGCTCCACCCGTGGCTACACTCCACCGCCCGCTCCGGGGCGGAAGAAACTTCGCCGCTTCAAGTGGTCCCCGGCCGAAACTCCGACGCTGGTCGCCACGGCCCTGCCGGCGACGTTGCAGATCCAGCTGCGGATCAACAAGGGCGGCTTCCGGCTGGTCGCGATCGACCTGCGCCGCGGCGACGGCGCGTGGGTCCATCTGGGCGTCTCCCAGCTGGCGACCTTCACCGACACCACCCCGCCGCTCGTCGCCGGCCAGCCCGAACGCCGCGAATACCGGTGCCAGGGCATGGAAGTCAACGACCGCATCGGCGACGTCTCCCCCACGATCTCCATCGTCACGGTGCCGTAGCGGGCCGCGGTGCAAACGTCCCATTCTGGTTCCTTCGGCCGAAATGGGTTAGAAGCCAGAGGGGGCATTCTGGCGTGTTCGAAACCCAGAATGTCCCCGTCTACGTTTTCCCGTTTCCGTTCGCAATGTCATTCTGCCATTTGAAGGCTCGTGCTTCGCCAACTGCCAGTGCTGGCACGCTCTAAGTCGCACACGAACTGGGTTCGGACAGTTGCACCAAAAGAGTTTTGTGCCTCAACCCATGCTCGAACGCAGTATTTTCCGCCGCCCAAGTCCGAGACAACTTGTTCAGGGTTTTGGTAGTCGCCGAACATGCTGCCAAAGCTCGCGGAACTGGGCGACTTAAGCCTGTCTCGAACGACTTGTTGGGCCATGACCCACGCATCAATCTTTCGTTCCGATGTAGAACCAATTGTCCTTGTAGAATCACTAGAGCTTGCTCCCCACCTGTCGCCAGAATCATCAGTCGCGCGGGGAATAAACAAAACATACAGTAGTCCAGGCAGCAAAACGATGCACCACATCACCACCATCAATTCCCCATCGTTTGAGTCGACGGAACCACTTGGTGGCAGCCTTTCGGGCACTTTCTTGGGCTGCGTTCGACTAAATGAGCGATGGATGAAATACTGGGAAGTCACCGAGACAACACTTGCTCCCACCAACACCGCGATCAATGCGGCAACTGCCACCCAACCTACGCTTCGGTGCCCACTTAAATAGAGCCATACAAAGGCGGCAAAAAAAACGATCGACGTTGTTGCGGCAAATAGCAATATATAAAATTCGCGCCGGCTCATACGAAATGTGACCCAACAAGTGCGTTTAACCGGAGCCGGGAGCTAGTGACGAAATGAGCTCACTGGCTTACTACCCCGCCTTGATGCCAACCGATACTCTTGGAGGTTCGCGAATGTCCTATGATGCCCAATGTAACTTGGTGACGTTTGAGAATGGGAGTCTGGATGAGAAATGGTGAGATGAGAAATGGGGACATTCTGGATTGTTCGGAAATCAGAATGCCCGCCCTTTCGTTCAGGCAACCCGGCGTCGACGTCCGGACAGGCAAATCCCAACAAAGGCGGCGAGGAATCCAGCACCCGGTTCCGGGATGGCATTGGCGGTGCCGAAGACCCGTAGCGTCCAGCTGGTCCAGGTTGAGGAGTTGGCCGAGCGGCCGTCGCGGACGCGGAGGGTCCAGGTGCCGAGCGAGGACTCGCCCCAGTTCTTGACCGTCATGAAGGTCCAGTTGACGTAATCGGCCGTGTGACCGTGCGGGTAGGCGAGAAAACTCTGCGTGCCCGAGGGGCTGGTCAGCATGATTTCGAGGTCGCCTTCCGAACCGCCCGAAGCGCTGAAAACGACTTCCACATGCTCGACGGTCAGCGCATCCGTCACGTTGAAGCTGCGGGAGACGGCGGCACCGTAGACCGGCGCGAGGATCGTGCCGGTTCCGCTGGCAATGACCTGATTCACCACCGCGCTCTGGGTCGAGACGGCTTCGGCGGCCACATTGGACCAGCTGGTAGCCGCGGTCACGGCGGCCTGGGCGTCGACCGTGCCGAAGCCGTAGAGGTCGCTGTGCCAGAAGCCAGCCGCGTTTTGTGCCCATGAGCTGTTGCCGAGGTCAGTCCGCCGGGAATGCCGGGCAAGGATGTGCTTGACATCGCGCCAGGAGAGGGACGGGTTGGCTTCCAGCATCAGGGCCATCACGCCGGCCGCCGCGGGCGAGGCGCTGCTGGTGCCGCCGAAGCCGCTGGTGTAGCCGCCGCCGGAAGTCGTGGTCGTGATTCCCAGCGAGCCGCCGTCGGAAGGAGCGTTGACGAACACGCAGGCACCCCGTTCGCTGTAGCCCGAGCGGACGCCGTTGTTGGTCGAGGAGCCGACAGCGACGATGAAGCGGCTGTTGGCGTAGCCGTCGTAGTTGACGTTGTCGCCGAGGTAACCGTTGGACGAGGCCCCGCCATTGCCGCCGGCCCAGACGTAGAGGTTGCCGAGTCCATTCCGCCCGGTGGTGGCCGCGGTCTGGAAGGCCTGGAAGACCAGCGGGCCGGGCCCGTCGCGGGTGGCGTTGTCGGCCGGGCCCCAGCTGTTGTTGTAAATGTGGACGCCGTCGAACTGGTTGCCCACCATCCGGTTGAACTCGTGGGAAAGAGCGAGGGCTTCGTTGGCGTCGGTGCCGGACTGGTTCAGCAGGCTGATGCCGGCAATCCACGAACGGGGCGCGACGCCGCTGATGCCGATCCCGTTGTTGCCCACGCCGGCCGAGACGCCGGCGACCGAGGTCCCGTGTGAACCGGCAGTGCCGGCCAACCAGAGCGACAGGTCGGTGCGAAGGTTGGCGACGAGGTCGGTGTGATTAGATTGCACCCGCGTGTCGACCACGCCGATCGTGACGCCGGCTCCCAGCCCGGTGTTGTTGGTGAAGTTCCAGACCGGGTTGACCCGGACGTCATGCCCCACAAGGCTGCCGCTTTGGCCGGTGTTGTTGAGGTGCCACTGGTTGCCAAAGGACGGGTCGTTGGGAAGCTGCCGGACCGCGCGATCGGAGACAAACTGGTTGAAGACCTGGCGGACTTCGCCCCGCTCGAAAGCGCCGTTGGCAATCCGCAACGCATCCTGAGCCGAGGCGGCTTCCAGAACCACCAGATTGCGGTCAAAGGGCAGGGTGCCGGTGACTTGGGCGTTCCAGCGCGCGGCCAGCTGGCCAATGTTGGCCCTTTCGTCGATCCGCACCACGAACTGGGACGACAGCGTCACCGGCCCTTCATCACCTTGCGAAACCCGCTGGACCGACAGCTGCCCGCCGGATCCACCGGTGATCGACAGCCCAATCCTCGCGCCCGTGTCCGAGTAGTAGTAAAGATCGTCGCCGCAGGCCCACGCCGGGGCACTGACAAGCAGCACGGTAAGAATCCACAGGCCCGTAACTCGGCGGGATAGCCGCATTGCTGAATCTCCGGTTTTTGTCGGGACGCCCTGGTTTGCCTGCTGGCCTTCCACGTCAATCCGGGTCGAGGGCCCGGTCCATGATAAACCGGCTCCGTTGCGTCCGGAACCTCTGGGGGTGCAAGAACGCGGCAAGAACCCAGAGGACCGACCATTTCAAGTCAGTGGGTGCGAGATTGCTTTGCCCGTCGCCGGGTCAGGGACATGTCGCAAGGCGGTCACATCTCTTGAATGATCCAACCCGCGTTGGGGTTGCCGTGATTTCGTTGTTCCCCATCCCAGGGTTCGCTCCGAAGCCCTCGCGAACCTGGGCTGTGAGATGCAACGCTGTTGGCGTAAAGAAGCAGCCAGCCAGCAATCCATCGGGGCCGGCCTGAGACCGGAAGTGCCAACTCTCCTCGCTTTTCGGCAGGCCCACGGGTTCTTTTTTCTGCCACTCGCCCTTTTTTCCGACGTTTCCGGAATTCTCCCGACGCATTGCGGCCTGCGCGCGCAGTCAGCTTTGGGGGGCATTGAATTCGCCAGCCAGCCAAGCCCGCAGGCCGGACACAGGCCTGGTGCGCGAATCTGGGCCCCCACAAGATCCTGTTTCTCTCAACACTGGTGCACCATGTCACTGAAATCATCCTCCATTGCAGTTTTTTGCCTGCTTCTCGTTCCCGCGACCCGTTGTGCTGGCGACCTGATCGTCAATGGATCATTTGAGACCCCGGTGGTCGCGGTCGGCGGATTCACGAACTTTGCAGGAGGGTCGACCGCG
>JANOFL010000172.1:0-7057 GCA_031405895.1 Planctomycetota bacterium
AGAGCGAGTGAAACGTCGTGACCAGCGGGCCTTCGCGGAGCTTGCCTGGCAGCATCACGCGCAGCCGCTCCTGCATCTCGCGGGCGGCCTTGTTCGTAAAGGTGACGGCGAGAATCCGGGTCGCGGGAGTTCCCGAGCGGATCAGCTGGGCGATCCGGAACGTGATCACCCGCGTCTTGCCCGTCCCCGCGCCGGCCAGGACCAGTAGCGGGCCGGTCCGGTGGGCAACGGCAGTCTGCTGTGGGGAGTTCAGTCCGGTCACGAGTCCGGGTCCGGCCTGGATGTCGGGAACTGGAGATGCGAGGACCGCTGGCCGTTTCAGTGTCTGTCACGGGCAGGCAGTGGTTTTCCGGCCGTTACCGGGGGTAGTATCGTAACGCTTTGCCCGGCGCGGCCGGGGCAGGTGGCAATCCCTTCGCCCCAATCAGGGGAAAACGCCAGGGCGGGGCCCGGTTGGCCAGCCGTCACTCTTGACCATTCAAAAAGCAAGCCCGTATAGTGGCGGCTGGCGAAGCAAAGGCGGCCGACGAGAAGTTTCCGGGGCCTTGAGCCGTTGCATGCTCGCTTTTCAAGGTTTCCTGATCGGCCCCTGCGCGAAAACCGAAGCTGCTGATGAACGAAAAAACTGCCGAACTCGAAAAGAACGAACTCGCCGAGTGGGCGGACAAGCACTTTGGCAGCCTGCGGACCCACGGCAATACGATCCTGCTCGTGATTCTCGCCGCACTTTTGCTGGCCATGCTGGGTGCCTATTGGCTTGCATCGCGCAATGCGTCGAAGTCGGAACCCTGGCGACAGTTGCAGGTCGCGTCGGCGTCCTATGGCGGACCCGTGGGTGACCGCCAAACCAGTCACTACGAGCTGGTTGCCGAGCAGTTTCCGGATTCCCTCGCCGGACTGTGGGCGTTGCAGCTGGCGGGCGATGAAGATTTGCGGATGGGCCTGTCCAAGATGGTCTCGGCCCGCGAAGAAGGACTCAAGCAGATCGAACGGGCCCGCAAGTCGCTACAGAAGATCCAGGAGTCGACGTTGCAGAAACCCGAGCTGCTGGTCGAACGGTCGCTGTTCTCGCTGGGCTATGCGCTCGAATCGGCCGGCAAGTTTGACGATGCCAAAGCGGCTTTTCAGCGGCTGCTGGATACGTTGCCCGACTCCACGATGGCCAAACAGGCCCAGCTGGCGCTGGCCCGAATCGCCGACCCGACCTTGACGGCCGCGTTCGAGAAGTTCAAAGCAGTCGGAACTGCGCCCGGCATGACGCTTCCTCCGATCCCCGATATTTCCTTTCCCGACGACGCGACGCCATCCGCTGGCTAACTGCCTGTCCATGAAACGGCAAATACCAGCCCGCAGCGCAAGTATTGAAGTTGCGCTTTGTGGTTTTTCCCACGGAAAATACCAGCCCGCAGCGCAAGCAAGGACCAGTCTGGAGGCTGTTTTTCCCTTGCTTGCGCTGCGGGCTGGTATAAAAGCGCAACTTCAAAAAGCGCAAGCAAGGGTCGGTGATCAGAGCGGGTCGAACCGGAAGCCTTTTTTTGTTGCTTAACGTGCGACCGGCCCAGGCCGGCCTGAGGCCCTGCCATGGCCAGACGTGCGCCAACCTCGAATTCGATCAATAGATGGCAGGATGAACTTGCCGCCCGGTTGCGCGGCTGGTGGTTCCGGACCGTTTTCGATGGATGGACCTGCGCGCTGATCGAACGCTGGCGTCCGGCTCGAAATACGGGGGCCCGCGGCGAGCGGCTGGCGGAGCGGCTTTTGCGAGGGCAGGGCATGATCACGGTGGCGCGGAATTTTCACAGCTCCCGCGGCGAGCTGGATCTTGTGATGGTCGACCGCCGGCAAGTGGTTTTTGTGGAGGTAAAAACCTGGCACCGGGCGCGGGCTGGCGAGTCCCCGGCTGACGCAGTCGACGACAACAAGCAGCGCGCCCTCGCCTTCGCCGCCATCGACTTCCTCCAGCAACACCGGCTGATCGACCAGAGCTGCCGCTTCGATGTGGTCGCGATTGAACTGGCCACAAGCCCGCCCAAGCTGCGGCATTTTCGCGCCGCATTCGAGTCACCGCTCGACTGGTAAGCTGCCAGGACTTCCCGATCAGGCCAGATGAGGATCATCGCCCCGTGACGAGACTTGAGAAACTGCTGGTGATGCTGGAGCAGGAGCCCGGTGACGTTTTCCTGCGCTATGCCGTGGCGATGGAACATCGCGGAGCGGGAGATTTTGCGGAAAGCGAGCGGCTTTTTCGTGGGCTGATGGCGGGCCAGCCGCCGTATGTCCCGGCGTACTTCATGCTCGGCCAGATGCTGGCGGGCGAAGACGAAGTCGAATCGGCCCGGACGGCGTTGAGAACAGGCATTGAACAGGCCCGCGCGCAGGGCAATCTTCACGCCGCGGGCGAAATGAGCGAGCTGCTGGCAAGCCTCGGTGAACTGGGCGAGGGCTGACAACCGTTTAGCGGATGCGTTTTGCACTTTGCGGATTCCGTTGCGAAGCGGAAGCGCTGACTTCGGAGAAGTCAGCGACATTGGCGGAATACGCCGTGGCCCGGACAGTTCCCACGGTGATTTCTCATTTGTCCAAAATGCACCATCGTTCAGCCCACAACGGCCGGATTCCAGACGAGCTGTTCGCAGGCACCGATCGCGAGGGTCCGGCCGGCGGCGAGTGGCCAGCGCTGGGCCGCTTCGTTGACCGCGTCCAGGGTCACCTGCCGGTAGCGTTCGGCGATCTGGGCCGGTGTGACGAAAGGCTGCGAGTTCAGCCACTGGCCGCCGACGGAGAACATTCGCGTTTCGGTGTGCTCGCTGGCAAGCAGAATCTGCGCGATGACCTTCTGCCGGGCCAGTTCGACTTCCCGCCCGCTGACACCTTCCGCGGCGGTTTCAAGAATCTCGTGCATCAGCTCGGCGTTTTTCGCGGCCCGGTCCGGCATGCAGCAAAAGTAGGCCATCATCAGCCCGGTACCGAGGTATTCGTGTCCGCCCACACCAGCCGATTCGGCCAGGCCTGAGTCAAGCATCTTCCAGAAGATACGACTGCCGCTCGAATCACCGAGGATCATTCCCAGCATCCGGACGGCGTAACGGTCGGAAGAATCCACCGACGGACCCGGTGCCAGATGCAGAAGATACTCGAGGTGGGCATCGTCTTTCGCGCGGCATTCAAACCCATTCGCCGGGGTCGCGAGCTCCAGCGAGCGCGTCACCGGCTGGGGCTCCCAGTGCCCGCAAAACTGTTCCGCGTCGCGGACCAGCTGTTCAAAATCGACTTTGCCCGCCGCGACCAGCGCCACGTTGCCGGGTGCGTAACGTCGGGCGTGATAGGCTCGCATCCGGTCGGGATTCAGGCCCGTAACCGATTCCACCGACCCGAGCACGCTCTGGCCCAGTCCGCTTTCGCCAAAGTACTGCTGCATCAGCCGCTCATAGCCTCCCCACGGCGGCTGATCCTCGTACATCATGATCTCCTCGATGATGACCTTCTTTTCCATCGCGAAGTCCACGTCTCGCAGGGCCGGACGCATCAAATCGGCCAGTAACTCGACGGCCGGAGTCTGAAACTCGGGCAGCACGGCGGCGTGGTAAATCGTGCTTTCCTCGCTCGTCCTGGCGTTGCTGCTGCTGCCCATGTCGTCGAGCAAAAGGTTGACTTCATCGGCCGAACGGGTCCGCGTGCCCTTGAAGACCATGTGTTCCAGAAAATGACTGACGCCGCCATCGACCGGCTGTTCGTCGCGGGCACCGGTGCGCACGAAGAACCCCAGCGACAGGAACTGGGCCTGGTCGTTGCACTCGGCGAGCACGGTCAGGCCGTTGTCAAGCTGTTGCTGGCGATACTGCACGGTCGAGTTCCAGGGGATGTTCGCCAAGGGTCACAAGTTCAAACGGCCCGGCCGGCCGGCTGGCGAGGTAGTCGTTGATCTCTTCGAGCCGGATCGATTCGATCAGGTTGCCCAGTTCATCGACCGGGCGCAATCGTCCCAGCAGCAACGCATCGTTGACCAGCGTCCCGACGCGGGCGCGGCAAGACTCCTGCTGCATGATCAGGCTGCTGCGGACCTGGACCTTGAGCCGGCGCAACTCGTCGGCCGAAATGCCCTCCTGCAGGCGGCCAATCTCGGCCACCATCACGTCGAGCGATTCCTGGGCTGCTTCGCTCGTCGTCCCGCAATAGGCAAAGCTCGCCCCGCGGCCGGGCGCGGCGTGCAGGCTGGCCATCACGGCGTAACAGAGGCCCCGCCGCTCGCGGACTTCGCGAAACAGGCGTGAACTCAACCCGTCGCTCAGCACGCCCATTGCGCCGCGGGCCAGATGCCAGCGCGGATCGTCATAGGCCACCCCCGGCCAGGCGAGGCCGATATGGGTCTGCTTGCTGGCGACGCTGATATGGCGGTCGAGCTGAAGCGCGGCCCGCGGTGGAGACCCATTGGTCGCGGCCCCGTTGAGTCCCTTCCAGTCGCCCATCTGCCGCTCGAGCGTACGCCTCAAATCATCGAACTCGAACTTGCCGGCGACGGCGACGATTGTTTTTTCGGGCCGGTAGTGATGGGCCGCGAAAGTCCGGATCTCGTCCAGCGAAATCGCGTTGACCGAAGCCAGGTCACCCTCAGGCAGCCGGCCCCAGGGCTCGCCGTAGTGAAGCTGCCGGAGCCGCGACATGGCCTTGCCAGCCAAGTCGTCCTCCATCGCTTCAATTTCCTGGATGCAGGCGAGCCGTGCTTCTTCCAGCCAGGTCGGAGCCAGTCGCGGGTGGCGAGCCACGTCAGCGTAAACGGCGAGGGCCGCTTCCAGCTGGTCGGCCGGCAACGCCCCGCCAAAATAGGTCGACAGAACCGTTGTGTTGGAGTAATAGTCGCAGCCAAGCCCGTCCAGGGTTTCAACCAGGGCGTGGCTGTCGAGAGTTTCGGTCTCCCGGAAGGCCAGCTCGCAGGAAAGGTTGGCCAACCCCGCCCCCCCGGCCGGATCGAACCGGCAGCCCGCCGGCATCGCGATCGAGAACGCCGCGGTTTGCAACCACGGCATCCGGTCAGCGACCAGAGTCAGCCCGTTGTCGAACTGATGGCGGAAAAGGCGGTCAGTAAAGGTCATCGAGTGGTTGTATGGAGGCGGGAGGTCGCGGGCCGGATCTGTCAGGTCGACGAATGACGCAGTGGTCAGGAATTCTACTGGTCCAAGCCGGCAGGGTTCGGAATCCAATCGGTCCAGGCCGTTTTGGGCCTACCTACCACCAGCCTGAACCGGGTCGGGCGAACTGGACAGCCTGAGCGTCGGCGATTCCCGCAAATGTTGTTCATGTCATGAATGGCCAGAGAATTCAACCTTCAACTCGGCGCAAATCGCTGCTTCCCAGCGGTTTGCAACGAATGGCCACCTTCTGAAAGCTAGCAGCCACTCTGTCTTGCGGTCGGAAAATCTTGCCAAAACGATGACCGGCAAACTGGATCGACTTTGCCGGTTGTGCCGAAGAAAGTGACGGGGGGAAGTTTGTCGCCACCGGTCCGCGCTTGCTGTTTGGGTTTTTCCATCCCGGCACCCAAGCGTTTCCCCAGTCGGGTTTGAGTCATGAAGTTTCGGTTCACAGCGATTCTCACGATTGGACTGATCGCAACGCTCTCGGCGATCGGGTCGACCACCGCGCAGCAGAGCAGCCGCGCCATGCTCAGGTTGAGTGGGTCGGCACCGGCCGCCGATCGGCCCACGGCACTCCCGTCCTCCGTTCGTTCGGAAACCGGTTCAAGCCAAGCCCGGATCATGGCTGGCCCGGGTCAAGCGATGCGCGACCACTCGGTCAAGCCCGCAGCTTGGCAGCAAGCTGACTTTGTCGATCAAGGCGTCATGCCCGCCGCCGGCACATGGCTGGAGGGCCCGCCCATTGTCCCCTGGCAACAGGACGAACCGCGCACACAAGAGGACCAGCGCCGCCTGGACGAGGCCACTAATCCCTTTGACCCTGCCGCTGCCAACCAGCAGCCCGTCAACCCGGTTGAACCGCCGGGCTTGAATCGCGACCCGGCCACCAGTCCGCAACAGCCACTGCCGGGTGACCGCGGCGGACCCGCAACTCCGCCACCGATGATGATCCTGCCATCCGATCCGACGGCACCAGGCTACCAGCCTTACGAAATGGCCTGTCCACCCGAAGGATTGCTGCAAGGCCAGGCTCCACCTGTTCCGCCGCTGACCTCGAACGGTTTGACCCTTCCGGACTCGCAGCCGGGGAGCGGTGGAGACCATCAGTCCGGGTTTGCCGGGACTGGTCCAGCGGACCCCGCGGGTTCATTCGATCCGGCCGGAATGCCCGAGATGTGGGAGGCAGACGGGCTGAGCGGACTCGCCCAGGTTTGCAGCCCGCTTTTCTACATGGACCTGTTTGCCGGTACCCATGGCTTCGACGACGCCCGCGGCACCTCGGCTGCGGGGCTGACTGGAAACACGCTGCTCACCTTTGACAGAGGATTCAGCTTCGGCACGCGACTCGGTCTTTTTCAGGGCAACAACTTGCGGACCGACTTCGAGTTCTCGTTGACCGACAACGATGTGGCGATCATCCGCGACTACATGCTTCCAGTCGCCATTCCGGGCGTCAGCGTTCCGCCCACCAGCACGGGTGAAATGTCGGTCTTTCGGGGCATCAGCAATGCCTCGTGGGACCTGCCGGCATTCTCGTTTGGCCGCCTGACACCCTACGTTGGTGCCGGCGTCGGTTTCATGAGTGCCCGGGCCGACTGGACCGTGTTTCAGCCCTCCGGCAGCCAGCAAATTCTCGCCAACGATTCGTCCGCCGTTTTCCAGGCGATGATCGGCGGGACTTGGCGCTGCACATCGCGGCTGGAGCTGTTTGCCGAATACCGGGTCCTTAAAGCCGACGAGTTGACGTTGTCAACCGAATCCGCAGTCAACCTCGAACCGGTTGGCCTCCGCTCCCAGCTCCGCCACGAACAGTTCGACCTCAGCGGCGACTCGGTCAACTTTGGGTTGCGGATGAAGTTCTGACCCGACGATCCGATAGCCTTGACTGAGCCATCTACTTCGCGGCCACATTTGAGATGTCTTGG
>JANOFL010000201.1:0-6871 GCA_031405895.1 Planctomycetota bacterium
CCAGACACGGAGGGCTGACGCCCTGCCGCTCGCCAAGATCAAATCTGGCCGCGCGCGGTACAATAGCTGCATGAATCCCCTTCCGATGACAACCGCGGAAACTTTGCCCGACAGCGACTCGATTCCCGCTGACTGGCTGGCCGAGTTCGAGGCCGCGGCGCGGCGGCCGCTGGCAGTTCGCTTCCGCTATGCTTTCATCAAGACGTACAAACCGGTACTCGACGACGCATCGTTCCGGAGTTTTGACACCATGGAAGACTATCGTCGCTGGTGCGAAGACCACCTGCCGGACTGGCTGGGCTATGGCCGCGTTTGACTATCGCCAGGCGGAAGAGATTCGTGACGCTTTCGCCCGCCATCAGGTCCGGTACCTGTTTCTCGGAAAGTCGGGCGCGATTCTGCTCGGTTTTCCCGACACGACCCAGGACGCTCATCTGTTCGTGGAGCGGAATGAAGCGAACGGCCGCGCGTTGACCACCGCGCTGCTGGAACTCGGCTTTCAGCTTTCCGGGAATGAGTGCCGGGATATTGTTCGCGGCAAGGACTTTGTTCAGCTGAAGAACGGCCCCTTCGATGTCGACCTCGTCTTTGCTCCCGACGGAATCGAGCGGTTTGAGGACGCCTGGAACCGGCGGGTGGTGGTCGAAGGCTTCCCGGTTTGCCACATCGACGACATCATCGCCAGCAAACGGGCCGCCAACCGTGCCAAGGACCGGGAGTCGCTTCCCCGGCTTGAGTCGTTTCGCGACTACTTGAAACGCAAAGAGCAACCGTAGCGCCCGCGGCCGTCGGCCCCGGTACACGCAGTCCCCGTCTGCAGCGCAAGTCTTGAAGGTGCGATTTTGCATTCCGGCACGGCCAACCGCGCGGCACTTCCATTCTTCCCTCCTCTGCCCCCAATCCCAATGCGCCGGGAGTCTTCCCGGAACCGTTGGGTGGAGAGCCATTCTTTTCCCGTTCACCGTGCGTTCATTTTCGGCTGCCAGGATGCGAGCTCACAACCTGATTGTTCAGGTTGATCCATCCGGGCTGCTGCCGTCGCAAATCGCCGACTGCATCCGCCGGGCGTCCTGATTTGAAACAGGGAGATGCAGACATGACAAGCACGAAAACCACGTTGCGAGACTGGACCAGTTCTCTCGGAGCTCTGGCACTGGGATTGGCAATTTGCGTCAGCGGAAATTCCATGACCGAGGCCCAACAGGCTTCCCCCGCGGCAAACGACGAGGTCGGGCAGTTTGTCAACGGCCTGGTCAACTATTACCTCCGGCCGCCCGTGCGGCTGCCAGCCGCGAAACTGTACATCGAACACAACGGGACGGCTGCCGATACGGGTGTGCATGGCCTCTTCGACGGCACCGACTGGCGGCAACTGTATGTTCACGACCCGAATGGCCGGCTGATCCTGTCGGTCTCGCCGAAGCGACAGCTTCGCACGCAGTCGATGAGCGGGATCTTTTTCGAGTCCGCGGAGCCGCCCAATTCAGAAGTCCCCATTGCGGAGATCCTGAGGCGGTTTCCCGAAGGCCAGTATCAGGTCAGCGGCCAAACGGCCGATGGCAGCCGGCTGACCGGAGCGGCGACTTTTACGCACAATATTCCGGCCATTCCGGTCATTACTTTTCCAGCTGACGAAAGCACGGTTCCGGCCACCAACCTGACCGTCAGGTGGAACCATGTGACGCAAACGCTGGACGGGAGACCGCTCCTCCGCACGGGCTATGAAGTCATCCTGACCAAGGATGGCGTGGTCGACCCCAATGGTTTTTCAGCCCCGGCGCTCAGCATCCATGTGCCACCGTCGGTGACTTCGCTGACCGTCCCGAACCAGTTCCTCGAACGCAACAGCCGCTATGAAATCGAGATCATCGTTCTGGAGACCAGCGGAAACCAGACCATCGCAAGCCTGTTTTTTCAGACTGGCAGTTAGCTCCATTGTCCGCAGGTGGAGACTGCATCCTTCGGGAGCGTGACCCAACCCTGCGATCGGCCTCCGGTGCAAAACAGGGGAATTCGCGACAAGACTTCCCCCCCAGCGTTTGTGCCGCGGGGCCGGTTTTTTGCTCGGGCATGGAAAGCCTGGGCTTTTCTCCCGCTCCTTCCGCCTTCCCGGCCTTCTCATCGTTCTCTCACCTTCTCCCGCTAGAGTTGATCCGGACGTTTTGAGGTTTCCCGAAAACCCCCGAGAGTTTCAAAATGAAGTCGAATCATCCAGGCCTGCTTGTCCTTTGTCTGGCAGTCCAGGTTGGACTCACTTTTGCCAGTTTGCGGTACGGGGGCCATGCCGAAAACGTCGCTCCGCCCGTCGAGGTCTCCGCGGCGGCAGAGATCGGCGAACGGATCATCCTTGGGCGGACGGTTGACCGGGACGAAGTTCCAGCGGCGGTGAGGAAGATTGCCGAGGCCATCGCACGCGAGGGCGAGGAACTCGAGCTGGAGCGCTGCCAGATCGAGCTCTACGAGGTGACGCTTTCGAGCCGGTCGGGTGAACGGGAATTCTTCGTGACGCCCACTGGCGAACTTGTCCGGATCGTCTCATTGATCCCCCGCGAACATGCCTCGGGCAATCAAGGCAGCGATGACGACGAAGGCGACGAGGAGGGCAATGAAGGGGACGACGACGAAATGAACGAAGACGATTCAGACGACGAAGGGAACGAAGACGAGGGCGACGAAGGGGACGACGACGACGGCGACGAAGGGGACGACGACGACGGCGATGAAGGCCACGATGAGGGCGACGACGACGGCGATGACGACGTCGATGAAGGCGACGACGACGGCGACGACGAGGGCGATGAAGGGGCCGACGACGAAGGCGATGACGAGAAAGGTGATGACGAGGGCGATGACGACGAAATGAACGACGACGATTCAGACGACGAAGGGGACGACGACGAGGGCGGTGAAGGGGACGAAGGCGACGACGGTGACGGCAGTGAAAACGGGTACAGTGAGCGAACCGTTGGCTTGGCGGACGCTCCCGAGGCGGTCAAGAACACCGTCCGGTCAGTTGCGCGAAAGGGTGAAACACTTGAACTGGAGCGCTGCCAGATCGTGCTCTACGAAGTGACGCTCACGGGCAAGTCAGGTGAACGGGATTTCTTCGTGGCCCCCAATGGCAACATGGTTCAAATCGTTCCGTTGACCGCCCGCACCGATGAGGTTGCCGATCGCGATGCCGGGGACAGCGACGAAGGCGAGGACGAGGGGGCTGACAATGGCGACAATCCGAAAAAAGGCAAACGTTCCAATCGCGTGAAGGACGGGGCCGGCCGCTGATCCGGGCCCTGGTCAAGAGCCCGCTTCAGTTCCGTCCCGCGCCAATACTCCCATGAGACTTTTGCTGGTCGAAGACAACCGGCGGCTGGCGGAGACGGTTGCCAAAGGGTTGCGTGAGCATTCCTTCGCGGTCGACTTCGCGGCCACGGGTTTCGAGGCAGTCGACAAGGCCGGCATCAACGCCTACGACCTGATCGTGCTGGATGTCATGCTTCCGCGAATGGACGGCTTGCAGGTTTGCCGACACCTCCGCGACGGTGGCCGGAGCACGCCCATCCTGATGCTGACCGCCCGGGGGAAAACGTCCGACAAGGTCAAGGGTCTGGAAGCCGGGGCTGACGATTATCTGGCCAAGCCTTTTGAGTTCGCCGAGCTGGTCGCCCGGATTCGCGCCCTGTTGCGACGCCGCGCCAGCGAAGTTGCCCCCAGCCGGCTGGTAATTGCCGATTTGACCATCGACCTGACCTCGCAGCGCGTCTGGCGCGGAGTCCGGGAAGTTGTGCTGACGGCCAAGGAATACTGTGTGCTCGAGTTCTTGGCCCGAAAAAAAGGCCGGCTGCTCGGGCGCGCGGAAATCGCGGAACACTGCTGGGACGAGAACTTCGATCCCTTTTCAAACGTCATCGAAGTGTTCATCAAACGCCTGCGCGCGAAAATCGACCAGGGCGTGGCGATCAGTCTGATTCATACGAAACGCGGCGCGGGGTACTTCCTCGATGTTCTTTAAATCCATCCGGGTCACGCTGACGATCTGGCACCTCGGCATTCTGTCGCTGATCATCCTCGCCTTTGCGACCGCGACGTATCAGCTGGTCAGTCGCCGGCTGGGCCAGATGGCCAGCCGGAATCTGGCGGATACATTCGAGATGGTGGTCCTTGGGCTGTATGAAGAAGAGAGCGATGTGATCCAGCGCCGCGAGGACCTGCGACTGACCGGTCACGCGGAGGGCGATCTGGAGGACCAGGCCGAGGAGGCGTCGATTGAGACGGCCATCGTGGCGGAAGTTGACGGCCTGAATCTGCGGGGCTTTGTCGTCGAAGTCCATGACTCGTCCGGCACGCTGCTGGTCTCTACGGCTGAGGACGACAAGGGGCGGGTGGCAGCGGCCGGGCTGTCCGGCCGGGCCGGCGACATCGAGGTGGATGGCGCAGGGGGTTCCTGGCGCGTGCAACACCGGCTTTTGACATTCGATGGCAAGGACTTTCGGGTTCTGGTGGCTCATCCGCTCGAAGAACAACGGGCGTTCATGGCTTCGCTCTGGCAGATTTTCTGTTGGGCTGTCCCTGTGGCACTGGTCCTGGCCGGCTGCGGTGGATACTTTCTGGCCGGACGAAGCCTGGCCCCGGTTCTTCTGATCAGCCGGCAGGCTCAAAGAATCAGCTCGACCAATCTTCACGAACGGTTGCCCGTCAGGAATGCGGCCGACGAACTGGGTGGGCTGGCCATCGTGCTCAACGCGCTGCTGACAAGGCTGGGATCGGCGTTTGAACAGCAACAGCGGTTCATCGCGGACGCGTCGCACGAACTGCGTACCCCGCTGACGATCGTCCGGGCCGAATCGGAAGTCGCGCTGTCCGGCGACTCAAGAAGCGCCGAAGAATTCCGCGAATCGATGACCGTCGTGCACGAAGAATCGAGGCGATTGTGCGGCATCGTCGACGATCTGTTCCTGCTGGCCACGGCCGATCGCGAGCAGTTTCAGCCGCGGTTGAAATGGATCAACATGAAACAGGTGCTGGGAGGATCCATTCGCGCGGTTCGCACGCTCGCGGACAAACGGGAGGTTAAGATCTGTTTTTCCGGCAGCGATGAAATGCCGGTCTCCGCGGACGAAGAGCTCCTCCATCGGCTGTTCCTGAACCTGCTCGACAACTCCATCAAATACAACCGTCCGGGTGGGCAGGTGCTGGTGGAAACCCGCAAAGGAGACGCCAGTTACCTGGTTACGATCAGCGACACGGGGATTGGAATCCCGACCGGCGACCAGCTGAAGGTCTTTGACCGGTTCTATCGCGCGGACGATGCGCGGGTTCTGGATCTGGAACGAAACGCGGGTGGAGCCGGGCTGGGCCTGTCGATTGCGGCCTGGATTTCCAGAGTTCACCGGGCGACCCTCACGCTTGAGAAATCGGACCCGCGCGGCTCCGTTTTCCAGCTGGATTTCCCCATCCCGTCGTAGCCGCCTGGTTTGCCAGGTGCCGGGAAAGGCGGGTCAACGGCCCGCCTTCAAAGAGCCCGTTCATGGCCACAATATGTCACCATTTGGTGACATATTCCACGCGCGGCTGAAATAGCCACCCCGTGATTCCGGCTGGAGAGAAGCCGGGGACCCTTGGGCCTTCCGGTGCCGTGCCCGACCGGTGGCTCGCATCATGACGTTGTCCGCAGGCGAGGCGGACGCCGGATTCCTGTTCCGGCATTACGGACCGGCATTCCTGTGTGATCCCGGGATTCAGGCCCTGTGCCAGGTTGCTATTGGTGGGTGGCACCGCTTGATGGTGGGCCAATGCATCCAGACCGCGGTTCCTAGCGCGATCCTGTGCCTTGATTCACTTCCATCTTCCGGAACTCGATATGGCTCGGATGATCTGGTGAATGCCAGACACAGTGGCTGGCCGTGACGAAGTCTTCCGCGGCGGCTTTGTAGATGTTGTCGACGTACTTCTGCGGGTTGCGGTCGAGCAGCGGGAACCAGGTGCTCTGGACCTGGACCATGATCCGGTGGCCCTTTTTGAACGTGTGGAAAACGTCGAGCAGGGGAACCTTGACCGGCGTGACTTCACCCGCGACCAGCGGCTTGGGATCGCTGACCGAGTCGCGGAAGCGGCTCCGCAGCACGTCGCCGCGGACCAGCATCTGGTAGCCGGCCAGCCGGATGCCGTCGGGCGTGCCTTCCAGCTGCGGATGGTCGTTCGGGAAAACGTCGATCACCTTCACGATCCAGTCGGCGTCGGTCTGGTCGGTCGAGATGAACAGATTGCCCGAGATCGAACCGGCGATGGTCACGTCGCGGTCGAGGACTTCGGTCTGAAAGGTCAGCACATCGGGCCGGCCGGCGAGGAAGCGCTGGTCGTCGGTCATGTATTCGCGCGGGGTGAACTGGTGGCGAATGTCCTCGCGAGCGCGGTAGGGAACCGGGTCGGCCGGGTTGCTGACGTACTGGCTGGCCTGCTGGACTTCGGCGACATCGGCGCGCTCGCCCGCGTCAGCATGATCCGGCCCTTGCCCGCACTCAGCGGCGCAAAAAACGTCCGGCCGGCGGCGTCGGAAAGGCGGCTGTCGCAAAAGCATCCAGGCAGCGCGTAGAAATCCGCCGACCGGTCCACATCGGCAACATGCGCCATCGGCACGTGCTCCGTAATCCAGGCCCCATCGGGACTGTCGGGCATCGGGAGTGCGTGAGGATTTTCAGCCGGCATGGTCTAACGCGGCGCGGTTTCACATTTTACTCCCGTTCACTGTGCGTTCATTTTCGAGTCGTAGGATGCCAGCTCACAGCCTGATCGTTCAGGTTGATTCATCCTGGCTGCTGTGGTTGCGAGTCGCGAACAGCATTCGCCGGGAGTCTTGATTCGAAACAGGGAGATG
>JANOFL010000277.1:0-10994 GCA_031405895.1 Planctomycetota bacterium
AACAGGTCGACGATCCGCCGGGCATTGCGGAGCAGCAGGGCCGCGAAGACCGAGATCACGGGCTGCCACTGCTTCATCCGCGAGTCGACCTCGTCGATCGGCTGGCGTTCGAGCAACACGCCGATGGCGAGGTTGGCCGCCGCCAGCATCCGGATCGAGTTTTCGACTTCGACGCAGGCCGCGATGATCTGCTGGACGAGCGACTCCTTCATCAGCCGCTGCCGGTCGTAGTGCAGCATGGCTTCCGAGTCGACCCCGTCCGAGAGCAGGGCAAGGCTCTGGACCGACTCCAGCAGTCCGTTCAGGTTGTTGCGATTGATAAAGGCCTGTTCCATCCAGGCGGAATAAAGTTCGCGCCGCTGGGCGATCACCTGGCGGGCCGGGCTGTCGCCTTGCCGCAGTTCCTGGCCGGGTCCGCCGGGCAAGGGAAAGGCCGCGGCGAACCGCCAGTAGCCGGCGAGCGAGACAATGAACTCGAGCCGTTCGGTGATCCGCATCATTTCGGCTTCGAAGTCGGCGTCGTCCAGTTCGCCGCCGTCGTGGATGCTTCCGTCGATGCCGTCGTCGGTCTGGTCGTTGTAGATGACGCCTTCGTAGGCCGCGCCGAGCAGCCCGTCGGGACCAGCCGGTTCTTCGCCGTCGGTGAAGGGCTCGTCCAGTTCGCCACCGCCTTCCCACTCCGGGCCATCTTCGTCGGGCAAATCGCCCAGTGGCTGGGGCTGAAACTGGGGGATCGACCAGTAGTCGTCGGCGTTGGCTTCGAGGAAGTCGTGGAATTTGCCGATTCGCTCCCAGGTCTCGGCCGCAATGGCCGGGTCTTCGCTGCCAGCCAGCTCGCGCTGCAGCTCAAGCCACTGCCAGAGCAGGTCGTGAAAGGAGTGGTCACCGGCTTCCAGTTCGACCCGGTCGGACTGGCTGAGCCAGTGGATGAGCAAGGCCCGCGAAGTCTTGAAATCCCGTCGCTCGAGCAGCGCCGTGACGACCATCGCGTAGGCGCTGGGAGAATCGAAAAGCTGGGCGTGCTGGGCCCAGAATTCGATGTCGCCGGCCGCCGCACCGCCGCGATGCCAGAGGTTGAGGGCTTCAGCGACGATCCGGGAAGCCTCGTAGACGTCATCGGGGTCGACGCCGTCGATCGACATCACCTGGTGGGCCGCGTACTTCCGCCACCAGTCGGCCAGTTCGCGAAACTGCCGCTGGACCTTGCCGGCCAGCTCGGTCTGGTTGGCCGCGGCGGCGTCAGCCCAGAGCTGCGAGCAGAGCAGGAAGACCTGGTTCATCAGTTCGACCAGGTCGTCGACGCGGTGGTCGCGGACCGTGTTTTCCATCGCCGGGAAGAGGCTGTAGTTGCCGTCGAAGGCGATGATGCTCCACGGGTCGGGCAACGCGCCGCACTCGATTCCGCGGCGGATCAGGGCGAACAGCTTCGGCAGATTGCCTGCGGCCGCCTCAAGTTTCTGGGATCGCATCGCGACGGCGGCACCGCTCAGGAGACAGTCGAGCTGCGTGTTGATCCGCGTCGAGGTCACCTGGACGACGTCGGCTTCCTGCTGGGCGGCTTGCTCGTAGCCCATCCGTGCGTAGACGGCCGAGAGCCGGCTGTGGACCATCTGCCGGTCGCGGTGCTGGCCAAGCTGGGCGTTGATGTGTTGCCGGGCGGCACCAAAGGGCTGGTGCCGCTGTTTGGATTCGGCGGTCAGCCGCTGGCGGTGGGCGGCGGGAAGCGTCTGCAACAGCGACTGGTAGAACTGGTCGCGATAACTGGCGATCATCGGCACGAGCTTGCCGAGGGTCATGGTCGAATCCCACGCCCCCGGCCCGCGTCCGCTGATCCCCGATCCCATCAGCATCGTGCAGGCCAGCACGGCGGCCGCCTCGAACATCAGCTCTTCGCGCGGCACTTCCGTTTCGCCGCCGATCCGGGCCAGCATCGAGTCGATCGTGATCTGGTGGATGATGAAGCGGTGGAAATAGCCTTCGTTGTCGACGAGCTGTTCATCCCACTGGCCGAAGTGGTGGTTGGGACGGCGGTTGATCGGATGTTCAAAATCGAGTGCCCGCGGGTCGATCGCCAGTTCGCTCAGCCGGGCGATGTCGAGCTGCGCGGCACGGAGGACGTCTTCGTCACAGCCCCGCAGGATGCCAATCGCCTGGTTGACGAGTTCTTCATAGGGGCCGACCGCCCCGCCGCTGTCGCGAATCCAGATCGGGACCGGGCGAACGTACTCGTGCGGCCACGGTTCCATCCGCTGGCCTTCGAGCACCGCGACCGGGCGGTGGCCAAGGTAATCGTTGAGCTTGCGGAGAATGCCCGGTACCAGCTCTTCGGGACCAGCCTCGAGTGGCTCGCTGCGCAGGATCTCTTCGCTGACCCGGCCGACGAACCACGAGTTGAACAGGAACCCGTCATTCTGGTGAAACAGCAAGTCGGTGTGGAACTCACGGTAAGCGGGGAGCACCTGGTCGAAACAGAGTTCGATCACGCGGGTCGCCTGTTGGGTATCGGAAAAGGCACCTTGCTGTTCGTGCAACGAGGCGAGCTCGTCCTTCAGCCGCTGGCCGACGCGGAAGGCGATGGCGGGTGCCGGCTGGTCAGCCGTTCCCGCGGACTCCGGGGCGGGCACCTGCGTGGCCAGTTCGCGAAAGACTTCGTTGAGCGCCCGGAAAAACGCCGGATCGTGAGCCCCCGAGCTGAAGTTGAGGTATCCCAACAACGCTTCGACGGGTCGGTTCAGTCCGGGGTGGCGGTTCAGCGGACTCGACCTTTCTGCCCTGGGCAGTTCTTCAGTCACTCGGGCACCGGTACCCGCAGCCCGCGCCGCCAATCCCGGACCGAAGCCGGGACTTGGCCGCACGTCGGGCATAACCGGCACGACCGCTGGCGTCAGGGGAGAATTTCATCCGGGCAGCCCCGGAATCGGGCCAACCGCTGTGGCTATCCTAAAAATCCCGCCGATTTTTGTCCAGGTGGTACCTCGTTCCGGAGGCCGGCTGGCCGTTTGGAATAGAATGGAAGTTGACCGGCCCGACCTGATCGATCAGGCCGCCGGTGACTGATCCGCCGAGATTGCCCAGCCCCCGGTCGAAACGGGCGGGGGATGGGCAAGTGCGCTGTTCGTGTTGTTTTGCCCCCGGAGCGACTGCCGTGATGCTGTCTCCCCAACGCCTGCTGGCCATTTTCCCTCTGGTGATCTCGGGCTGGTTCGTGCCAGTCACCTGGGCCGACGAAGGCATGATCTCGCCCGTCGAAGCCGGCCGGGTGGGTCTGGTGGTGCAGTGGTTTTCTCAACTCGAAGTCTCGGAAGCCAGCGCGCTGGTCGATGTCGCGCTTGTGATCGACGAGAACCGCGCGACCACGTTCTTCGAAATCGCCGGCGGTGGGCTGCGCGAGGTCATTTCGGAACATGACCTCAGCCCGTTTGGCGAGCCGTTCGGCGTCGAGGGTGCCGCCGGGTTCGCCGCGATCCGCCAGGAGATCATGCAGGCGCGGCTGACGCGCAACCTGAAAGAAGACACTGTGACGGTGGAAAAGGTGACCGTCCCGCACACCACGCTCTACACGCTCAGCAAAACTGGCCAGCTCAACTCGATCGATGCCGAAACGGGAGAACTGCGCTGGCGGGTGGACGTCGGCTCGCGTCAGTACCCCACGCTCGGCATGGGGGCCAGCAAAACCCACCTTGCCGTCATCAATGGATCGAGCGTCCATTGCCTCGACGCCAGTTCCGGCAAAACCATGTGGAGCAAGAAACTGGCGGACGCCGTTTCGGGCAGTCCCGTCATCAACGACCACTACATTTTTGTCCCCACCGCGAATGGCCGGCTCGAAGCGATTCCGCTCGACTCGAAGGGTTTTGGGCGGACGGTCTATGTCGCGGTCGGCAAGCCGCCCACGAGCCTCGCCCCGTTGCTGGAAGGGACTTCCGTCGCCTGGCCGACAGATCGCGGACTGACCGTCGCTCCGGCCGATGAAATCGGATCGATGCGGTTCCGGCTGCGTTCGGACAGCCCGGTCGAGGCCCAGCCCGCGGCGCACGCCGGCGTTTTCTATGTCGCCTCGCGCGAAGGATTCATCTACGCCGTGGCTGAAGCAACCGGAGCATTGCTCTGGGATTTTCCGACTGGCGAGCGGATTCGCAAGGCTCCCGTGCCACTGGGCGATGACCTGTTCGTGATCACCGAGAACAACCAGCTGTTCAAGTTCGATGCCCGGACAGGCGACAGCTCCGCGGGCTGGGAGCTTCCGCTCAGCGGGATCCGCCAGTTTGTGGGCGCGAGCGAGAACCGGCTCTATGTGCTGAGCTCGCTGGGCCAGCTGATGGCCCTCGACCGGAAGTCGGGATCGAATCTCGGCGCGGTCTCCGGTTCGCTTTCGCTGCGTTCTTTTTCCAACCGCCAGACCGACCGGATCTACATTTGCCACAGCACAGGTCTTGTCCAGTGCCTGCGTGAAACGGGCAGCCCGCGACCGATGTTCCATGCCGGTGACTGGACGGAACTGGCCAGCACCCAGGAACCGGGCGAGACGCCTGATTCCGGTCGCGATCCTTCGCCAGGCGACAATCCGTTTGGCCAGTCCGACAACCCGTTTGGGGCCGACAGCAATCCGCCCGCGAACTCCGACGATCCGTTTGGCGGTTCGTCCAGCGCGCCATCGGGTGCTGCCAGCGATGATCCGTTTGGCGGATCGGACCCGCCTGCGGCTGGCGGCGGTGACGCCGATCCGTTCGGCGGTGGCGACAACGCAGGAGGTGCCGATCCGGGTGGCGCGGCGGCCGGCGGTGGCGACAACATGAGTGCCGCAGGCGGCGACGCCGATCCGTTCGCAGCCGGCGGAGCCGGCGGTGAGCAGCCCTCCGATGAGCCAGAGCAGCCAACGGAAAACGAAGTCAAGGCGGTAGTCTGGAAAGATGTCGAAGGACTTTTCCGCCAGAACTGCGGTAGTTGCCATGGCGCGCGGACCCAGAAGGGCGGCCTTGACCTCTCCAGTCACGAAGCCTCGATGCGCGGCGGAGGATCAGGGGCAGTGGTCGTCGCGGGCGATTCGTCGGCCAGCCGGCTTTACCTGATGATGAGCCATGAAGATCCGAAGGTCATGCCTCCCAACGGCCGGAAGGTCGGCGATTCGGTCCTGAAGAAAGTCAAAGCCTGGATCGACGGCGGCGCGCTGGAAACTGCCGCGGCGGCCGGTGCCACGGATGACGGCGGCGCAGCGTCGGATGCACCTGCCAGCGGTGGCGACCCGTTTGGCGGCGGTTGAGGCGACCGGGCAAAACGGCGCGTGGTCAGGCTTGATGGATTTGGGCGAGCGGCAGGGCGTCAGCCCTCCGTGTCCAACGCAACTCTCCGTAGACGAGCCGCTGGGGGCGTGACCTCGGTGCATTGCCACCGATACGGAGGGCTGAGCCCGGCCCGCCGGGACTCGCCTGGATCAATTGTGGTAGAGATTCTGGCCCTGTGCCGGCAAACTTTTTGCCCTCGTGCTGCGTCTTGACTGGCTGGCCCGTGATTTGACTCAACGTCAGCCAGCATCAGCCTTTCGATAGGGAGGGCCAGGCTTCGCCAAGGTTGGGCTTTTGGGAACGAATACTGCCTGGCCGGAATTCAGCTGTTGGACAGCTGACCAGCGCGGCACAGTAGAATTACCGTGATTCGAACCAGTGAACAGTCGGGTTCGGGCGACTCTCCTTTCGGCAACTGCCGGGGGCCCCGTCGCCGGTGCCTGAAAGAACCGCTGGTTCCGGACGTTTTACGGTCAGTGTCCCGGTTCAGCCGGGTTGGGTTGCCCCGGGACGGGAGCCATCAATGCCAGGAATCAGACTGCGGGCGAAACACAGTCGGGCGGCCAGCGCCGGAATGGCGCGGGGCTGGCTGGCCATCGCCATTGGCTTGGCGCTGATTCCCTCATTGGCATGGGGCGGTTGCCGCCAGGACGACGCGGCCGACGCGCTCGCGGCAACGGCACTCAATGCCCAGCAGCAAGGCGACAACGAATACGCGGCCGGCCGTTGGCTGCTGCTGCTGGAAAGTCACCCCGCATACCCGCGCCGCGCGGAGGCCCGACACAATCTGGGAATATGTCAGGCCCGCCTGAAACAGCACGCCGAGGCGATCGGGAGTTTTGAGAAGGCGATCGCCGAACTGCCGGCCGGGTCGACTGAAACGCTGGCCGGGGCGCACCTCTTTCTCGGCTACTCCCAGCTTGAACTGGGCCGTGAACTGGCCACCAGCGATCCGCAAAAGTCAAACCAGCTGCTGACGACCGCGACTGTAACGCTGGACAAACTCAGCCGGACGTGGCCCGACTACAAGGGCCTGCACGAAGCGCTCTGGAACCAGGGCAACGCTTACGAAGAACTGGGCCGGATGGACGAGGCCCGCACGGCTTACGCCGCAGTCGCAGCGAACAGGGACTCCAGCTGGCGGCGCGATGCGATCTACGCCCTCGGCTGGATCGAGCAGCAGGCCGGCAACCACTCGGCAGCCGCGGAACACTATCGCGAATGGCTGGCCGGAACCAGCGACGCCGATGGAGCAGTTGCCGACGAGGTCCGCCTTCGCGCGGCCGAGTCGGTCTGGCAGCTCGCCGTGGCGGCAGACGGGAGAGACGATGCGGCCGGGCAAAAGAAACTGGCGGACGAATCGGGAGAACTGCTGGCCGGGCTGGTGGAGAAAAAGGACTTCACCGGGCGCGACCAGGCACTCTTCCTCGCCGCCATCCAGGCCGACCAGCGCGGCGAACGGATGCAGTCGGCTGAACTGTTCTCACGAGTCGCCGAAATCGACGGCACGCCGCTGCGCGACAGGGCCTTGCTCAACGCCGGATTGCAGTATGTTGCGGGACAAAAGCCTGAGCTGGCGCAAGGTGAGTTCACGAAGCTGATCGCTGTGGACGCGGCGCTCTCGGGCCAGGCCGCTCATGAACAGGCCCGGCTGCTGCGGGCCGATGGCCAACATGCGGCCGCCGCGGAACTGGCGGCCGATTGGGCCGGGCGGGTCACCGAACAGCGGCTCAAGGCAGAACTTTTGTTCGATGAAGCCGAGGCCACGCTCCCACTCGACGAAGATCGCGCCCGGGACCTGTACCTGCGGATCGCCGACGAGTTTTCCGACACGCCGCCCGCGCCGCTCGCGCTCTACAACGCGACGTGGGGTGCCGTTCAGGCAAAAAACCCCGACCTCGCCGGCCAGCTGATCGCCCGTTTCGAGGAAGATTATGCCGGGCACAGCTACCTGCCCGACATCCGGGAACTGAAGGCCGAACTGTTGGCGCCAAGTGACGGGCCGGCCGCTGCGAAACTGCTCAAGGAGCTGGCCGCAGCGCATCCCGAACATCAGCGCCTTGCGCACTGGCTGGTGGCGCTTGCCGCCGAACAGTTGCGCGCCGGTGAAACCACCGAGTCCATTGCGACGGCCCGGCGCGTGGCGGGCGACCAGAAGCTTGCTGCACCGCTCCGCGCCCAGGCGATGTACTGGACGGCGCTCGCCGAGCATGCGGCCGGCGATCTGCAAAAGGCCCGCGCGGCACTGGACGAGTCGCTGGTGATCTCGGACGACTGGAGCCGAGGCGATGAAGTCCTCGCCACGCTGGCCGACTGGCAGGCGGCGGCCGGTGACTGGGCCGCGGCCGAAGCCACGCTCGCACGGCTGCAAAAGGACTTTCCTGAATCCGTCGCAATTGCCGGCGCGGCAGTCCGGGTCGCCGGCAAGGCTTTTGACGCGGGCGATTTCGACAGGGCCAAAGCCTGGTTCGATCTCGTTCATCGCCAGTTTGCGGCCAGCCCGTTCGCGGTACCAGCACTCAATGGACTTGCGTGGAGCGAACTCAAACTGGGGCAGCCCGCCACCGCGGCCGCGCTGTTCAAAATGATTGTCAAGGACCATTCCGGCCACGAACTGGCCAGGGAAGCCGCCCGTGGACTGGCCGCCGCACTTCGCGCCGGTGGCAACAATGAGGCCGCGATCGCCGCGCTCCAGGACCAGATTCGCATCCTCGACCCGGCCGTCGACTCGACCGACCTTCGCTACGAACTGGTTCTGGCCCTGGTCGCGGCGGAGCAGCACGCCGGTGTGGTCAAGGAGGCCAGCGATTTGCTGAAGCTGGATGGCGCGAAAAAAATCGCCGACCGCGTCCGCTACGAGCTGGCCTGGGCCTTGCTCAACAGCGAACAGGCCGACGCGGCGATCGAACAGTTCCGCACGATCGCTCGCGAACACCCGGACAGCCCGGTCGCGGCCGATGCGTCGTTCCAGCTGGGCGAAGTCGCCTACCGTGCCGGCGAGTTCGCCACCGCAACCGGCCACTACCGGAATGCATTCGGGAACAAGAAAGCGCCCGCCAACATTCGCGAACGGGCGGCGTACAAGCTGGGCTGGTCGCTTTACCGCCAGAAGGAGTTCGCCGTCGCCCACGAACAGTTCACCACCCAGGTCCGCGAGTTTCCCGCCGGCGACTTCCTCGCCGATGGCCTGTTCATGATCGGCGAAAGCCTGTTCGCGCAAGACAAGTTCGCCGAGGCCGCGATGGCGCTGGGCGATTCGCGCAAGACCATCGAGACCAGCGAACGGATCCAGCCCGCCAACCGCTGGCTGGCCTGGCTGCATGGTTCCCAGGCGGCTTTCAAGGCCGGCCAGTTCGATCAGGCTCTGGAATTCGCGCGGCTTCTGGCTGACGACGAATCGGCCGACGAGGCTTTGCGTCAGGATGCATGGCTGGAAGTCGGCAATGCCTGCCGCGAACTGGGTGATCTCGACGCAGCCGCGAAAGCCTGGACCAAAGCTGCCGCAAGTCTCGGCAAAACCGGCGCGCGGGCCTGGTGCCTGCTCGGCGACCGGCTCTTTGTCGCGAAGAAGTTCGACGACGCGATCGACATCTACAAAAACGTCTATCTCGGCTATGGCGGCGATGCAGAAGACCCGGCCATCGATGCCTGGCAGGCCTATGCACTCTACGAAGCCGCCCTCTGCTACACCGTCCAGGTCGATACGGCACCCGCCGAACGCAGCGCCGACCTGATCGCCAACGCGACGCGGTTGTTTGAAAAACTGATCGCCATCTACCCCGACGATTCCAACGTGGCCGAAGCTCGCAAAAACCTCGACAAGCTCAAACGACGGGCCAGACCCGGCCCCACCGGAACTTGACGGGTTCCCGCGCGGTTGAAACAGATGACGGGTGGGCGTCGCGAAACAGAGACCGAGTCCAAACACCAGCCAGCGTCCCCACCATGATCTCGCCCGTAGGGTGCGTGCAACGCACCAACCTGATGCCCCCGGCCCTCGCCGCATCAGTTTCCCAATCTTTCTGTCCTCAATTTTTCTGTCCAAAACTCTTCCGTCCGCGCGCACCGCGTATCAGCCGGCTGTTTGCGGCGGTCGTTGCGACGTTCTTTGCAGCCATCGCTCCCGGCCAGCCGCTGTTCGCAACTCCCGTGCAGGAATCTGTTCCAGTTGCGGGGCAGGCGGCTGAACCTTTGGCTCAGCCGGCTGAAGCCAGCTCCCGTTCCGGCATGAACCTGTTCCGGCTGCTGGTTCAGGGCGGTTTTTACATGATCCCGCTCGGCCTGATCAGCCTGGTTGCGGTCGCCATTTCGGTCGAACGGATGATCGCATTGCAACGCGACCGGATCATGCCCGAGCGGATGGTCGAGCGACTGGCGCGGCTCGGCCAGCAACCGGGCGGAATGGACCCGCGCGATGCTTACGTCGTCTGTCAGAACACCCCATCTGTGGCGGCCGACATCCTTCGCAGCGTCCTCGTCAAAGTCGGCCGGCCACATATGGAACTGGAACACGCCTGCACCGAGGCGGCCCAGCGCGCGGCGATCCGGCTCCAGCAGCCGGTCTCCTGGCTGACGCTATGCGCCGCCATCGCGCCGCTGATCGGACTGCTCGGCACCGTCTGGGGGATCACCCAGTCGTTCTATGACACGACCCAGCTCGAAGTCGGCCAGGACCGGGCGACCGCCCTTTCGCGCGGCATCTACATCGCGCTGGTCACGACGATCGGCGGCCTCAATATCGCCATTCCGGCCACGCTGATGTCGCACTGGTTTGAGAACCGGATCATCAAGCTGCTCAACCAGACCGAAGAAATGGTCCGCGGCCTGCTGCCCCAACTCGAGCGGTACGAAGGCGTGCTCCGTTTCACCCAGCCCGCCGACGCACCGCCGGCTACATCCGGCCCGCCGCGGAACGACCCGCCTGGACCAGAAGTCCGAAACGGCAACGCTTTTGACGAATCCGGAGCTCTCGCGGCTATCCCCGAACCAGCCCGCCCCCGCCCGCCACGCCGTCCCGTCCGCGAGGACGTGGGATAGGCTTTCAGCCTGTCATCCCTCACGTCCCTCGCGCCACTCCCGTCCCACTTGGTCAACCCCACACCCATTAACAGACTGCAAATCTGTCCCTGATTTTTTTGTCCCCCATTTTTTTGACCAACGTTTTTCTGTCCCACGTCCGAACCCACCATGGCCGTCCAGCTCCGCCGCAACAGTGCCGCCCAGGCGATCAACCTGACGCCGATGATCGACTGCGTTTTTCTGCTGCTGATCTTTTTCCTCGTCGCGAGCCGGATCGCGGACGAGGAACCGCAGCTGGACCTCTCGCTGCCCGATATCAGCGCCGCGCTGCCCGCCACGTTTCAGCCCCAGGAGCTGATCATCAACGTCGATGCAGGAGGCCGCTATTTCGTCGATGGTGCTTTTCGCGAGATTAATGAAGTCCGCGCCCGGATCGTGACCGCCCACACCAACAATCCGCTCACCCAGTCGGTCATCATCCGCGCCGACCGCAACGCCAGCTGGCAGGCCGTTGCCGAAGTCATGGGCATCTGTCGCGAAGCCGGCATCGAACAATACTCGGCCACAATGGAATCAACCGAGGGAGGATAAGGGACAGCCGAAAAACAACATCGGAAAACCCCAGGTTAAAAGGGAGGTCGAGGCTCCCGCCGAGACAGGCAGAACTTGCCGGTCATGTCTCGGCGGGAGCCT
>JANOFL010000294.1:0-17011 GCA_031405895.1 Planctomycetota bacterium
GTGTTCCCGGGGGGGGCCCCCCGCCCGCCGGCGGGGGGGGGGCCTCCGGGGGGGGGGGGGGTCTGGTGTTGGGGCGGGGGTTTGGCCCTGGAACCCGCGGTTCAAAAAAACCCCCCCCCCACCCCTTCCAGTCCGAACAAACGCCCACGCCTGCCGTCTGGACAGGTGCGAATCGCTCTCGAAACAGTCGGGCACGATATGCGAAAGTGGCTCCAAAATTCTCCAAACCGGCCATTCGCCTTGATTGGCCTGGCAATGGACAGGTAGATTCCGGTTTCCGGCGGTGCCGAGTCGAAACTGAAACCACGCGTTTCGGCGGCCGAATTGCCGGAACCAGGTCCTGGACCGGATGGCCACATGCCTCCTGCTGATGACATGAAGATCCGATTTTACAACTCGCTGTCGAACCAGCTGGAGTACTTTCGCACGGTCGATCCGGGCATCGTCCGGATGTACAGCTGCGGGCCGACGGTCTATGACTTCGCCCACATCGGCAACTTCCGCTCGTTCCTCTTCGGCGACCTGCTCCGCCGCTACCTCGAACTGGTCGGTTTCGACGTCCGCCAGGTGATGAACATCACCGATGTCGGGCACATGACCGAGGGCGAGACGGACAAGATGACCGAGGCCGCTGAGCGGCTGAAGCAGAACAAGAAGTCGGGCCGCGTGCCGGAAGGGGCGGTCGCCAATCCGGACGACCCCTGGCAGATCGCGCAGTACTACCTCGACGCGTTTCTCGAAGACTCCCGCCGGCTGGCTTACCGGATCGCCCACGAGTACCCGGCTCGCGTGCCGCGCGCGACGGACCACATCGACGAGATGCAGCGGATCATCCGCAAGCTGCTGGAACGCGGTCACGCCTACATCGCCTCCGACGGCGTCGTCTACTTCAGCGTCCAGTCGTTCCCCGAGTACGGCCGGCTGAGCGGCAACACGCTCGACCGGCTGCAGGCGGGTGCGGGCGGACGCGTCCAGGACGAGAACCAGTCGCTCAAGCGCCACCCCGGCGACTTCATGCTCTGGAAGCCCGACCCGCACCACATCATGAAGTGGGAATCACCGTGGGGCACGGGCTATCCTGGCTGGCACATTGAGTGCTCGGCGATGGCGATGAAGCTGCTCGACGCGGAAGTGATCGACATCCACACCGGCGGTGAAGACCTGATCTTCCCCCATCACGAGTGCGAGATCGCCCAGTCCTGCGGCGCGACCGGGGCCGACACGTTTTCACGCTTCTGGATCCACGCCCGGTTCCTGTTTGTCGAAGGCGAAAAGATGTCCAAATCGAAGGGCAACTTCTTCACCGCCCGCGATGTCTTCGAAGGCAAGGTCACCGGCCGCCCGGTGCATCCTTCGGTGCTGCGGTTCGAGCTGATCAAGGCCCACTACCGGACCAATCTCAATTTCACCCGCAAGGGCCTGACCGACTCGGCCGACACGGTCCGCAAGCTGGTTGAAATGCGGCTGGCACTGGAAGAAAAGTGCGGCGGGGAGACGGCCGAAGTCGATCTGACCCATCCGGCCATCGCGGGCTTCATCGAGCCGCTGGCCGACGATTTGAACATCGCCGAGGCAATCTCCCACGTCCTGGGCTGGGCCAAAGGTCGCCATTCGGACCCGGCCCAATCGCTGGCAGCGTGGAAGCAGATCAACTCGGTGCTCTCCGTCGCCCCGATTGGCGAAGGCGATGATTCGCCGGAACCCGAAGGCGGAGGCGACCCTGATTCTGCCGTCCGCCAGGCCGAGCAGTGGTGCCAGGACCTCGACGCTGCCCGCTCGGCGAAGGATTTCAAGCTGGCCGACGAGATCCGCGGCAAAATCCGCGACGCGGGCTATGAAGTGCGAACGACGAAAGAAGGCACGACGATTCAGAAAGAACTGGCCTGACTCCTGGTTGCGGCTCGGGTGCCAAGTCCTCGGTCCGGATCTCCTGCCATGAAACGAGGAAAAGCTGCTCGGTCCGGGGCTCCTGCCCTGGACCGCACTGACCAAGGGATCTGCCCTGGCAGCATTTGGCGACTGACGGGGAGGCGAAGGCGGAGCCTTTGGTCATTGCGTTCCACGGCGGGAGCCGTGGAACGAGAAGGTTAGCCGCCGTCGCCCGATGGCTGAACTTCTGCATTCGCCGGTTTCCAGACGGCAGAAGTGGTCGCAGTTGGCAAGCTCGCTGGGTCCGGCGGTGGTTGGGTGACCTCGCCAGTCGCCGCCCATTCTGTGCCGCGTTGCAACAGGGCCGCGAAACCGGCGCATTCCACCGAGTAGTCGCCGTGCCCCAAAGTGGTGTGAAAGGCCCGGCCGCTTTCATAACTGACGGCCATCACGACCGGCTCATGCCGACCGGTACCGCCTTTCTCCGGATCAGCCCAGGCAGTGGCGAGGATTTCGAGACCCTCCGCTGGCCCGCGAAGCGAGTCATAGAGTTCGTCCTGGGCGTGCAGCCATTCGGCCGGCAGGCCCACCATGACCGGATGTTCCGGCGCACGGGTTACGACGACAAACTCATGTTCAGCACCGTGGCTGCCGCCCCCGCCTGGGGCATCATCCCGAACGGGCTGGCCGGCGTGGTCCAGATAGAGCCAGGGTCCGGAGCGTTCGTCGCGTCCACCCCAGCCACCCAGTCCGATCATCCGGTTCCAGGCAGGCCAGGCGGGAAAAGCGTTGTCGGCGGCATGCACCACGACCAGGCCACCTCCGCCGGCCACAAACGACTCGAACGCGGTTTTGGTCGCTTCGGGCCACTCTTCGCCGTTGTAGTTGGAAACGACGACGTGGTATTTCGTGAACTCCGGACTGAAATCTTCGTCGATGCCCTTGGGCTTTGTCCGGGCGATTTCCACGGCAAAGCGACCGGTGTCCTCGAGGATTGCCTTCATCAGTTCGGTGGTTTTCGGCCAGATCGCGTGGTTGTTCTGGCCGTCCACCAGCAAGACGCGAAGGGGATCGCTGGCAGCCGCGGCGGGCACGCCAGCTTCACCGTCTTGAGCAGCGGCTGAAACAGCGACTGACAGTAAAAACAGCCATGCCAAACTGGCCAATAACGGTACCGAACATTGCGGGCCGAGGCCGCCCCCGTCGCTAGCGCTTCCGGCTCGCAACAGGTCGTCGAAAAGCGGTTTTGGACTTCGCTTGCCGACCGCGGTCCTTTGGTGCCGATTCAACCGCGTTCGTCCGGCGATCGTCGATTGCAAGTCAATTTTTCCAGTGGACATCGCCGGACTCCCGAGGTTGCTGACTGAAACGCCTTGAGCGGATTCAGTTTACCGCAAGCCCGTGCGTTGCGGCGGCCCTGGCAACGTGGCTACAATCGGGAGCGCGGAAAAAACAGGCTGGGGCACCAGGTCGCAAGGGAGATCGTCATGCGAATTCATAATGGGACCGGATCAGGCTGGATGATGGCGGGAGCGGCGATGGCCATGACCTTGGCCGGCGCGGGTTGGGTCGCCGGCCGAATGGCGGGTGGATCGGCTAGCGGCGGCCTGGGAGGACTGGTCCCGGCATTGCTGCGACCCGATTCGGCGAACAGCGGCAAGTCGGTTTCAATCGCTTCCGGTGCAGTCGATCCCGACTTCGAGGGACTGTTTCTGCTCGACCACAAGGCTGGCAACCTCTACTGCGTGCTGATCAATCCGCGCAACGGGGCGGAAGTCGGCTTGTTTCAAGCCAATGTTTTCGCTGGACTTCAGCTCGCCAACGTCGCCGACACGGATCTGGTCATGAACACCGGGTTTATCAGGCTTTCGGCAGGCGGAAGAGTCAACAACGCCAGCTTTGCCAACTGCATCTGCTACGTCGTCGATGGCGTTTCCGGCAAAGCCGCTGGATACACTTTCCAGTACAACCGCCAAGCGGTTGAACGGGGGGTTCGGCAGGCTGGACAGCTGGTGCAGATCTGGTCTGGAGTGATCCGGGCGGGGGTTCAAGTCCCTCCAATCGCCAATCCCGATGCACCCGCCGGGGACGCCAATCCAGCCGCCCCGGCGAATCCAGGCGGGGCCAATCCTCCGCCGGCCGGTGGCGGTGGAAACTGAAATCGAGCCGATCTGCCCTTCGAATTCCTGAGTGGGGCGGGTTTTGAGCGGGGTTGCCTTCCGCTGTACTGCCGCACCATCCGAATGAACCTCGACGCTGACGTGGGGCCGTTGACGGATACTGCGGCAGCGATTGGTCGTCGCGGCGGGCCGAACGGACGGATTTCGCCCGAGACGCAATGGCCTCTCATGAAGCGGGGGCTGGAAAACAACCAGCGCATTCGTTGCCGGATCCTGTCAGGCACTGCCTGGCAAGAACTGTTCAGCTGGCGCTGGTTCGTCGCCGGCCAGCGCATCGAGAATGTGAGGACAGGCCTGTTCAATGACATTCAGAACCGACCGGAAATCCTTGAGCGGCCGGTTGACCGGGTCGGGTACATCGCGCGGCGCCTGGTCCGGCAGGTAATCACTGAGAAGCCGGAGTTCGCAGCGCGGCCGGGAGTGAATTCGGTGCAGGTCGGACATAACGTTCCGGTCCAGCGCGATCACAAGGTCAAACCGGTCGAGATCAAGCCGGTTGATGAGCCGCGAGCGGGTTCGCAGCCGATAGCCTCGGAGAAACGAAACCCATCGCATCCGCCAATCGGCTTTCTCGCCCAGCCGGTCATCGAGAATACCGGCCGAATCGACCCGGACTTTTCCCTTGAGTCCGCGACGGGCGATCAACGATTCCATCACGCCATGGCAAGCGGGCGAACGGCAGACGTTTCCGGCACAGACAAACAGGACTGACTTGAGGATACAAGTCACTCCTGAACGGGCCTGTCCGCAGGAGCGAGTCGCCTTATCAAAGCCGACATGGTTCATAGGTCTGTACCTGCGCGGGTGGGCACTTTGGCAACAACCGCGATTTGAGTTTCCAGCATTCCGAAGCGGAAGTGAAAAGCTGGAACAGACTGCCGAGGCTTTGACCTGCTGAACTTGGGCGAAGCCATTCGCCCGCCGATCATTGTTGCAACCAGCCCCCAACCGCCGCAACAAATCACGAAAACTGAATGCTCTCCTGAGATGTGAAACTTCGCTGCCTTGCCGCGAACAGTCTCTCCCTACTGCGCGGCGAACATCTGTCTCTACCAGCCGTGGGCTTACCGCTTCCGGTAAACCAGACATCCCGCCAGCAGCGCCAATCCAAACACGGCGCTGGCCGGTTCAGGAATGTTGCTGGTGATGATCGTGATCTTGACACCCTTCTTCTTGATGAACGATGCATCGGTCGCGGTTTGGGCCGCGGCAACAAGCGTATTGTCCATCGTGAAGGTCACGCTGCCCGAAGGGCCAAAGTTGATTGCCATTCCGCCAAACCACGGGATGTTGAAGACGCCAGTCGGCACATTGTTGCTCGCCGAAAAATCGAAACCGTTCGAAAATGTGCCTGCGCCGGTGGTCGCGAAACCGTTCGCCGAAGCGTTGACGAAACCAGCTCCACCAGCGAACGGGTTGGCAATCGTGTAGTCGCCAAACTCGTCGACAATCACGCCGGTGATCTGAAATCCCGCCTGGCCGACGATCGTCATCGACAACTGCCCGTCCGTGAGGTCGATACCGGTTCCCGCCTGATTCGCCTCGAACTGGGTCGGGTTGAAGATCAGCATGTTGGCCAACACGGTCGGCGCGCCGAACAGCGCCGAGACCTGACCCGCACCGTTGCCGATACTCGACGAGGACTCCGAGACTCCATTGAAGTGAACGTTTGTTCCGACAAAGTTGCCGTAGTTGACAACATCAGCGGACAACGACGGGAGCAGAAACAGGCTGAACAGCGCGACGAGAATCTGCTTTCGCATTGCCGACATCTCCGTTGAGGCTTCGAGGGATTTTGCTGATCAGGTTGAACTTGACGGGCTTTCGCTCGCCTCCTTCGAGGGAGCGGGCGGATTCCAGTGGGTCAAGGTCAACTTATTAGAGCAGCGGAAAAACCCGCGTCAACCATTCGCACGGATCAATCGGCAAGAATTAACAAATAGTTAAAATAGGCAAACTGGGCATGACAGGATGTTTCTTGCGGATTTCTGTCTTCTTGGCCGAGTCAAGGAACTGCCCCGGCTGGAATTGGCTTTCGAGCGGGCAGTCGGCTGCGGCAGACTTTAGCAGGCCAAACCTGACGGATTTCGCAACGGCGCCTGCACCGAAGGCTCAAAGGCGGCAATGGGCCATCGATGACTGGATGCCGAAGTCCCCGCACTCGACCGGCATAAGTCAGTTGAAACCCTTGGTCGGCTCCCGGAACCAGCACCCGGGCGAAAACGGCGAGTATCGAATGAACCTGAACCGGCACGTTTCCAACAACTGGCCCGCGTTCTCAGTCTGAAAGAAGCGTCTCAGTTCCGGACGGTGATCGCCGTATCTGCGGTTGCACGGGTGGTGGCCCAACTGCAGATGTTCGCCCCGCCAAAGCGCAAGGGGCGGAACCGCCCCGCTACCAGGTCGCGAGGGTCAATTGCCCGAATGCCCAGGTAACCGAGGAGCCTAATTGCAGGAACAGCAGGGCAGCGGCCTGCCAGAATGTCACAGCGGCTGAGACTGGCACGTTGATTGCGAAATCAGGATTCGCTGTGAGCAGCCCCCTACAGGCAACGACCTTGCCTTGGAGCGTTGTCGCTGTTCATCTTGCCTAAGGCCGGGCGTTCCGTTCACCCGAGCGGAGCGCCCGGTTTTTTCATCTCTGGCCGGGAATTGCGACCTCGGTCGGTATCGAAGGGCGGAACAGAGGGTCCGTAAAAGGAGGAAAGCCGCCGCGCCAGACGAGCAGCTGGAGCAACCCGCGTCAGGAGCAGTTGGGACAACTGCTCTACTTTATTGCTCCCAGCGGCCTTCGGAGACGGTGGGTGGGCAGACGATGGGCTGGTCATCGCTTTGGCGTTCGAAGCGGGCAGATTTCGCGTCCGCGATCGCCTGGACGTCGCCACTCGAGGCGGCTTCTTCGACCATGATGTTGTACTGTTGAAGCATGTCGCCGGTGGTCCAGGCAAGATCGGTCAGGGCGAGGTTGTAGTCGATGACGGCCCGGTAGAAGCCGCTTTCGGCCGTCGCCGTTCGCTGCTGTGCGTCAAGCAGAAAGAAGACCTGGTCCTTGCCTTCCTCGACGCGGAGTCGCTTGGGCTCGAGTTCTTCCTTGGCCGCGACCTGGATGTTGTAGCTGGTTCCAATCCCGACGAGGGCCCGGTCGACTTCGGTGTAGGCCGCACCGAGATCGTGCAGAATCTGCCGTTGCTGTTCGCGCAGCACGGTCTGTTCGCGGCAGAGCTGCAGTTCGGCGTTGCGAACGGCGAGGTGGCCCTGTCGGCGGCCGAGCGGACCGCCATACTCCACGCCGACCGTGTAGTCGTCCAGTTCACCCGACCAGAGGTCTTCGACCGCGCTGCCTTCGTCGCGGCTGCGGCTGCCGAAGAGGTTGTCGCCGAAGCCGCGAAAGCCGTACTGGCCGACCATGTCGAGCTGCCAGCGGTTGAGTTGTCGGGCGGCGAGCAGTTCCAGTTCGCGCTGCTTGATGGTCCATTTTTGCCGCCGCAGTTCGACCCGCCGCTGCATGGCAGTTTCCTGCAGGGCATGCCAGTCGAAAACGGTTGGCGCGACCACCGGCTCGGTTACCGGCCGGATGATCCGGCCATCGCTGACAGGCAGGCCGACCAGCCGGCGGAGGTTGCGTTCGGCACCCAGCAGGCCCGCGTTGCCCGACGCCGGGCCGGTGAGGGCATTCTGGACCTGGGCTTCAAAGCTGAAGTACTGTTGGCGGGCCTGGGCTTCTTCATCTGGCCGTCCCACGCCTTTTTCAAACCGGACTTGGCGGTTCTCCCAGGTCTCGCGGGCCGAATCGCGGGCCGAGATTTTCGTGTCGAGATCGCGCCACGCGAAGTACAGCTCCCAGTAGTTCTGTTCGACGCTGCGGATCAGGTCGTGGAGGCTGGCTTCAAAATCGGCCAGCGAGATGTCGCTGCGAATCCGCGCGATCATGACGCCGTTGTAGACGCCGGTCTGGAGGCCTGGCCCGGCGATCCGGTTGACCTGGGCACCCGCCCCGCGGAGGAGCGGCTGGCGGATTTCAAACTGGTTGACCGTGTTCCAGACACTGGGAAAGCGGTTAAAAGTCGAGTTGTTGCGGTCGTAATCGGTCAGGTTGCGGATGGCGAAGCGGGTTCCCAGCGCCGTCTGTTTGGCCAGTTCCGACTGGAAGACGGACCCATTCGAGATCAGCGACGGGGCACCACCCCCGAAGAATACGTTGTTGAACTTCCGCTCAGAGTGGTTGTAGTTGAGCGACGTCGCGACTTGGGCGTCGAAGGCGGCGAGAGCGGCTTCCGGCCCGCCCAGCGGATTGGTCTCGTTGAGCGCCTGGTCCAGTGTCGTGCTGACGCCCTGGGGGTTATTGACCACCGCGCCTCCCAGGCGCTGCATGACTTTGCCGTTGTTGAGCGCCATCCAGACGGCGTCTTCGATGCTCAGGTCGAACGTCTCCATGGTTGAGAATGTCGAGACCGTCAGCGGCGGACCAGAGTAGAACCCGCTGGCGTCATCGAGGTCGCCGCAGCCGCGATCATCGAGGGCTGGCTTTTCAATCTGCTGCAGACTGGTTGAGCAAAGCCCCGTCCCGCAATCGGTCCGCAGCGCGGGCTGCGGCGCTGAACGGCAGCCCACCAGTCCCAGGATGCCCAGCGCGAGGGCGCAACCGGCCGCGGACAGGCTCCAAAACGTCGGTCCATTCGCAGGTGAACTGGCCATCGTTCCAACCGGAGGCTTCGTTTCAGGGCAAAAAACCAGCCGCTTTTCAGCAGCCAGAACAATCCGCATCCCGCGTTTTATCGTCCGGACCGGAACCGGACCGGCAGATTTCGCGGATGAACCGTTGCGAACAGGAATTGCCAGAAGGTTTGCCCAGCCCGCAAGGTCGCGGATTTGACCGGGACTCTCAGGAAGCCAGAAACTGAGACAGTGCTCGTGCTCGTAATCGAATGTCGCGACGATCGAGTACGAACTGCTTTCGGCGAAAGGCCAATGGCTTGCTGGTGCGAAAAACGACAGGCTGGAAGGCTGTCCCACGTGAAGCCTGTCCCACGTTGGGCGCTGCGAGAGAATGAGTTACCGAATTCGCCATCAGCCGCCGTGCGTTAGCACCCGGTTTTTGCGGCAACCGGACGCTAACGCGTTGCGGCTGATCCGGTAGTTTGTTGTCTCGCGAGTCCTTATCGCGTCAGCAGCCGTTCGCGCCAGTCTGCCACCGGACTGCCCGGCCGGCAGTAGCCCAGCGGCGTGTCGCAGGCACCTGGCAGGTCCAGCAGCATGCGGCCGGGCCAAAGAATCCACGACGAAGAGAAATGGACGGCGCTGCGCAAGACTTCCTGTGGCCGCGTCGACGCAACTCCATACCGCTCCAGGACCGGGTCCTCGAAATAGAGCCGTCGATAACAGATGTTGGGTGCTTCCCAGTTGAAAGCCACCACCGGGCGGGTGCTGGGGTCCATCGGCGGAATCGCCAGCGATTGCAGCGCCACGGCCCGGTCCTCGGGAAGCGTGTCTGCCGTATTGCGAAAGTTGAACGTGATCGCAGTGATGGGTTTTGGCGCGGTGATGTCGCTGGCTGAACGAACCTGGTCGCGATCCTGACTTGTGGCAGGCTGGTCGGCATTCGCCGCGCCAGGATCAGGGGGGAGCGATGACTCGCCCTCCGCGTCAGGCTTGCCCGAGTCCTGAGGAAGGTCCTTGTTCTCGTCCTGCGCCGAGTCCGGCTCCTGGGTCATCCGCGTGTAGAACTGCGGGGTGCCAACACCAGCCGACGACGGCTGCCGCAGCGAGTTGAGCGGCGTGAGGCTGGGCAGCGGACGGGAATTCGCCCGCGCACCTTCCAGGGCGAGCGCCGGAACGGGTTCGGCTGCTGGAGTTGCCTCGGTCGCGGCCGGAGCTGGCGGCGGACTGGCTGGGCGCTTAAACAGGTTCCACTGGCCAAAGGCCGACGAACCGCAAGTCGCGCCCAACAGAAAAACCACTGCGAGAACGCTCGGGGACCGGTTCATGGGAGAGCCTTGGGCGGGCGGGGACGAGCTGGCCGTGACCTGGACCACTGGCCGCTTTGCCGCGCAGGGCGATCTTCCCGCGCGGACCGGCTGCAAGGGTTATCGGAGTCCTGCCGGGCGTGCTTCCAATCCGCCCGGCATCAGCCCAACAGGCCGGATTCGCCGCAGGGTTTTCCGGACCGGCAAAGTTTGCCTGGCCGGAACAGAGTAGAGCCGTTGTCCCAACTGCTCGTGGCGCAGGTTGCGTTGGCGGAATTGATTCCCGTCCCAGGAGACTGAGGCAAGCGTGAGCAATTGGGGACAATTGCTCTACATTCGCTCAGCCCGACGGTTCGCCGGTCGACGACCGACATTCAATCACAACCCCTGTTTCACGACTGTAGGTCACTCCGGACTCGACCGGAAACAGCCGCAGGCCTTCGGCCCGGAGACGGGGGGCGTGTTCCAGCAGGTAGCTTTCGAGGGCCAGCCGGTCGGCGAACGAGTAGCGGACCTCGTAGGCGGGCCCCGTTTCGGAATCGAGCCGCACCAGGATGGCCTCGTCGGCCCCCGCCTGCAAGACGTCGGTCAGGTGCCGCGAACGCATCCAGTCGAGCCACTTCGAGCCACGACCCGCGGCGTCTGGTCCGGTAAAGCTGACTCGCACGACGTAGCTGAGCATGGTCGAAAGTCCTGTTCTCGCCCTGTCGCGAATCAGGGCCAGTTTACGCTTCAATTCTTGCTCGTGCTCGTGCTCGTGCTCGTGCTCGAAAACGGGGACCGGGACCTGGAGTACGAGTACGAGTACCGTTTCACTGAGTACGAGTACGAGTTTGGTAGCGCTGAGAGCGAAATTCTGGTTGTGGGAAGGGTGGGTTCAGCGAATCGGGACCGATCGCCCGATATACTGCCTCCGCTCCCATCGCAGGTCCCCGATCGAATTGTTGCATGTCGCGTCCTGAACGCCAGACAGTTTCCTGGATTCGCCGCCGGTTCGACCAGGTCGGGCTGTCGCCCGACACCCGGCATGGCCAGAATTTTCTCGTTGACCTGAACCTGATCCGGCTGCTTGCCGAGTCGGCCGATCCGGGTCCAGCCGATGTGATCCTCGAGGTCGGTACCGGGATGGGATCGCTCACCGCACTGCTGGCTGAAAAAGCGGCAGTGGTCGTCACGGTCGAGATCGACGAGCACTTGCACCAGCTGGCGCGGGAGGAACTGGAGGCGTTCGAGAATGTCGTCTTCCTGCGGCTGGACGCTTTGCGAAACAAGAACCATTTTGCGCCGGCCGTGATCGAAGCCGTCCAGGCCGAGTTGGCCCGCGACCCGGCCCGGCGGTTCAAGCTGGCCGCGAACCTGCCCTACAACATCGCCACGCCGGTGATCAGCAATCTGTTGCTTTGGCCCACGCCGCCGGCTTCGCTGACCGTGACGATCCAGAAAGAGCTGGGCGAGCGGATTGTGGCCCAGCCCGGGTCGAAAGACTACGGTGCGCTGAGCGTCTGGATCCAGTGCCAGTGCCGGGCCCGGATCGTGCGGATCATGCCGCCCACCGTCTTCTGGCCGCGGCCCAAAGTCGATTCGGCGATCGTGCAGATGGACCTCGACCCGGAACTGCGGGCCCGGATTCCGGATGTTGCGTTTTTTCACCAGTTCGCCCGGCAGATGTTTTTTCACCGCCGCAAGTTTCTTCGCAGCGTGGCGATCAGCGCGTTTGGCGATCAGCTGGGCAAGCCGGGCGTGGACGCCGTACTCGGAAAAATGGGCCTTGGTGCTGATGCCCGGACCGAACAGTTGCCCGTTGAGCGAATTCTGGAACTGGGCGAAGCGTTTCGTGAAGCGCTGGCGGCAGTGTAGAGCAATTGTCCCAATTGCTCACGAGAAGCGCTGGCGGCAGTGTAGAGCAATTGTCCCAATTGCTCACGAGCATCGACGAGCCGCGGCCATGACCGGATTTCCGGTTCTGTAGTTTTGAAAGACATCCGCTTGGGAGCAATTGAGGACAATTGCCCTACATTAGCGCAGCCGGCCGGTTCCGCGGCGCCACTGGCCGGGCGGAGAGAGTCGGGAGACGTCTTCGCTGGGGTCGGCGGATGGAATCTGTTCGGGGGTCACCATCGGGACCGGCTCTTCGCCGGATGGCCTGGGAAGATCGCCGCGGTCCGGTTCCGAAACCGGCGGTTCGTCGGTTGTTACAGGCGCCTGGGGCGTGATGACCTCGAGGTTTGAATCGGCCAGTGGCCCGGCACCTGCCATGTTGGGATCGGAGAAGATCGAGCCGACGCGGCCATACTCCGGGTCAGCCCGCTGGATGCGCCCGCCGAAAGTCGGGTAGTGGTAGTCATAGGGCCCGCAGCACATGGCGCAGCCGAGGGATGTTGCCAGGGCCGGCGCAGCGATGAGCAGGGCGGCTGAAAGTGCAGAGCGGGATTTCATGTTGGACTTCACGCGAAGCGGGATGGCTGGTGTTGGGGTCAGGACCAGGCAGGAGCGGTGGTTTATTGGGCGGGGCCTTGTTTGCGCGGGGGGCTGGTATCAGGAGGGGGTCGGGAGTTGTTTTCGTGAAACGCTGTTCATCAACGCAAAGCTGTACCCGAAAACGACTCCCGACCCCTTCGACTTTCCTTTAGTTTCCGTTGGCTTGTCCAACCCGCAGGCTGGCGCTGACGCCGGGGGGGCCGCTGGTGGGCGGCGCGATTCCGAAGCGGCTCCAGTCGACGTTGGCCGGATCAACCGCGGTCGTGGGGGGCATCGCCATTCCGGACAACGCGGCGGTGCGGCTGTTGCGGGGCGGCTGAATCGATGTCTGTACGCGGTTGAGGGCGTTTCGCAGTCTTCCCGATTCGCCAGGCGGGGCAGTACTGACGGCAGTCATGTTCCAAGAAGCCTGCTGCACGCCCGGATCGTAAATCGGCGAAACGGGCTGGGCAGTGTTCATGCCGACCGGTAGCGAGAGTGCCGGGTCGGTTGTTTCCGGGACAAGGATGCTCTCGGCAGGCTGGCCCTGATCGACTGGCACCGACATTTCGGGCTGGTAGTAAGGCACCGTGTTGACCGGACCAGCGGGCAGGCCTTCGACCGAGGTCGGCACCGGGATGGTCCGGGCCGGCACGCGGCCCGTGCCATCATTTCCATCGGCTGGCCAGACTGGCCCGGCGCTGATCACTTCGGGGCGAGTCCAGCCGTAGTTGAGCGGACGGGCGGCCGAGCGGCGGCGGGCCTCTTCCGAAGCGTCCTGATAGGCCTTGCCAATCCAGGGCCCTTCCGTGAAACAGATCGAATTGTAGACGAGGGTCGTGCCTTTTCGCCGGTGCATCATGGCGATGGCTTTGTTGTATTCGACGAGGGCGGTGTAGAAGGCGATCTCGGCCTGGGCCCGGCGGCGCTGGGCGTCAAGGGCCACGTCCAGTGTTTCGACACCGGCGTCCTTGAGGTCGAGGAAGTGCTGTTGCTCGACCGTCGTGTCGGCCCAGCGGTTGAAGCCCGACTGCATGATCCGGCGGTTGGCGTCGAGGGCCCGCACCGTGTCGGCCAGTTCGCGGGCCACGTCGAGCTCCATGTCTTCGAGCCGGGCGAATTCGCGGGCCAGTTTGAGCTGTGAGTTGCGGACATTGGCCAGCTCGCGGCGGAAGCCGACCGGCATCCGGAACTCGCCGCCGAACTGCAGCTCCTGGAAGTCGCCTTCCCAGAGCGTGTCCCACGCGCCGCTGTCGGGCCGCGGAAAGTTCGGGGCGTTGTCCTGGTCGGCGACGAGGTCGTCACCGAGGCCCAGCCAGCGGTACAGGGCTGTGACGTTCATCTCGGGCAAGAGGCTGTTCTTGGCGTAGGCGACGGCCAGCTCGCGTTTCTTCAGCTCCCAGCGCTGTTGGCGGATTTCCGGACGCCAGCAGAGGGCTTCATCCAGCAGCGAGCACCAGTCGAACTCCAGCGGCGCGAGAACCGGTTCGTCGATCGGCCGGAGAATCTGGCCGTCGGTCGCTGAAATGCCCATCAGGAAGCGGAGGTTGCTTTCGGCCGTCAACAGCGAGTTGTAGGCGTCGATCACCTGTTCGTCGAAGAAGTGATACTGCTCGCTCGCCTGGGCGACCTGCTGGATGTTGACGTCGGCCCCTTCGGTGTAGTTGTCGTAGACAATCCGCCAGGTTTCGAGCGCGGCATCGCGACCGGCTTTGGAAGCCTCGAGATTGCGGTACGCGAGGTGCAGGTCCCAGTAGCGGATTTCCACGTTGGTGACCATGTTCTGAAGCTGGGCCTCGAGGTTGGCCAGTTCCTGGTCGGTGCCGATCCGCGAGATCACGATCGGCATCCGGTTAATGAAGGCCCCGCGGCCGCGGAGCAGCGGCTGGCGGACTTCAAACTCAAGGGCCGTCCGCCAGGTGCTGGGCAAAATCTGGAAGCCGCCATCGGCCTGCAGCGGAATATTGTTGGCGGTGTAGACGTTGACGTTGCGGGCCAGCAGCTGGGTGCCGGTCGCGGTCTTCTTCGCAAACTCGCTCTGGAACTGGACCTGGTCCTGCTCGAAAGCGGTCCGGTCGAACGGCGCGACCGTGTTCCGCGGCTCGTCGGTTTTGGTCCAGAACAGGTTGCTGGTGAATTGCGTGTCGAAGTCGGCGAGGGCGGCTTCGACGCCCTGGTTCGTTTCGAGCCCGGTGTTGGTTGTGATCTGGCTGGGCGAGGAGAGCTGACCAGCCGTGCCAATGAAGCCGGGTTCTGTCTCGCGGATCGCAATGTTGTAGAACGTGCCGGCACCCTGCGGGCCATTCGAGAGGTTGTCGATCCCGGGCGAGACGCGCGTGCCTTGCAGCGAAGGTGTGCCGTAACCGCGGATCACCTTGCTGTTCTGCAACGCGATCCCGACGCACTCCTCCAGCGAAAGGTCAAAGAAAGACCGGAAGTCCGGATCGAGGACCGTGATCGGCGGCTGGGCCTGGCTGACTTCGGCCAGCGGCGTCGTCTCGACGTCTGGGTACTCGATCGCAGTCGCCTGATCGAGGTAGTACGAGAGGTCGCCCGTGTCGTTGAGGTACATCGGCTGGGTGGGATGACAGCCCACCGAGACGACGACAAAACAGGCGATAACGGCGGAGGTCCGCAGGGAGAAGCGACTCATCGGATTTCCGTATCCAGGCGAGTGTCAACGGAACCGGACCTGGCTCTTTGAGAAAAGCCCGGACCGGCAGTGGCTGACGAACGGGTCGCCAGCCAGAAATCCCCCCATGCCGCGAATGCAAAACGGGCGCGCGATGGCGTCGAATGCAGTCCACGTCCTCATTCGTATCGGCAGCCCGTCCGGCAAACTTTGAACAACCGGAAAATTCCGCCCAGCTTGACAGCAACTGCTGGCGCGCGGAATGGCTGCGAAGAGATGCCAGCAAGCCGGCGATGGACTGTTCGGGATGGGACAAAAAGATGGTGGACAAAAAAATGAAGACGCGACAGCCGGTCCGTCAGCGACTGACCACGGAGTGGCCTGCGACTGTCGCGGATCACTCCGTGGTCAGACGCAGGTACTTCGGTTCGGCCTTCAGTTTGCACAGCCGTCCCGGCGTCGGGGAAGCTACCGCCTTCTATCGCGGTTTCAGTTCGAATCCGTTGCGGCTGAACCCGACCTGTTCGAGGGCGCGATAGACCTCTTCCAGAGTCTTCTCGCCAAAGTTCGAAATGTTCAACAATTCGGCGCTGGTCGTGTTGAGCAGGTCGCGGACCGTGAAGATGCCGCGTTCTTCCAGGCAGTTGGTTGTGCGAACCGTGAGTCCGATTTCCGCCGTGCTGAGATCAAGCTTCTCCAGCATCGAACGGCGGGCTTCCTCTTCGGCACTGATCCGGATGCGAGTGCGGGCCATAGTTTTCCCTCCCTGGATGAAATGAGTCGTTTCAATCGACTGCCGGGCCAGGCAGAAAACCGTTCAAGCGGCATCCTGCCGTTGACCCAACTTGTCGGGGAAGCCGGGTACTATAACAACTAACCGGGAGTTGCCAGCCCCGGTTGGAATCGCAGCGACGGCAACTGCTAGCAGCCAGGGTCAGGTCGCGCGGACAGATCGGTCAAATCAGACGGATCGGTCGGATCTGTTCTGTGGTCCGCTCGCCATGGCCCGTCCTTAGGCAGTCGGCAGGAAAAGCTCTACCGTAACCCGCCGCGTAAGCAAGGAGTTCCGCGTTCCCTCCTCGCTGACGCGTCGGGCTACCGTGGTTAAGCTCTCATCTGCCGCCTGCCTTACCTCCCTGTTCCACCACGGACGACATGCCCCCTTCCCCTGCCATCGAACGGATTCTTGCTCCGCTGAACGAATCGCAGCGCGCAGCGGTTGAACAGATCGACGGCCCGCTGCTGATCCTCGCCGGACCGGGCAGTGGCAAGACCCGCGTCATCACCCATCGCATCGCCTGGATGGTCGAGCAGGGCATCGACCCGCGCGAGATTGTCGCGTTGACCTTCACCAACAAGGCGGCCGACGAGATGCGGAACCGGCTCGCCGGCCTGATCCCCCAGGCTCCGGTCTGGGCCGGCACGTTTCACCGCTTTTGCTCGCGGATGCTCCGGATTTACGCCCGTTACACCGGACTGCAGGAGAACTTCACGATCTACGACACGGGCGATTCGCGCAAACTGCTCAAGCAGGCCCTCGCGGCCAGCGACCTCGACCTGCGGCACTTCACGCCCGACCGGATCGCCAACGAGATCAGCAACCTGAAGAACGCCGGCGTGACGGCCGAACAGCATCAGGCCCGCCCCGGCAACTGGCTCGACACGATCGTCGCCGCCGTCTACCCGACCTATCAGCGGATGCTTCAAGGGGCCAACGCAGTCGACTTCGACGACCTGCTGCTCCACGCCGCCCAGATGCTGGCCGACAACCCGGAGCTCCGCCAGTCGCTCGACCAGCGTTACACCCGGATGATGGTTGACGAGTATCAGGACACCAACGTCGCCCAGTACCGGCTGGTCCGGCTGCTCAATTGCGACATCCGCAACCTTGCCGTGACCGGCGACCCCGA
>JANOFL010000317.1:0-4121 GCA_031405895.1 Planctomycetota bacterium
ACCGAGCAGGGACTGATCTCCTGCGACCAGTTCTGCGGACTGGTCAAGATTCAGCAGGACTCGCTCCCCGCCCCTGGCGCGATCGCCTTGCAGCGAAATCTGATGTCGATCCGTCAGGTTGCCGCCGTCAACAGCGAGATCGAACAGACCGGAGGCGGCGACTTTCTCGACATCGCCGTCGAGCGCCGCCTGATCCAGCCGGCGGTCGCGGAGCTGATCGCGCGGCTGCAGTCAGTTTCCGCGGAATCAGTCACGACACTTGCGATTCGCTGCGGACTGATCACATCGGCCCAGGCGGATGTGCTCTACCGGCACTTCCTGAAGTCGGCCAACCGGTTGCCAGCCCAACCCGCTCCGGCCGAAACGCCGGAGGCCGAGACCCCGGCCGCTGAGCATGCGGCTCCGTCTGGCGAAGCCCGCCAGCCCGTGCCGCAGCCGAAATTTCGCCAGCGTCCGGTGATTGTGCACCAGTACGACGTGACGTACTGAAAGACGGGCTGACCGGACAGAATTGCCGGATCGGACCGGTCTTGCTCAAAAAAAACGCGGCCCTCGCTTGGGCCGCGCTGACATCATGAATTGCTGCTGGCTGGCAGAGCCCGTCAACTGGCGGCTGGCCGGGCACCCGGCTTGTTGCTGCTGTTTCCGCGGTTGAGGTTCTGAAGATTTCGGCGTTCGGCGCGGAGCCGGGCGCGACGATTGGTCTCGCTGGGCTTTTCGTAGTGTTCGCGGCGCCGCATTTCTTTCTTGATTCCGCTCCGTTCAACCAGTTTGCGGAAGCGGCGGACGGCCTCCTGGATGGATTCCCTGTCGCGCACCAACAACTTTACCATTGGACCCCCAGCCAGGATGAATCAAGCATAGCGCCAGCCTTTCTTGCATGAAAAAAGGAACGAGTACTACCAGCCGCTTCGGTCGGTCCCACGCTGGTCTTCAATCACGATGTCCGCACCGGACCAGCCGGCAGAAGCGAACGCATCAGGCGCGCACCGTCAGACGCAACCGGAAGGCGTCCGACAGCATCTTAGCGGGAAACCATGACGGCTGTCCAGCCAGCCAGTGCCGCAAAACCGGACCAATTGCCCCGTTCGCCAATTGCTTTCGGAAGGCCGCTGGTCGCAACGGATGCGGCTTGCCAATAGCGCTACAACCCCTGCCAACGCCCGTCGCTTGCACAACCGGAGCCTGGCTCGATCCGGTTCCGGCAAGCGACGATGCAGTCCATGGCCGCAACTTGCCGGCGGAAGTGGACGGGTTCCGTTCACTTGCCGCGCCGGAGTCAGGCCGTACCGGTTTGTTTCCAGGCCAGGCATGAAGCCAGTTGACCAGTCGCGGCTGATTCGCAAACTGCTTCGAGAGCAGGATTCCGTGCTCGAGCAGCTTGACCAGCTGAACGACCGGGTCGAACAGGCGCTCAGGCACCTGCAGCCATCGTCAGCCGCTGAACCCGTTCCTGTGGCCGACGCAAGCGCGGCCTGAACTGTTGGGCTGGTCCGTTCGCCATGAGCACAATTGACTCAACCCGGATTGGCGATGTCACGGCCGAGTACGACGGCCAGACACTGACGCTGCTCCCGCCCGAAGGCGGCGCGGCGATCAATCTTCGCCTGAGCCAGGTCCATGAGTTGATGGAGTTCCTCGGCAGTTTCAATCCGGCCGACCTGAAGCGCCGCCAGGCCTTTCGGGTCCCGCTCTTTGACGCCCGCTCCCTCGCGGTGCAAGTCGGAATCGCCGGCCGGTTCCACGACGCGACCGCCATCAACATCAGCCTGTGCGGAATCCTGGTTTCGTTTGCCGACCCGGAAGTACAGCCGCGGCTCGAAGAAACGGTTGAAGTCCGGCTCCTTTCGGCCGGCCAGAACCTGTCGCTGACGGGGATCATTCGCAGTATTCGCACAAGGTACTTTGGCCTTCAGTTCCCGAATGTGCTCCGGAATGGCCAGTTTGAGCCGCCCCATGGCCTGGTCGAACTGGTGATGCAGCTGCAACGCAAATGGCTGGCCCGCCGCGCCGAGCGGTTCGCAAGTTGATCCTGCTGGTACTCGGCCCAAGGCTCCCGCCCTGGACCGCACTGACACGACTTTTAAAACGTCGAGATCGCGTGAGCCTGAGGCGCTAGCCGATTCGCGTGTGTGTTAGCCAATGGCGGAGTCAGCGTCATCGGCTAGCACCTCAGGCTCACTTTCTATCAGCCCGAGCGGGGACTCTGGTTCCCGGCGCGCCGGGATTCCAGGGCAGGAGCCCTGGAACGAGTAAGGAGTGTCTCAAGAGACGAGCAGTGGGGGACAACTGCTCTACACTCTTTTGCCACGCATCCGTCGTGCCTCGTCAATGCACTCCCGAATGCGCGTGTCGAGCAGCACCACCAGCTCGCGGTCTTCGAGTGCCTGGTACCCGGCCGGTTCAATTGGCTGGCCAAAAAAGACCGTGACCCTCGGTCCGGGCAACGGAAAGGAACGGTTGCGGGGCCAGACGTCCCAGGAACCGTCGATTCCCACGGGCAGAACCGTGGCTCCGGTACGCTTGACCAGAGCGACAAAGCCTGGCAGCGTGGTTTTCATCTCGCCATCGGGCGTCCGGGTCCCCTCCGGAAACAACAGCAGCATTTCCCCGCGGCGCATCCGTTTGAGGCATTCCTTGATGCCGCCGGCACTGATCCCCTCGCGGTCGATCGGAATCGAGTCGAGAAAACTGATCAGCCAGCTAAGCGGCGGGAAACGAAAGAGCTGTTTCTTGGCGAGAAAGTTCATCCGGCGCGGGGAAAGACAACCCATGATCATGGGGTCGAGGTGGCTCTGGTGGTTCGGGCAGATCAGAACCGGCCCGGTGGGGGGAATCCGCTCCAGGCCGCTGGTGCGCAGGCGGAGAAAGATGCGGAATGTAAAGAGCGTGCTGAGCCGCACCAGCTGGTAAAAGAACCGCTGGAACCACGAACGGGCCGGCGGCGAAGGCGTTTTGGGCTGGTCGTTCATTTTTCTGGATCAAGGAGCGTCTGCGGAAGCACCAGTCTAATGCCCGCCTGCCGTCGCTAGAATGTCCAGCCATGAGCCCCGGCGTCTGGTCGGTCCCGACCACGAACGCGGGCGATCATCCCGCCATCCCGCCAACCCGGCCCGGCATTCAACTTCGACCATTTCCATGGCAGACCGCTGGCTGGGCGAAACACGGATTATCGACACTTTCGCGGAAGCTTTCCGGATGGTTTGCTGCCGGCTGGTCGTCACGGCGATCGACAGCGACTGGGCGCGCGTCGCGGCAAATGAATGCTGTGGCTACGGCACCAGCGTGCTGGGCTGTGACGCGGAATGCGGTGTGGAAGCTGAGCTTGCGCCGGCTGCGACTCCCGACGGGCGGCCGGGTTGCAGGCTGCTCTTCTTCGCTTTCGACGCCGAACGGCTGGCGGCCGCGGTTGTCAACCGGGCGGGACAGTGTTTGTTGACGGCACCGACGACGGCGGTGTTCGACGGGCTGCAGGGTGACTGCCGGTTCCCGCTGGGCCGCCAGCTGCGGTTTTTTGGCGATGGCTTTCAGCACAGCAAGCTGGTTGGCGAACAGCGCTTCTGGCGCATTCCAGTTATGGATGGCGAGTTCATCGTGGCCGACGAGGCTTCCTTTCAGAAGGGAGTAGCAGGCGGCAACTTTTTGATCGAGGCGGTTGATCAGGTCGCTGGCCTGACCGCGGCGCGGCGGGCCGTCGAAGCGATCGCGGAGGTCGAAGGGACGATCACGCCATTTCCGGGCGGGGTTGTCCGCAGTGGCAGCAAAGTCGGCTCGCGCTATCGCGGGTTGCGTGCCAGCACGGCGGAGGGCTGGTGTCCGATGTTGCGGATGCGCGTCGATTCGCTGGTCGATCCCCGGGCCGGCTGTGTTTACGAAATCGTGATCGACGGACTGGATGAGGCGGCCGTGGCGGCTGGCATGTCGGCTGGCATCTGCGCGGCGGCCGGGCCGGGCATTGTCGCGATTGCAGCCGGCAACTACGGTGGCATGCTTGGGAAGTTCCACTTTCATCTACATCAGCTGCCGGGGCTTGAATTGTCGCCCCCTGGCCCGCAATAAGGCGAGCGGCAGGGCGTCAGCCCTCCGTGTCCGGCCCAGACCACGGAGGGCTGACGCCCTGC
>JANOFL010000359.1:0-3011 GCA_031405895.1 Planctomycetota bacterium
GGTGTTTTGGCGTGCGGCTGGGCGTCAGCCCTCGCAGTCGGCCCAAAAACCGGGCGGGCTGCCCCCCTGCCGATCGCCAAGATCAAATCTGGCCGCGCGAGGCATAACATGGTGGGCAGCTGAGGGATGTTCCTCAGTGGAGGGGCGAAAACCCGCCCGGGTCCAGTTTTTCATTTTTTGGTCACCCGCCAACCAGTCCACGAGTCGCTGATTTCCACATGATTGACCAACCGGCTTCAGGAATCGCCGTTCAGCTACCCCTGCATTCTGTGCCTTCCAGTGGCAACAGGTTTCTGTTGTGGATGATCTGGTGGGTGGGTGGATTGGCATCGGCCGGATGTTGGGCAACGGCCGGGCACGCCTGCCAGCACGGGTCGCAGGAATCTCAATGGCTGGCGCTGGAACCCCCGGCTGAACTCGACAATGGCCTGTCCATCGTGCTGATCAGCGGAGACGAAGAGTATCGTTCCGAGGAAGCACTCCCCATGCTGGGCCGGCTGCTCAGCCAGCGGTTCGGCTTTCGCTGCACTGTCCTGTTTGCCATCGATCCGGAATCAGGCGCGATCAACCCGGAATGCCAGACCAATATTCCCGGTCTCGAGCTGCTCGCCGAAGCCGACCTTGTGATCATGGCACTTCGCTTTCGCCAACCGCCCGACGACCAGATGCAGTGGTTCGATGAGTACGTCCAGTCCGGCAAGCCGATTATTGGTCTGCGAACTTCGACCCATGCCTTCGCCTGGCCTTCCGGCCAGGAAACATCATTCCGCCGTTACAGCCACGACAGCGACGAGTGGCCCGGCGGGTTTGGAAAAAAGTACCTCGGGGAAACCTGGGTCAGTCATCACGGCCAACACGGTTCCCAAAGCTCGCGCGGCGTGGCGGAAGAAAGCGCCAAGGACCATTCGCTTCTAAAGGGCGTCGAAGGTGTTTGGGGACCGACCGACGTCTACGGCATCACAACCCTCCCGGACGACGCGATCGTGCTGCTGCGTGGCCAGGTTCTCGACGGGATGAAACCGGATTCCCGGCCGGCGGCGGGAGAAGTCAACGATCCGATGATGCCGCTCGCCTGGTGTCGCGAGCTGCCGCAGGGCGACGATCGGCCGCCCCAGCGGATCTTCACGACCACGATGGGTGCCGCGACAGATTTCATCGAGCCGGGCCTGCGGCGGCTCGTTGTCAATGCAGTCTGGTGGTGCCTGCGAAAAGAAGGACAGATCGATCCCCTGGCCAACATCGGGTTGGTCGACGAGTACAGCCCATCGGATTTTGGCTTCGGCGGATTCCGCAAGGGCGTGCGGATCGGCGACCTGCCAGGTGGAAAATGAGGGTTGCCGGGTGTCTGGCTTCCAGCCTGTTGCCGGTCGTGTCAGAAACGCCAATCAGGTTCTTCCGGTCATTCCGGTCATCCGGAAACGTGGAGGCCCACCTGTCGAAGCAGTTGGTTGCCCGGAACCCTGCAACTAAACTGGAATTGTGTGCTGGCAGGCCCGAGCCAGCCGATCGTGGCTGTTCCGGTGTGTCGCCGGTATCTCCAGTCCCTGTTTCCACGCCTGTATCACCAGCAAATGTCGTTACCTCAACACTGGTGCATCGTCGGTGGCGGCATGATGGGCCTTGGACTGGCCCTGAAAATGGCCCGGGCCGGGCAGCGGGTCACCGTTCTCGAAGCCGCCGACCGGCTGGGGGGCCTCGCCAGCGCCTGGCAAGTCGGCGACGTGCAGTGGGACCGCTTTTATCACGTCACCCTGCTGTCGGACACGGCGTTGCGGGGATTGCTCGATGAGCTGGGACTCGACCGCGAAATCCGCTGGGTCGAAACCAGGACCGGTTTCTACTCCGGCGGAAAACTCCATTCGATGTCGAACTCGTGGGAGTTCCTTCGCTTCCCGGTCCTCAGCCTTTACGAGAAGTTCCGGCTCGGCTTGACCATTTTTTTTGGCTCCAAAATCCGCGACTGGCGGAAGATGGAAAGCCAGGCGGTCGAGCCATGGCTGCGGCGCTGGTCCGGCCGGGGCACCTTTGAAAAAATCTGGCGGCCGCTGTTGCAGGCCAAGCTCGGGCCGGCGTGGAATCGCGTCTCGGCGGCTTTTATCTGGTCGTACATCGCACGCATGTACAAGGCCCGTCAGACGGGTCTCAAGAAAGAGATGTTCGGTTATGTGCCCGGCGGTTACGCCCGCGTGCTCGACGCGCTCCAAAGGCACCTCCAGTCGCTCGGCGTCGAGTTCGTCACTTCGGCTGCCGTCAATCACGTCGAGCCCGATTCGGGCAATGGCCTGAAGGTCACCACAGTCGATGGCCGGTCGATGCAGTTCGACCGGCTGGTGTTCACGACTCCGGCCGGTTCCATTGCGCGAGCCTGTCAGGGCCTGAACCCTGACGAGCGGAGCCGGCTGAATCAGGTCGAGTACCTGGGCGTGGTCTGCGCTTCGCTGTTGTTGAAGAAGCCGCTCTCCCGCTACTACGTCACCAACATTACCGACCGCTGGGTGCCGCTGACGGGAATCATCGAGATGACGACGATCGTCGATCCCGCCGAGCTGAAAGGCAACTCGCTGGTCTACTTGCCGCAATACGTTCTCGCCAGCGACGACGCGGCGTTCAACGAACCAGAAGGCTCCATTCGCGAGCGGCTGGTCGGCACGCTGACAAAGATGTACCCCGATTTTTCAGCCGAACAGATTACCGGTTTTGGCGTCGCCCGGGCCCGCCAGGTGATGGCCCTGCCGACCATCGACTTCAGCCAGCGTCTGCCGCCGGTGAAAACGTCGGTCCCCGGTGTCTACATCATCCACTCTGGCCAGATCGTCAAGGGCAACCTCAACGTCAACGAAACGCTGGAACTCGCCGATGAGCTGTTCGACAAATGGATTCGACCAGACCTCGAATCGCCACGGCCGTGCGGGGTCGGGCCCCCGGATCGAAGCCTGGTTTCCGCCTTGGCTTAGGTCCGGCCTCGACCGCAAACCGAGGCGGTCGGGAGTCGTTTTCGTCCACGCTGTTCC
>JANOFL010000177.1:0-29757 GCA_031405895.1 Planctomycetota bacterium
GGCGGTCACCAATCTCAAACGCAATTCCTTGGGTAGTTCGCGGTTGAAGGAAAACTGGTGTTCGGGAAAACATCGCTGGGAAGTTCCAATGGATGTCTTGCGAAACTTCCCTTGGGAACGGAGTCCCAGCGATGCGTGGTCATCTTACGGTCGAAGAACGCGACCGGATAGCTCGAATGTTGTGCGAGGGCTTTCAGCAGCAGGAGATTGCTGTGGCCCTTGATCGGAGTCCCTCCTCGATCAGTCGTGAGCTGTCCCGCAACGGCCAGTCAGGCGACTACCACGCGGCGCAAGCCCAGGAGCGTGCCCGCCAAAGACGGGCGGACCGACCGCTGGTCCGCCGGATGGACCACCCGGAACTAAATGAGATCGTCCGCCACGGATTGTCACAGCAATGGTCGCCCGACCAGATCGCCGAGCGGCTCAAGCTCGGGTCTGCTCCGCAGCGGGTTTCGGCCCAGTCGATCGACAACTGGATCCGCCGGGACCCGGACAAAGCCCACTGGCAGTCCTTTCTGCGGCGTCGGGGCCGGCGGCCCTGGAAGCGTAAAAAGCCCGCCTCGCCGGGGGCCCCGATCAAGGACCGGCCAGTCGTGATCGAGGAGCGAGCACGACTCGGGGACTTCGAAGGCGACACCGTGCTCGGCCCCCCCGGCACCGGGGGCATCGCCACGCTCGTCTGCCGCAAGTCACGTTTCACGATCATGACCAAAATTTCGTCCAAGAACGCCGATCACGTTCACGCGCGAATCCAGAAACGGATCGCCGAGCTGGCGCGGGAAAAACGGCATTCGCTGACCTTCGACAACGGCACCGAGTTCGCGTACTGCGCGCGGCTGGAAAAGCAGTTCGACGTGAAGCTATACTTCGCCCAGCCAGGTCGTCCGTACCAGCGTGGCACGAACGAGAACACCAATGGCCTGAACCGGCAGTTTTATCCCAAGGGCACGAATTTCCAGGACGTCTCGCACGCCGAACTGCGCGAAACCGAAAACCTTCTCAACGACCGACCCCGCGCCCGCTTCGGCTACCGGACTCCACGCGAAGCTTTCTCCGAACTTCAGCCGTCAACCAATTGCGATTGAGTTTGGAGACCGCCAGCGGAGAATCAAGTGCAGCCCGATCCCCGTTACCGCCAAGCCGGCGATGAGCACCGTCCATCGGCTGGCCCCCATTCCCATCCACTTAATATCGTTCTGTCAGACGCCAGCGTTTTCATCGATAGTCCCGCGGGCACTGCAAACAGAGCCTCACTACCGAACACTCGCTGGTCAAGCTGAAGGTATCATCACTCAGCGGCGCGAAGCCCAGTAAGCGTCTGCTTCTGCCTCAAGCCGTGCCAGCCGGGTGTAGTAATCCGGGAACTCCTTGAGGTGTGCCCATGCGATCTTGCCGGTCAACACGACATCATTATTGGTGACATTCGTCTCGGGATCGTGGGCGCCGTGCTCAAACTCCACTTCAAGACCACGCCTAAATTGTTCCGCATCGACCCTTTCCCAGTTGATGCCAAGCGTGCCGCCAATCTGCTTCGCTTCATCGGTGGTGACTTTTCGCTTTCCCATAGCGATCTCCTTTTCTTTCCGGGTCATTTGGTAAATGAGATCAGCGGTTTGATCAACCAGCTTTTGCTGGTCTGGATCATTTTGAACGGCTTCTCGACGTCCTGGAACGGGAACCGTTGTCCTTGAATGGTCGCTACTTCCTGTCCGACTTCATATCCCCGACCTGCTTTTCCAGGGAATCCACTCGTTGCTGCAGCGTATTGATCCGCTTGGTTAACGCGAAAATGTCGACGAAGGTTTCGTCCTCTGCGGGAAGATCGAAACGGTTGCGATAACCGGCCCACGAGGCGTCGTAGACGCGAACGTCGCGGAAGCCGAGATCCTTCAGAACCGTTGCCGTCACCGATGCGCGCGGACTGCTGTGACAATAGACGATTGTCTCGATGTTGGGATCGAGCTTGGCGTAGACCCGCTTCAATTGATTGATCGGCTTCAGTGCAAATCCGTCGTTGTTGCTGACCAGCTTGTTCGCGACCTTGTTCGGCGATTCCGGATCGACCCAGTTCTGTTCGTACGGAATATTGATGGCGTTCGAAACATGTCCGCCACGCAACGCGCGCAGGTCGATCCCAATGAACTCGTTCGGGGTCCGTACGTCCAGAATTTGTACATCGCTCCGCGTCAGCGCGGCACGCACTTCGTTCGTCGTGACGATCACGCCCGCCTGAACACTCAGGTCGAGCGCGACTGGCGGCAAAGTGCTTGCCGTGGTTGACAGAGGCTGCCCCGCCCCACGCCAGTCGTCGATGCCGCCGTGGTAAACGTGAACATTCTTTGCGCCGACCAGTTCAAGCGATACCTGAATGAAGCAGGGGCAGGGGCTGCCCTTGTCAGCATAGGCGACAATTTCTGCGGCCGGGTCGATCCCCAACGCGCCGAGGTCGCTGGCGATGCGCTCGACGGAAACGTAATCCTGGCTTTCCGGCGTCCGCAACTGCGAGCACACGCGAGTCCCGAGGTTCATCGCGCCGGGGATATGCCCCTTGTTGTACGCTTCTGCTTCGCGGAGGTCCCACAGGATTGCGCCGCGTTTTAATGCCTGGATGACGGTCTCCGTATCCACAATTCTGGCGGCCTGCGCCTGGGTTAGCACAGCCTTGCCCTGCGCCGCAACCGGTGCTGTGTCCCTCAGCCACAAGAAGAACAGGACTACGCCGGCACCTAAAACCGGAGTCAGCCACTTTATCGATCGCCAACAGATCCTTGTCGTTGACGACCATCGCCCTTGCAGATTTTTGGTTTTCGAGTCGTTCATTGTCAGGCTCCCTTGTTGGTGGTAATGATCACGGTCCTGGAAATCCAGTTTTCTCGAGGTTTTGGTTCTTCCGGGCTTTCTAATTCTCTTTCTTCCACACTTGGCGCTTTCTCCAGCCTCACCTGCTCGTTAGTCCGGTTAGAAAACTCAATGACAGCAGTCAACTCGCAACTGTCTGGCGTTCGCTTAGCACGCCGTCTTCCATCCCGTAGATGGTGTCAAACACGTTCAGAGCACGTTGGTCGTGAGTCACAACGATGACGCCGGTGCCATGTTCGTGCGCGAGCCTGGCGAACAGCTCCATCACTTGTTGGCCGCGTTCGCTATCGAGCGCCGCAGTGGGTTCATCGGCGAGGAGGATGCTCGGCTGATTGGCCAGCGCACGGGCTACAGCGACTCGTTGCTGCTGACCGCCGGAGAGCATTGATGGAAGATTCTCGGATCGGTCTCGCACGCCCAGTTCTTCCAGCAGTTCCAGCGCACGCTGGCTCGCGGCTCGCGGACTCGAATGGTTCAACTCCAGGGCAATCTGAACATTCTCACGGGCGTTCAAGAACGGGATCAGATTGGACTTCTGAAAGACAAAGCCGACGTGCCGCAGGCGAAAGGCGGAAAGATTCGTCAGTGCGCGGGGACCATCCAAAACAGGATGTCCTCCGATGCTCACACGGCCCGATGTCGGGGGATTGATGAGTCCGACGGCAGTCAGGAAGGTGGATTTTCCCGAACCGCTTGGCCCCAGCAAGACCACGACCTCGCCGCGTCGCACCGTCATCGACGCATTGCGCATGGCAACGACCTTGGTGTTTCCGCTGCCGTACACCTTCGTCAAATCGTGCGCTTCAATGGCTGGCGAATCGTTCATGGTTTAGCCCAGGGCCTCGTTGGGTTTCACGCGCAGAGCTTTCCAGATTCCCAAGATGCTGGAGGCGACGGAGATGGCCAGCACAATGCCCGCCAACTGCAACAGGTCGTCACCAGTCACGATGACGCGGCGGGGGAACAGGGGAAACAACCGTTGCCCCAACAGGTAGGCAATGCCGAAGCCAGCACCGCCGAGCACCAGCGCCTGCTGAAGGATCAGGCCCAAGACGACCCTGTTGGGCGCACCGATGAGCTTCAGCAACGCGATCGAATGCAGCTTGTCGAGCGTCAGCGTGTAGAGAATGAGCGCCATGATGATGGCCGCGATGATGGTGAGCAGAACGCGAAACAGTCCGATCTGTCGCCGCGCCTTGTCCACCGCACCCTTCAGAAGTAGCTCTGTCTGTCCGACGCGGGTGTGAACCGAAACGTCGCGCCAGGCGGAGATCGTGTCCGCTACTTGTTCCACGCTCGCACCAGGCGCGACCCGAACCATGACGGCGCTAATCTGAGGCCGAGCAATGGCCGAAAGTTCGGCGGACGGCTGCGAGAGTTGTTCGACGATGCTCGGTTGCTTGGTCCCGATTTCGCTTCGTTCGCCGCGATTGGTGCGTGCCGACCGCTCCAACCGCACGGCTTCACCTGGCGAATCGAACTGAATGGCCTCGGCGTCCGCCACGGTGAAAAACGCAATGCCGTCTCCCCCTGAGCTGATCATGTTCCGTGTGATACCGACAACGCGATACGTCTCCTTGCCGAACTTGAGATGTTCGTCGAGACGCACGCCGAGTGATTGGTCAGCGATCATCTCGAAGTGGTTCTGGGCCAGTGGTCGTCCGGCAGTCAGCGGTACCCAGTCCCCCTTGTCGCTGGGCCAATTCAGTCCCAGCACGGCCATCCGAAAGGGTTTTCCATCTCGCTCGCGCTGGATCGTGTGGTACACGAACTCGCGGGAGTCCATGACGCCAGGAACAGCCCGTGCCCGATAGACGAGGGTCGCGGGCACACGCGACACCTCAGCAAAGGGACCGCGCGTGTCGCGCTGGACAATCCAGAAATCGGCTCCAATGCGATCAATCAGCAGCGTCGCGTCTTCGACAATGCCGCGATAGATGCCGCCCATGCCCATGACGATCATGAGCAACATGCCGACTCCCAGCGTCGTGAACGCGAATCGACCCAGGTTGTGCCGGATGTCTTGGACGGCCAGGTTCATCGGGAGTAAATCCTTCCGCCGTCTCGCAGGCTGGTTTTTCCATCAAAAGGCATGACGACCGATTCACCAAGTGCCACACCGCGAACAATCTCGACCATGTCGTGCCGGCGCAAGCCCAGAACCAAAGAGCGCCATTCCGCGGAGCCGTTGGCGTTGACGAATACTCCCGGCTCCTTGTCTCGCCACACGACGAACGCGGGCGGAAGAAACATGACATCCGGCTTTCGCTCCGTCTCGATGTACACGTCGGCACGTTGACCCACGGCCCAGTTCGAGGGCAATTCGAGGACTCGCACATCGACCACGAACTCACGAGTCTCGCGATCGGTTTCCCGTCCCAGGCGAGAGACCATTCCCGAAAACTCGCGATCCGGCTCCGAACGAAACAGGACGCGCGCAGGCTGGTCCGCTTTGAGTCGCGTCATCTCGGTTTCATCGACCCAGGCGCTGATCCACAGTTCTTCGGTCGAGATCAGAGTCAGAACTGGACTGCCGGGGACGGCGACATCGCCGGCATCACGCTGTCGCTGCACGATCAGTCCGTCGAAGGGGGCCGTGATCTGTGTGTCGGCCAGTCGCGCCTGTTGATATCGCAGAGTCTTCTCAGCAGCGATGAGCTGCTTCCGCCCTTCAATGACCGCAAATTTCGCGCGAGCCACGCCAGCTTCAGCAATCGCCAACGCTTCGACCGACTTGTCACTCTCCGCTTGAGTTTCGGCGTTTTCCGCGACAAGCCGCTCCGTCCGTTGATGTTCACTCTTCGCTTGAGTGAGCGTCGCATCAGAACTTGACTCATCCGATTTCAGGCGATCAATGGCCGCCTGCGCCGTCTCCAGATTGGCCTCAGCGATTTCGACCTCCTGCTGAAGATCCTCGTCATCGAGTGTGACGAGGACTTTGCCGGCGGACACCGTGTCGCCCTGGTCCACAGCGATTGCGTGGATTCGCCCGGAAATCTTTGGACTGATCGACGCCTTGACGCGAGCCTCCAGCGTCCCGGTTCCCATCACTTCCGCTCTGAGTTCGCCGCGCGCCACCTGATGCTCACGAACCTGAGTTGGCCAGAACCTGAACCAATAAACGACAGCGCCAATGAGGGCAAATAAAGCGACGGCTCTCAAACCCCGCCAAGTCCATTTCCGGTAGTCAAAATTCTGATTGGCCATGTGCAATGATTCACAAGGGGGTTGAGTCATCTTCGACTGGACGTGAAGTGGTGTTGCGCCCCACTTTGTCCGCAGAGTTGAGTGGCTCAGACTGGTCGTCACGCGGAACTCGCGTGCATCCGCCGCTCAGTCAGGTCTGCACGCCGAACCGTGGCAGAACCCACCGGTTCACGGCGATCCAGAACGCGAGGAATCCGACAACGAAAAGGACATCTCTCATTTTTGTTTCTCCTTGTAAAACATGCAGCGTTTGCTCGTTACTTGTTGCCGGCAGGTTTGGTGCAATTCGTCGTTAGCGTGTCTGACGCCGGTCAGCCAGAGCGTGAGGCCCACCGTGGACCTAAACAGCACGCCTGTCGCAGGCGTCGTAGCCTGGGTGCCGTCAGCTTGCAATGGGCAAACGGGATTCCACCCAGGCTTTCTACCCACCCTGCATGTTCGTCACGTCATATCCGGCGCGCTGAAGGATGCTCGTTGCGATGGCGGAACGTCCGCCTCCCAGACACTGGGCGACAATCGGTTGGGACTTGTGGATGCTTTTGATCTCGCGCAGCAGTTTGCCGAGAAACCGATGTTCGGCTCCGGCGATGTGCCGCTGATGGGGCTCCGTGGCGGCCCGCACATCGAGCAGTTTCACTTCGCCGCTTTCAATTCTGGGTCGCAGTTGTTGTGGAGTTGCCGATGAATAGGACTCGGTTTGCAAGCCCGCTTCTCGAACGGCGGCGGTGTCGAAGTAGCCGCCGACGTTGTCGATCCCGATCGAACGGAGGCCACGAAGATGTTTCGTGAGCGACTTCGGATCGGTCAGCAGGTAGACCGGCTGGTTGTAGTCTGCGAAGAATCCCGCCCATTGAACCAGCGTGTGCTCTTCGATGTGGAAGTGGCGGCGAGTATGCGCGGCCGCCCCCTCCCCCCGCCCTCCCCACGCCGCTCAAAGCAGCGGCGGGGGAGGGAGCCGGAAAAGAAGGAGTTTGTTGCGCGCTCCCCGCACCGCTCAGAGCAGCGGCGGGGGAGGGAGCCGGAAAAGGGAAGGCTTACCCAAGGCGAGATATCAACGACTAACTCCTGCTCCTGCTCCTGCTCCTGCTCCTGCTCCTGCTCGTACTCAGCCTCGTACAAATCGAGGAGTGACAAAGTGCCGGTTCCGGGGGCCGGGCCATGAAATGGACTGACTCAAGGTCTTGACATTGTCCAAACGTCGGGTAGAACCCGTCCATGCGGAACGATCCAGCCAGCCTGTTGAAGAAGCACGGCATGCCGGTCACGGCCCAGCGGATGGCGGTGTTGCGCGTGGTTGCGGGCCGGCCGCATTGCACGGCGGAGGAGATTGCGGAGGACGTGCGAAAGGAGATCGGGACGATCTCACGGCAGTCGGTTTACGACGCGCTCAAGCTGCTGGTCGACAAGGGGCTGATCCGGCGGATCCAGCCGGCTGGCTCGGCGGCCCTCTATGAAGACCGGGTAGGCGACAACCACCACCACATCATTTGCCGCCAGTGCGGCAAGACCGCGGACGTCGATTGTGCGACCGGAGCGGCCCCCTGCCTGAATGCCGCCGACAACGCGGGCTACCAGATCGACGAGGCCGAGGTGATTTACTGGGGGATTTGTCCGAAATGCCAAAAGGGAGCCCGAGGGATGAAACTGAAACGAAACATGACAGGCAAGCGTGCGACTGGCGTTGTGGCACCTGCAGGACAACGGAAGAACCGGGCATCAGCTGCACGAAAGGCAAAGCGAGTTGAGGCCAGAACCCGTATGATCCTGCTTTTTGCCGTTACGCTTGGCGGTTGGGCCGGGAGCGATCGCGGCAAGGTGCTGGGCCAGGAAACACAAGTTGCCAACCATTCGGGAGAAACCATGGAAACCGCAGCCAAATGCCCGGTGACGGGCGCGACCAAGTTCACTTCGACCAACGGTGCCCAGGAACCTGCGAACGGCGCGACCAGACACGAGGGGGCCATGGGTGCGTATTCCAACCGCGACTGGTGGCCGAACCAGCTGAACTTGCAGGTCCTGCACCAGAACTCGGCCCTCAGCAATCCGATGGGCGAGGACTTTGACTACGCCGCCGAGTTCAGCCAGCTCGACCTCGCCGCGGTGAAGATGGACATCGAAGCGGTCATGACGACTTCGCAGGACTGGTGGCCGGCCGACTACGGTCACTACGGACCGCTCTTCATCCGGATGGCGTGGCATAGCGCTGGGACTTATCGCGTGGCCGATGGCCGCGGTGGTGCGAGTGACGGGACCCTGCGATTTGCTCCACTCAACAGCTGGCCCGACAATGCGAACCTCGACAAGGCCCGCCGGCTGCTTTGGCCGATCAAGCAGAAATACGGCCGCAGCCTGTCGTGGGCCGATTTGATGGTCCTGACTGGCAACGTCGCGCTGGAGTCGATGGGGTTCGAGACATTTGGCTTTGGCGGCGGCCGCGCCGACGTTTGGGAGCCGCAGGAAGACATTAACTGGGGTCCGGAAAGCACTTGGCTCGGCGACAAACGTTACAGCGGCGACCGACAGCTCGCAGGCCCGCTTGCCGCCGTGCAGATGGGGTTGATCTACGTCAACCCGGAAGGGCCGAACGGCAAGCCCGACCCGGTGGCCGCGGCCCGCGACATCCGCGAGACGTTTGCCCGCATGGCGATGGACGACGAAGAGACCGTCGCGCTGATCGCGGGCGGCCACAGCTTTGGCAAGACTCACGGCGCGGCGAGTGCAGGGCAGCATGTCGGTCGCGAGCCGGAGGGCGGCAGCATGGAGGAACAGGGCCTTGGCTGGAAAAACAGCTTCGGACCGGGCAATGCCGGCAGCACGATCACCAGCGGCCTGGAAGGTGCCTGGACGACGACTCCCACCGCGTGGTCGAACGGCTATTTTGAGCACCTGTTCGCGTACGAGTGGGAGCTGACCAAAAGCCCCGGCGGCGCGTTTCAGTGGACGCCCAAAGACGAGTCGGCGAAAGGAACCGTGCCCGACGCCCACGACCCGTCCAGGTCACATGCTCCTGTCATGCTGACGACCGACCTGTCGCTGCGGATGGATCCGGCCTATGAAAAAATCTCGCGGCGGTTCCATGAACATCCCGACCAGTTCGCGGAGGCTTTTGCGAAGGCCTGGTACAAGCTGACCCATCGCGACATGGGCCCCCATGTCCGGCTGCTTGGACCGGAAGTTCCGCCGCCGCAGTTGTGGCAGGACCCGGTGCCGGTTGTCGACCATGAACTGGTTGGCGAGCAGGAGATCGCGGCACTCAAGGCCAAACTCCTTGCGTCCGGACTGTCGACTTCGCAGCTGGTGACGACCGCCTGGGCGGCGGCGGCTTCGTTCCGTGGATCCGACAAGCGCGGTGGCGCGAACGGCGGCCGGCTGCGGCTGGCTCCGCAAAAGGACTGGGCGGTCAACCAGCCGGCTGAACTGGCGAAGGTGCTGCCGGTGCTGGAAAAAGTCCAGCAGGCGTTCAACGCGGCTCAAACGGGCGGCAAAAAAGTTTCGCTCGCCGACCTGATTGTGCTGGGCGGGTGCGCGGCAGTCGAGGACGCGGCGAAGAAGGCCGGCGTCAGCGTCCAGGTTCCGTTCTCGCCTGGTCGCACCGACGCGACTCAGGAGATGACCGACGCGGACGCGATGGCCGTGCTGGAGCCGAAGGCCGACGGGTTCCGCAATTACTTGCCAGCGGACCACGATCGGCCGGCGGAAGAGCTGCTGATCGACCGGGCCAACCTGCTGCAGCTGTCTGCGCCTGAAATGACGGTGCTGGTGGGTGGCATGCGGGTATTGAGCACCAATGTCGGCGGTGCAAAACATGGCGTCTTCACTGCCCGGCCTGGATCGCTGACCCATGATTTCTTCGTCAACCTGCTCGATATGGGAACGACCTGGCAGAAGGCGGCCGGTGACGAACAGGTTTTTGAAGGCCGCGACCGGAAGTCGGGTCAGGTCAAGTGGACCGGCACGCGGGTCGACCTCGTGTTCGGCTCCAACTCGCAACTGCGGGCAATCGCCGAGGTCTACGCTTGTGCCGATTCGCAGGCCCAGTTTGTCAACGACTTTGTGGCGGCGTGGGGGCAAGGTGATGAACAACGACCGGTTCGACCAGGACCGGTCGGTGCGGGCTGGTTCGCGACCGGCGACGTTGAGCCAGCGGTAAGAGGCGTGGTGAGCGTTGGGAGCCCTTGGGTGGCCTGTCAGCAAGCCCATATTCCCGTAGCAACAACAGCGCGTTACCAGCCCGCAGCGCAAGCAAGGGGCTTGGAAAGATCCCTTGCTTGCGCTGCGGGCTGGTGTTTTTGACAGGCCAGGCCTTGGATGGTCCTGCGGCGGGAAGGCGCGGAATGCCATGGCGGTCACTGGGCGGTCACTGGGCGGTCACCGGGCGGCTTACGCCGCTCCGCTACTGGGAGAGGAAAAGCCGGCGTTGCAGCTGATCGGCTGGAGGTCGCTGGGTTTTCTGTCGGGAGCCTGTCGCGCCTGAGTTGCCGCGGGGCGCGGACGCAAGGCCATGACCTTGCATGACTTTGACGACCTGGTGCCCCACGGCTGCAACCACCAGCGGAACGACGGAGTTGCCGAACTGGCGGTAGGCCTGGGTATCGGAGACGGGAATGTCGGCGCGGGAATGGACGAGCTCGCCATAGCCCATCAGCCGGGCGGCTTCGACCAGCGTCAGGCGGCGTGGATTGCGGCCGCGCTGCGCGATCAGAATTTCCGAGCCGTCCTTGTAGTACCGTGCGCTGAGCGTGCGGCTGACACCATTGATGTCTGCAATGCCGTAGCCGAAACCGTTCCCGGCGGCACGATGTTTCGCGGCGTAGGCCTGGAGGTACTTCCAGAGATGGTCCGTCAGGGTGTATTTCGGGTCGGGGGTTTTTTCGAGGATGTCGCGGAAAACAGGCCGGGTTGCCGGTGGCTTGGGGAAACGGAACGGCGGCTCAGTGCCGAAGCGTTGTTCGTCAAAGCAAACGATGAAAATCCGCTCGCGGTGTTGGGGCACCCAGGCGGCCGCGTCGATGACCTGCGAGAAAACTGCGTAGCGCCGCTGTCGGAGTTCCTGCTGGATCACGTTCCAGGTCGTGCCCCGGTCGTGAGACTGGAGATTCTTCACGTTCTCGAGAATCAGCACGGGCGGCCGCCTGACATCGACAATGTCGCAGATGCGGAAGAAAAGGTTGCCCTGGCGTTTGCAACGGAACCCGTCGGCCTGGCCGAGGCTGCGTTTCTTGGAAACCCCAGCGATGGAAAAGGGTTGGCAGGGAAAGCCCGCCGCGAGCACCTCGTGGTCGGGGATGTCGGCTGGATCGACGGCGTTGATGTCACCGACCGGCATTTCTCCGTGCCAGGCCCGGTAGGTTTTCTGCGCCCAGCGGTCCCATTCGGAAGTGAAAACACACGTTCCACCCACTTTCTGCAGGCCAACGCGGAATCCGCCGATGCCGGCGAACAGGTCGATAAAACGAAATGAAAAGGACTTCTGCCGTTTGCCACGAACGGGATGGACGACGGGCTGCGATGCCGGCTCTTCAATCGAACCCGCCGTGGCTTCCTGGCGGGTGCTGTCGTTCAGGCCGATCACGGTTTCATTGAGCCGTTCGTTGGGCGACTCGGCCCGCAGTTCGAGCCAGTCCCGGAGTTCGTCGGGAATGCCGGGGAGGAAGAACTGGTCTTTCATCAGGCATCCTCAGGTCCGGCCCGGTCGAGCGCGGCCAGCCGTTGATCGAAACCGGACATCGTTCGACAGGCTGGAAGCCTGTTCCACGTTAATCATTATTCGACAGGCTGGAAGCCTATCCCACGCGACAGGCTGGAAGCCTGTCCCACGTTGGGATTGCCATGATATCGCGTTTGCCCGCGAGAGGGGCGGTTCTTGGCGGACAGAGAATGCGCGGGAACAAAACAGGGGCGACGAAGTCGTTTCAAGGCGGACTTCGAGGATCGCACGTCCAGTGTCGCCTTTCGCTCCGCGAGAGAATGCTGCTTTCGCGGAGCGAAAGGCGACCATGCGAAAGGCGACGATGGCAACCGCGAACGGAATAGCCGCCGGTTGCGGGTTGGGAGAAAGAAACCGGAAAAATGTTGCGCGAGGGCCATGGACCGGGCGGCTGGATTTCGCATGGTGTTGTATCAAGCCGGTTGTTGGCCGACCAAGCCGGAATCCAGTCGACTTTTCCCCGGAGCAACGAACATGGGCGCGGGTACTTATGGCAAACCCCAGGGGCAGAATCCACCCCGGCTGGGCGACGGCGTCTGTTTCCGGGATTTGCCGGAAGCGGTGATCCGCAACCGGGCAGTTCGGTAGAGTCGCCTGTTTCAGGGGTGCGAGAGCCGGCCAACGCTTTCGATCTGAAACCCCGACTTGTCGGCCCAACCATCCGGACCGGACGAACCAAAGTCTCCATCCTGCTTGCAGGCAACGTTGGCCCCTTCTATTCTTCAGGATCGATGGTTGGCCGAACCCGCGACTTCAGTCGCTGAACTGTTCCGGAATCGCATTCCTTGTTGGGGCAGACGGAGATGCCGTCGGGAGTCCGGATCCGGAAACGGCCCGTATGCCGCACGACTGAATTGGGGCTGACAGGGGGTGAAGACATGACTTTCTTTTCGGGGCCGGGGCCAGTGGGCGGAAAGCGAAACAGGCCGGCCTTCACGCTGGTCGAACTGCTCGTGGTGATCGCCGTGATCGGCATTCTGGTCGGCCTGCTTTTGCCCGCTGTGCAACAGGTCCGCGAAGCAGCCCGGCGGACGACCTGCATGAACAACCAGAAACAGATTGCGCTGGCGATCCAGAACTATCACGAGAGTTTCAAGAAAGTCCCCAACGGGACCGACTTGCCGGGCCAGATCTCCGGACACCGGTATTACGGATCGTGGGCCACCAAAGTCTTGCCCTGGGTCGAACAGGAGAGCTTTCTCGACGCGATGGGACTGCGGAACCATGTCAACCAGCTGAACCAGCATGCGCCGCCATCCAACGCGTTTGGCAATGTGGCTTTTACCGAATTGCCCGTGTTTGAGTGCCCGAGCGACGCGAACGGAACGGTCTCGGAAAACGTCCAGGAAGGAGCCTTTGGCAACTACGCCCTCTGCGCCGGCAACTATTTCAGGATCACCAACGGCTGGTATGGATCGGGGATGATTCCCGTCGATTTCCGCAACGGGATTGCCCATTTCAACCTCGGACGGCGGTTCGCGGATGTCGTTGACGGACTGTCGAACACGCTGCTCAGCTCGGAGCTGATCAACGTTCCGCGGTACAACGACAAGCGGGGCATGATCTATTACCAGGTCGAGCCGACGGTCCTGTTCAGCGCCGAACAGCCGCCCAACACGACGACAGCCGACCGCGGCTACTTTCGCATCAACTGGCCCAAGGCACCGGCTATCGGTGGTGTGGGAGCCAACGTGATCTACGCCCGCAGTCTTCATCCGGGAGGAGTCGTGGTTTCGACCGTCGACGGAGCCGTAAACTTCGTCTCCGACCACATCAGCCTCGACGTTTTCCGGGCGCTGGGGTCAGTCGATGGCGGAGACCAGGCCGGCAACTGGAGCGGCTCGTGATGCGGCGATTTGCATCCGGGATCTGGCTGGCGGCGGGCCTGCTGCTGGTCTCAGCCGGATGTCAGGAGAGCGGTCCGCGCCGTTACCCGGTCTCGGGCACGGTCCGGTTTGAGGGCCAGCCCGTGGCCACGGGCGAGATCCGTTTCTCGCCAGTCAGCGGAGCTGGCCGGCCGGACTCGACCCTGATTGTCGATGGCCAGTACTCGATCCGGGTCACGGACGGCGAAAAGACCGTGATGATTTTCGCCACCAGCACCGATCCGGCGCTCGTTGGCCCGCCCCCGCCCGACATGCCACCCGGCGGAATCAATCCGGCGCGGGAGTATCTTTCGGAACGCTTCAACGTCGCGTCGGAACTTACCGCGACCGTCGAGCCGAAGAACGGGCAGGTTTTTAACTATGACCTTGAACGCCGGCCGTGAATGTGGGATTGGTCCGCGGATTGCGCCGACTTACACAGATTGGGAAGGCGCACTGGTCATTTGCGACCTGCGCAGAATCGCGCAGCAACTGCACTCCGGAATCCATGGCCTGCAATGTCGGCTGCTGAGGGTGTCGGTCGGACAGCCGCGATATTATTTGACGAATGGTACTCGCGCGATCACCGTGTCTCCCTTGCCGGTTATGTCGCTGACGCTCTGGATCGTCCAGAGGTCGAGCAGGTTGTCGCCATCGATGACGCTGCCGCTGTAGTCGCCCCATGCGGTGCCGTCAGTTGCCGCCTGCCCTTCTCCCAGCGGGACGGTTGGCCGCAGTGTTCCGGGTGGATCACCTGCCGAACGCCAGGCCAGTCGCGGGCTGATGAACATTTCTGCGCCGGTTTCCTGGAAGCCGACCAGGACATCGAGTTTCCTGTTGACCGCCAGCGTCGTCTGGATGTAGCTCCTCGCCGGGTCGTGAATCCGGCCCTGCTGGACGATTGAGCCGTCGGTCCTGATCTGAAACCACTGGACACCGGCGACGCCATCGAAGTTGACGGTTTGGGAAAACCAGAGGAATCCGCCCTGCAACACGACGTTCTTGGGATTGCGGTCACCCGAGGCCGTCAGCTGGCTTGTGTCCTTCTGGGGTGACTGGGGCGGGTGGCCGACATGTTCAAGTCCATGGTCGGCAGCTGCGATCTGTTCACAGCGCGGCGATCCGTCGCCAGCGTCGAGGAAGCGGTGGACGATGAACTGGCGCCTGGTTACGCGCAAAAAGTAGAGCTCGTCGACCGGGTCCTGGCCGAAAACGGCTTGGCCTGGATTGCCCTTGAAATGCCAGACCGCGGCGGGCAGGCCGGCTTTGGCATCGCTCATTTTCATCACGAAAGTCTGGTTTTCGCCGCCCGGAAAGCTGTAGCCGATCCACTGGCGGCTGAAGCCGATTCCACCGCCATCGACGCCTTCCAGCGCGGGAACTGGCCAGGTGTTCCAGGCTCCCGTCGGGTCATTCGATTCCGAAACGGAAATGTTGACCGGCTTCTGCCCGGCTTCGTCCCAGGGATTCCAGAGATTGAAACCGAAAACCTGGTTGTGGGGATCGAAAAACAGCTTGGGATCAATCCCGTTGTTGAACGCACTCTGGCGGACGCCCTCGATAAAGTTGCCGGCCTTGTCGTAAATGATCAGCCCGCTGTTGGTGCCGTGCAGAATGTGTCCGCCGCCAACCGCAATCTGCGGATCGACCTGCCGGTCGCCGTCCTGTGAGCCGTCAAAAACCAGCAGCCCCGCGACATCACGCGGATTTCCACCCTGCTTTCGTTCTTCGGACTGGCCCTCATGATTGAACGAGGCACTGCGTATCGGCGGGATAACCTCGCTGCGGACCGGCCGTTCGGACACGCCGGCATCTCGCCGTCTGCCGCCCGGTTCCTGGGCTTGTACTGCCAGGCCCAGCAAGGAAAACAGTAACGCGGCAATCGTTAGAGGGAGACTTGCTTTCATGGGTCGGGCCAAAGGGCGTGGACAACCAGCGTTGAGCTTCGCACGCCTCAAGGATAACGGCTCACGGATGGGGCAAACATCATCCGCCTGCCGATTAACGCTGTGGCATTTCCCGGGCGAAGGCCACACAATGACAGCCTACGGGCAGAGCCGTAATGGGGTCCACATTCCATTCGTTCAGGACGCGACAGGAGAATGAATCCAGTACCAGCCATCCAGCACGCATCGGCCGGGTTCACGCGGGTCTCGCGCCGGAGAGTTCTCACCGGATTCGGCTTGGGTGCAGCGGCGCTGACATTGCCGCGACATTTCCATGATCGGGGAGCGTTTGCCGAAGACCTGACGCTGACGCCGTCGCAGACCGAAGGGCCGTTCTATCCCGTTCACCTGCCACTCGATACTGACAACGACCTGCTGGCCATCAACGACAGCATCACTCCGGCGGTCGGTGAGGTAACCCATCTCACGGGCCGGATTCTCGACCAGCAAGGCCAACCGATCCGCAACGCCGTGGTCGAAATCTGGCAGGTCGACAACAACGGGGCCTACCTGCACGAACGCAGCGCCAACCACAAACAACTGGACAAAAACTTCCAGGGCTTCGGCCGGTTCCTGACCAGTTCGACCGGCGAATATTACTTCCGCACCGTCAAGCCGGTGCCCTACCCGGGCCGGACACCCCACATTCACCTCGCGGTCAAGCTCAAGGGCCGCGACAAGTGGACGACGCAGTGCTTCATCAAGGGTCATCCACAGAACGAACGCGACAGCGTTTGGCGCGGCATCCGCGACCCCAAAGCCCGTGACAATGTCACGGTCGACTTCGCCGCGATTCCGGAATCAAGGGCCGGCGAACTGGCAGCCAAGTTCGATGTGGTGCTGGGCTTCACGCCGGAAGAGGATCATCACCACGACGAAGGCAGCGGGGGACACTGATTTCGGCGAGTCGCCAGGAAGCCCGGCAAAGCAGCCGTCCCAGCCATGCAGCCAGCCCTGCAATACCTGCCTGTCCTGCAATACCACCCCGCGTTTCAATACCAGCCCGCAGCGCAAGCAAGGACGCCACAGTTGCGCGCGGAGGGGATGACCCAGGGATGTTCCTTGCTTGCGCTGCGGGCTGGTATTGGCGGGCGGAAATCAGCTCAATCCCAGGTTGCGGCGTTCGCTCGCAAACAGTTCCTGGGCGCTGGCGAGCGATTCGGCCTCGGGCACCAGGTCGTCGTCAACCTCAAACCACTCCTTGCGGAACTGGATGTAGCCCGCTTTGCCGTCGCGCGAATTGCGAATCGCCAGCTTGGCGGTCAGGGCGATGACGGCGTCGGCGAGGGCTTGGGGTCCGTTGCAGCGCGGCTGGTTGGCCCGGTCGCCGGTCTGGACGCACCAGGCCCAGTGTTCGATCTCCTCGCGGTAGCCGCGGCTGACGTAGCCAGCCTCGGCGGCCTTGGCAGTGGCCACGTCGCCACTGGCCGTGGTGTCAAGGACAGGTGATTTTCCGTCGCGATGGCGGACGCCGGCCGAAGCCGAGGTTCCCTGAAGCGGGTAGAGCATCGCTTCCTGCTCGCGGTCGAGCACGAGCGTCGCCTTGGTTCCCATCACGACTTCGCCATAGCCGCCAAAGCCGTTGCCATTGATCGAGGAGTAGGAAACGACGACCTTTTTCTCGTTGTCGTTGACGTAGCCCGGCACGCCGTGCGCGGGGTCCGGGTGGTTGTTGACCGGATCGCGGTAACCGACATCGAAGTCGTAGTCGTAGCCCTGGCCGGGGTACTCGAACAGGCAGTAGACATGGTCTTCGGCCTCGCGGTCGGGAGCAAAGAGATGCCGGCCGCCGATCGCGTGAACGGTCAACGGGTGGACCTTGTGTCCCTTTTCGCGGCTGAGCGCGGAGACGAAGATCCCGGCGGCGTCGAGCTGGTGGCTGCCGAGTTCGGCCATCAGTCCGCCGCCGGTCCGGTCCCAGAGCCGCCAGCGAACCAGTTCTTCGAGCGGCGTTCGTTCGCGGCCATCGCGGTAGATCGTGGCGTTGGCCTGATAGCCGTGCCGGGCGGCCTCGACCGTCTGGTCCGCGTCCCACGCCTGCCACTGGGCGATTTTCTTTTTCAGGACCAGCCGCTCGCTGCCGCTGGTGGCCGGGTCACGCAGGGCGGCCTGCATCCCGTCCAGTTCTTCTGCGATCGGATCGATCCGCTTTTTCCCGCCGGCGACCAGCTCGCCTCCCGGAAGCGGAGGCGCCCAGGTGTCGCTGCCGGGCCGGTTGTTGCGATGCCACTGCGCGCGGATGTGATGAAGTTCACCTAGCAGGCCCCAGCGGATCAGGTTGACGGCGTTGTCGTAAAGCAGGTTGTAGTGCCGCTGATGACCAATCGCGAGCGTCCGGCCGGTTTCCGCCGCGACCCGCGCCATCAGCTTGGATTGCGCGACCGAGTGAGCCATCAGCTTTTCGCAAAGCACATGCTTCCCGGCCTGCATCGCGGCGATTGCGACCGGAGCGTGCAAATGGAGCGGCAAGGCAATGATCACCGCTTCGATATCGGGATCGGCGATCGCGGCCTGCCAGCCGTCGGTGTAAACCTTGACCTGCCGCCGCGCGGTTGACTCGTCGGACCAGCCGTAGACCTGGATCAGACCGGGGCGGACGGCGGCGGTTGCCGGCGATGTCCAGTCGCCATGCAAGGCGCGATGGACGCTCGACGGGCGGATGTCGCAGATGGCGCGGACGTCAATGTAGTCAGGACTGAGCGACCCAATCAGAACGCTGCCTTCGTCGCCGGTGCCAATGATCGCGACGCGCAGCGGACTGGCTGGTCGCTGGTAGCCGAACCAGAGCGCGCCGATGCCCGCCGCGGCGGCACCACCGGCGGCGGCCGAGCGGCGAAGAAAGTCGCGGCGGCTGACCTGTTCCCAGGCCGAAACCGCTCCGTACCAGTTGTCGGCACCGGTCTGGCGTTCATCGGGAGTCAGGCTCATCATGACGGGTTGAACTCCGGGGCGGGCAAACAGGGACTGATAAAACGGCGAATTCCAGTGAGCCTGAGGCCCTAGCCGATTCGCCTGGGCGTCAGTTAACGGTTGAATCACCGAACTTGGCTAGCGCCTCAGGCTCACTTTTTATCAGCCCAAACAAAACAGGGACTTCGTTCAGGCCACTGAGGCAGGGCGTGAACCTGCTGGCCGCGGACCGCGTTTCGGGGGCACCAGCCAGTCCAAACCGGGAATTGCGCGGGCGAGCGCCGAGGCGAGCACCAGCAGCGCCGCCAGTTCGACCAGCTGATACCAGACCGGCGCCGCGTCCGGTACCCAGGGGGGCTGGGTTGCGATCACGGCGACCAGCAACAGCGCTCCCGCCATGGCGGCCCAGCGCGCAAACAGCCCGATCAGCAGCAGGATGCCGACCGCAAGATCGAACCACGGGATCACGCGGTTGATCCATTTGAGCCAGCTGTCAGGCTGGTCATGCGGGCGGTGCAGGGCGAGCGGGCCCGCGGCTGCGGCCTGTTCGGGAGTCGCGAGGGCCGGCAGGGCGGTTTCGAGCGAGTCCCACAACGCGTTGACTTCGGCGGCCCAGCCATCGGCAAGCTGCTTGCGCTCCTGCCGGATCCGCGCGGTCTGGTCGCGCAGGCTGGCGACCTGGCTGGCGATCCGAGGCCCGGCCGCTCCATCCCGCTCGAAGGCTGTCTCGCGTTCCGCTGTCGAAAAGTGGGCGATCAAACCGGTCCGGTGCGCCTCCAGCCAGGCATTCAGTTCGTCTACATGACTGGCGACGAGATTCCGGGCATCGTCCGCCTGGCGGGTGACGCGCCTGACCTTGGCAGCAGCTCGCGCCGGTGGCAGGCCGGATGTTGAGGCAAAAACAGGGTCGCCAAACCGGAAGTGCGCGGCGCAACGGTCGGCGAAATCGTTCCAGAGGGCAATCGTCAGTTCCGGATCTGTCACGACCTGCTGATCGCCCCCCGGGGCCGTTTCCCGGTGAATGCAAAGCAGCCGGGCATGATCGGGGTCGTCGAGGAGCCGTTCGAGCAACGGGACGGCAGGACCGGTAGCGGCGCGCAGGAACGGTTCGGCGGAGAACCCTTCGGCCCGCAGCTTGTTCAGCCCCTCGCTGAAAAAATGCGATCCGACGGCGAGCCGGAGAAAGAGCAGCAGGAGAATGGCGGTCGCGGCCGGCGATTTCATGATGGCGGCGTCAGCCCTATTGTGCGCCGGTCCGGATCTTTTCGTCGATCACTTTGCGCAGCTCAGTGGCGCGCGCGCGGTACTCATCGGCTTTGGTCTTGTTGCCGGCCTTGTCCATCAGCTCGGCAAGTGCATCCAGGGGCTCGGGCGCGTCCTTCATGTGCTCCACCACCAGCTCAAAGTCCTGGATCGCCTGCTGGTCGAGGCCCTGCTTTTTCAGGAGCAAGCCGCGGCTGTAGTACAGGTAGTATTCGGCTGGAAATGTTTCTATTCCGACCGAGGCGACGTTGGCGAGCAGCTCGTCCTGGCCCGTGGTTTTCTCGCACATCACCATCAACACCTTGTTGAGCACGAGGGGCGTGGCGGGAAAGCGGCGGTAGGCCGCGAGCAAACGCGAGCCGCCGTCGGCAAAATTGCCAAGCTGCATTTCGCGAACGCACAACACGAGCTGGAGCACCGAAACCGGTGTGCCAGATTCGAGAAAGGCCTCCCGCAACCAGCCGGATTCGGCGGCCTCATTTTCCCTGCGCACATCGACATAGGGCAACAGCTCCGGGTAGGCACCTGGTGCAAACGGGTTGGCCTGGATCGCGCGGCCGATAATCCCAAACCGTTTGAGGTAATCTTCGCGGGTCTCGATCGACACGACCGTGCGTGCGTGTTCGATGAAGAGCTGGTTCTGGATGGAAAACAGCTGGCGTTTGACTTCGGGCCGGGTCGCGGCCCCCAGCCCTTCCGCCACAATCAGACCGGCTTCCTCGAAATCTCCCGTGATGATCGCGAGGTTGACCATGTAGGCCCAGATCGCTGTCACGTCAGGAAGATTGAGCGTCAGCTCGGACATTTTCCGCAGCGCCTGGCGGGCAAAAGTCTGCATTTCCGCGGTATTGCCCGACTCCTTGTAGATCAAGGCGAGCTTGACGATCGCTTCCAGCTGCAGCGTGGTGGTCAGTTCACTGTTCGCGATGTCTCGCAACATGGCAATCGCTTCGTCGTAGCGTTTCTCGACGGCCATCAGGTTCGCAAGCTGCAGCCGCGCCTGCAGGCCATCGATGTTGTTCTCGTCTTTGGTAGCGGCCTCGGCCAGTCGCAAATGGACGGTCGCCAATTCCTTCCGCTCGGCTTCATCGGTGACCGGATGACTGGCCGCAGTCTCGGGGTTCAGCAGGTCATTGGCCTGCCAGACATGGGCCGCGACGTGACGTTTGCGTTCCGGAGGTGCGATTTCGTTCATGATCTGCCGCGCCGTCAACCGGTTGCCCAGCTGGAATTCGAGCAGCGCAAGCCGGAACTTGTATTCGTCCCGGATCGGGCGCAGATGGACGAGATGGCGGGCACAGATCAGGGCCTGTCCCAGCAGTTTGTCACGCTCCGCAATGTCCGTTTTCTCAAAGGCGAACTCCTGATATTTCAGCATCCGGCTTTGGCAAATCAGGGCCGGATCGGGCGCGGACCGCCCCAGCAGCTTGAACGGCACACTGAGGGCCAGAATGATGGCTCCGACAAACCCGCCGGCCACCAGCAAGGCAGGAATGGCGAGCAGAAAAGCGCGACCTGGACGGGAAGCGCTCCAGCTGGTCAGCAAGAAGCCGAGAAACGCCCAAATCAGCCGGAACGGAAAGGAAAGCCAGGCCATTCCTCCGCCGCCCTGTCCGGACCAGTCCCCTTCTTCCTGACCGAGCGCGGTCGCCCAAGCCCTGCGAATCCGCGCGAGCCGCTCCCGAAACCAGCCCATGAGCGAGAAGGTCTCGAATCCGTCGTTCCGCCGTGACGCCATTTGGAACCGCCCAAAAAGGAGGATGAATCTCGACCGCTCCCCACCGGCACCAGACCGCCGGGCAATTGGTCAGTTTCCGTCACCGCTTTCCTGACCAGCAGCGCTGTCGTCCGTGCCCTGGCTGGAGCTGCCAGTCGGCGGATCGACAGGGGAGGAACCCGGAACCTGACCGGCGGGCAGACCCACCGGCAACCCCCCCGTGGCCTGGCCCGACGGCGTTGCTGCTGGCGCGGAACCGCCCGTCGCCGGGTCGGGATTCGCCACGGCCCCGCCGCGGAGTTCCTGCAGCTTCTTGCGGAAAACCTCGGCCTGCAACTCATCGCTGCCTTCGCAACACTTGATCAGGGATTCGATGATCTCGACATTCTCTGGACGGCCGGCCAATGCTTCGAGAAAGGCTCCCCGCGCCTCGTCCAGACGATTGAGCTGCATCAGGGCCGTGCCGCGGGTATGCAGGAACTGCGAAATCTCGGCGTTTGCGATCCCCTGCTGGCTGGCGATCCGGATCGCCTGATCGACCAGCAACAAGGCCCGTTCGGGGCTGGAGGTTTCAGCCTGCAAGTAGGCGTAGGCAAGGTTGTTGAGGATCATCGGGCTTTCCGGCATTTTCGATCGCGCCCGTTCGAGCAGTCCGATGGCCGCCTGATAATCCTGACGCTGGAGCGCTGCAATGGAAAGCTCGCTCGAGACCATGCCCGGCGGATCGTTGTCCTGTTCGGGGTCATACACGGCGCGGCAACGGGTTGCGAGACCGGGTTCGACGCGGGCCAGCAGGCATGCAAAGTACTTGACGGACTCCGTCATGACTCCCGCTTCCCGGCTCGCCTCGATAATTGACATGGCCTCTTCATAAGAGCTGGAACTGACGTTCGATCCGGACAACAACTCCGAGAGCCGCTGCGTGAAAGCGCCTGAGAGAATACGGTCAAGGAATGCCCGGCGGGGCTGGTCCCCGGCGTAAACCACTTTCTGGCTTTCCAGTTCGCGCCGCAATTCGCTGAACTGGCCCTGTGACATCATGCAAAGGGCGTAGCTTTGCCAGACGCTTTCCCATTTGCGGGTGTTGTCGCGTTCCAGGGTCAGCTGCGTCTGCAGCCGTCCGGCGGCCTCGCCCAGAATTTCGACGTTGCTCTCTTCACGTCCGAGCTTCTGGTTGATTTCAACGAGCTGGGCAAAGTAAGCCGGATCCTCACGGAACAGCTTGGAAAAATCGTCGTGAGCCCGGCCCAGCTCGTTGCGAATCAGGAGCGACTGGGCCCGCCATTGCAGCGCGGCGAACTCCTGCGGTTTTAGCGTCAGGCACTTGGTGGCGTACCGGTCAACCAGCAGGATCGCCTGTTGGGCATCGCGCTGGGAAGCCTTGGGGCGCGTGGCGTGCCACTGCGCCATCCACAAATGGGCGGGCGCATGGCCCAAGCCGACAGCCGTACCGGCTTCAGCTTCCAGCGGAGCCATCAACGATATCAGCTCAAGGCCCGTATTCGGATCCTGGGGGTAATGGCTGATGGCAAAACGGAACCGGAAATCCTCGTCGTCCGGTTTCAGCTGCATCAGTTTCTGAAGGTAAAGGTGCTCCGCATTGCGGTGAACCATGAGCGCGGCGGAGGCTTTCTTGAATTCCTGCTCAGCCTTCGATTCAACCTTGGCCGGGGCATCGGCGTCCTCCGCAGTACCCTCTGGGCCTGAACTGTTCGGCGCCGGCTGCGCCGTATTCGTCGCTGCCCCGGTTGGCGTCATGGCTGGTGTCGAACCCGCGACCGCGTTGCGCTCGCCCTTCATCTGCTCCAGCTCCAACAGCCGCTGGGACTTTCGAAAACCCTCGATCTCCGCATTTCCGGCCAGATTGGCGCGTTTCGCCAAGTCGTCGTATTTGCTGACGAGGCGGTCCTGTCTGCCCACCTGGCTGGCAAAAAGCAGCGCCAGGCCGGCAAACACAAAGAACAGCGCAGGCAATCCGAGGACAAACGTCCGTCCGCGCTCGCTCTGGCTGAACGTCTCGCCCAGCAATGAAAACGGGCTGGACAACAGCGCCAGCGGGCCGGCGAACCACCGGCGCAAGGTCATCCAGAACTCGGACATGATTGGTCCCTAGGTGCAGGCAGCCAGCTGCTGCCGGAAGCGACGAGAGGCGAGCTTTGATTCTAACCGGTTCTTCCCCGCCGCTCCAGCTTTCCACCTGGATCTGCGACGGAAGATGCTGTTCGACCGAACCGTCTCCTGAACCGGCGGAATACCGGCCGACCTGCCAGCCCGCCCTGCTTGCCCTGTTTTCCAGGCCGGTCATGGGTTTGGCAAAAAAACAGTTACAACCGCGAAAACCGGAACCAAAGTCAAAAGTCACCACAACCCCCCATCCGAAACAGAAGGAAGACTGCTCTCCGGTCAAGGCAGCCGATCCGGTTCCATTCTCGCGCCCGCGTCCAGAACATGAAATCGCGATCCCAAAAGATCCTCGTCTGTCTCCTGGTGGTTGCGCTGGGCCGGATAGCCGTTGCCAGCGGACAGATTCCGGTTGTTCAGAAGTCGGCCTTTGTGCCTCCTGCGCCCATCGTACAGGCACCGGCGGACTCTGCTGCGAACGGCCTCCCGCTTCCGGTGATTCAGCAGGCAGCAGCGCCCAACTCGTACGTGCCTGTCCCGATCGTTCGGGTTGCCCCTGTCGTCTCGACGCGACGTGCCAACGCAGCACCGGCCAACCCGCCCGTTGCCGGGCCGACGATTCATGCGGCTGGCAGCCCGGAGTATGCAACTCCCGCCAGCCTGCCGCTCCCGATTGTCACCATGCCTCCCCCGGCCGCGGTCAGCCCGCCCAGCATGGGCAACAGTGCCCAGCCGCTGTTTGATCCGCAGTGGACTCCGGTCTCGGCAGTCGAATACCCGTTTGCTCCTCAGGATCTGGCGGTCGATCCGGTTCCCATAATTGAGGCACCTCGAGTCGACGCGCCCATGGTGATGAGCGAAGTTCCGGTTCCCAGCATGGTTCAGGGGAGCGGCCCGATCACCGGCGAAAACTATCTCGACCTGCCAGGTCAGCAACCAATGGCCATGGATTCAGGCTCGGGCATGCAGGCTGGCTGTTACGACGGTTGTGGAACAGCCTACGGCGATGTTAACGGCGGCAGCGGCTTTCGTCCCACAGGCCTGTTCGGCATGGGCTCCATGGTCGGGACGGGGCCAGTCTTCGGGATGCGCGACAGCCTTTCAATGGGCGGCACCCAGTACGGCCAGTGCGGCAACATGCCGGACGCCAGCAATTACTTTTTCCTTGAGGGCCTGTACTGGACCCGCAACGACGACGGACTAATCGGCACCACATTTGGCGGTGTCGGCGGCGACGAGTGGGCGGGTGGTATACGGGCGACGTTCGGTGGCCGGACCGATCAGGTCTCCGGGCTGGAAGTCAGTTTCTTTGGACTCGACTCGATCGAGCTCGAGGCGACCCAGACCGATCCAGCCGGCAACATCGATGCCGTCTTCACTCCGGGGACCGGTTTTGGCTTCCTGCAGCTCGGATCGTTCTTTAACGCCACCGACACGTTTCAGCGGTTTTCGACCGACCTGCAAAGCTTCAGCTTCAACCGGGTCCGCTATGCCTGGGACGTCGCGCGCTCGCACGTCGGAGTCCGCGTCCTCTACATGCAGGACGAATACCAGCTCGACAGCAGCTCGGCTGCCAACGGCAACGGCACGCTGGGGATCGGTGCCCGCAACGTGATGCTTGGCCCCGAAATCGGCATTGATTTTCTCTACGACGTGGGCCGCCAGGTTTCGTACTCGTACGGTGGCAAGGCGGCGGGCTACGTCAACGCGGTCGAAGTCGACACGGTCCTGATCAACAATGGCATCCAGTACCTCAACAACCAGGCGCGGACCGGCCGCGCGGCGGCGTCGATCGAACTGAACGGCAACGTCTACTACCACTTCACGCGCACTTCGCGGTTCAAGCTGGGCTACAACACGCTTTGGCTGTGGGGTATCGCGTCGTCCAACGACAACTTCCCCTTCGTACTCAGCCCGTTTACGGGGGTCGATGCCGACACCTCCGACAACACCTTCTTTCACGGCCTGAATTTCGGCTTCGAGTTTTACCGCTAGACTTCGAATTCGGCCTGCTACCATCCACTCGATCCACGGCTCCCGCCGTGGAATCCCGGCGCGCCGGGAACCAAAGGCTCCGCCTTCATCCCCCCAACCGCGCAGGGCCGTTGCCTGACCGTGGTGACCAGGCTCCTGCCAGGTCTGTCGCCGTCTTTTCCCTCCAGCTGCTCCCAGACCCATTGCCCGGTCAAGGCACAGCCACCGGTCAGCTCTGCCCTCGCAGGCTGCTCTGGACCGGCTGTTCCACACGTTCCACGGCTCCCGCCGTGGACCGCACTGACCAAAGGCTCCGCCTGCGTCCGCACCATTTGCCGCGATCGGCAAACGCACGTCTGGACAAGGACCGACTTCACCAGACCGTCCAGCCCATTGCGCAGCCCGCAGACGGACACTCCGGTTTGACAGCTGCCCCGATCCAGCGAAAATCGCCCGGATGACAGATAGCTCTCCGGCAGTTGACGTGGCGATCATTGGCGGCGGCATCGTCGGGCTGGCGACGGCATGGCAACTGGCCCAGGCCGCACCCGACCGGAGCCTCCTGCTGCTCGAAAAGGAAACCAGCCTCGCCGAGCACCAGACCGGGCGGAACTCGGGCGTGCTCCATTCCGGGATCTACTACAAGCCCGGTTCGCTCAAGGCCCTCAACTGCCGCGCCGGCAAACTGGCGATGGAACGGTTCTGCGCCGAACACCGCATCGACCACGAAATCTGCGGCAAGGTGATTGTCGCCATCGACGAAAAGGAACTCCCGGCCCTCGACCGGATCCTTGAACGCGGAAAGGCCAACTCCGTCCGCTGCACCCTGATCGGTCCCGAACAGCTCCGCGAACTGGAACCCCATTCGGCCGGCATCCGCGCGATCCATGTGCCCGAGACCGGAATCGTAAACTATCGCCAGGTCTGCGACCGGATCGCCAAGCTGCTGGGCGATCGCGGGCACCAGATCCTGACTGGAACCCGGGTCACCGGATTTCGCGCCGAGTCCGGCCAGTCCGTGATTGAAACCACGCGCGGCGCGTTCCGTTCCCGGCAAGTCGTCAACTGTGCGGGCCTGCACAGCGACCGGGTCGCGAAGCTGGCCTGCGAAAAAGCTCCCGCCCGGATCGTGCCCTTTCGCGGCGAGTATTTTGAACTGGTTCCCACGGCCGCCCATTTCTGCCGCAACCTGATCTACCCGGTCCCTGACCCGGCGTTCCCGTTCCTCGGTGTCCACTTCACGCGGATGATCCAGGGCGGAGTCGAATGCGGCCCGAACGCGGTCCTCGCGTTTGCCCGCGAAGGCTACACTCGCTGGACCATCAACCTGCGCGATCTGGGAGAAACGCTGAGCTATGGCGGCTTTATCCGGCTCGCGGCCCGGCACTGGCGGCAGGGTGCGGCAGAAATGTGGCGCTCGTTCAGCAAGCGGGCTTTCGTCCGGGCACTGCAGCGGCTGATGCCGGAAATCCGGGCCGAGCACCTCGTCCCCGCACCCGCTGGCGTGCGGGCTCAAGCTGTCCTGCCCAACGGTGATCTGGTCGACGATTTCCTGATCACGGAATCGGCTGGCATGGTCCACGTCCTCAACGCCCCCAGTCCAGCGGCCACCGCGGCCCTGGAAATCGGACGGACCGTGGCCGAGCGCGTATTGGCAGCCTGTTGAAAAGGTCCCTGACCCTTTGGAGACCCCTGCCAGGAACGGCGAGTTCGCAGGGGTCGGAGAGGGTCAGAGACCTTTTCAACAGGCTGCTGGGGCCGGGTAGCTCTCACTTCCGCAAATGGACATGACTGAAACACAACGATTTCCGCCCGCCGCTCTGGAAGGCTTTTCAGCTGACGTCTTCCGGCACTTTGGGGTGCCCGACGAAGATGCGCGGCTGGCGGCCGGCGTGCTCGCTTCCTCCGACCGGCGCGGGATCGACTCGCACGGTGTCGCGCGGCTGCACACTTATTTTGACATGCTCGAACTGGGCCGGATCAACCCGCGGCCCGGCATCCGGATCGTTCGCGAAAGCCCCAGCACGGCGACCGTCGATGGCGACAACGGCCTCGGCCTTGTCGTCGGCCCGCGTGCCAACCAGATCGCGATGGACAAGGCGCTCCAGGTCGGCAGCGGCTGGGTCAGCGTCTGCAACACCAACCACTTCGGGATCGCCGGCTACTACGTCCTCGAAGCATTGCGGCATGACCTGATCGGCTGGGCGATGACCAATACCACCAAGCTGGTCGCTCCCTTCGGCGGTGCCGAACGGATGCTGGGGACCAACCCGATCGCCATCGCGTTTCCCGGCAAACGCCATCCGCCGATCGTGATCGACATCGCGAGCAGCGCCTGCGCCTACGGCAAAGTCGAAATGGCCCGCCGCAAGGGCGCGACGATCCCCGAAGGCTGGATCATTGACAAGGCTGGCAACGATTCGCCGCACCCGCTCGACATGATCGATGGCGGGGCCATGTTGCCGCTCGGCAGCTTCGCCGAACTGAGTGGCCACAAGGGCTATTGCCTTGCCACCATGGTCGACGTGCTGTCGGCGGTCCTGAGCGGTGCCAACTGGGGGCCGTTCGTTCCGCCCTTTGCCTTGCGTCAGGAGATTCCGGCCCGCAGTGTCGGCAAGGGAATCGGGCACTTCTTCGGCGCACTCCAGATCAGTGCCTTCATCGATGTCGACGAGTTCAAGTCGCAGATCGACGACTGGATCGACACGCTTCGCGCCACCCGTCCGCGGCCTGGTGTCGAAGCCGTCCTGATCCCGGGCGACCCGGAACGCCTGGCGGAAGCCGAACGGTCAAAACTCGGCATCCCGCTCGTCCCCGCCGTGGTCGCTGAACTTCGCGACATCGCCGAACGAACCGGAATCGGCCTTCCGGAAGCCATAGTGTGACTTTCCAGCCCTCGTCAGGGACTGGGTTCACTGGTTTAATGCCAGTGCATCGCCGGCCGTGTGTGCTGGCTGATTGAGTCCCGGAATCCAGTTGCGGTTGAATGAGCCAAAAATACATCTTTTCGATCTCCGACCTGACCAAAAAGCACGGTCCGCGCGCGGTCTTGAACAATATCTGGCTTTCGTTCTATCCGGGGGCCAAAATCGGCGTCCTCGGCCGCAATGGCTCCGGCAAAAGCACGCTGCTCCGGATCCTGGCCGGCCTTGACCAGGAGTTCGACGGCGAAGCCCGCCTGACCGATGGCTTCACCCGCGGGTTTCTGCCCCAGGAACCGCAACTCGACCCGACACTCGATGTCTGGGGCAACGTCCAGGCCGCCGTCGCGCCGCGGCGGGCACTGCTCGACCGCTACAACGAGCTGAGCGCGAAGTGCGGCGAGCCGCTCAGCGACGCGGCGATGGAAAAAGTCTACGCCGAAATGGCCCGCGTCCAGGACCAGATCGAAGCCACCAACACCTGGGAACTCGACCGCGAAATTGAAATCGCGTTCGACGTGATGAACCTCCCGCCCCGCGACGCCGACGTCTCGACGCTTTCGGGCGGAGAGAAAAGGCGGGTCGCGCTTTGCCGGCTGCTGCTCGAAAAGCCCGACCTGTTGCTGCTCGACGAGCCGACCAACCATCTCGACGCCGAATCGGTCGACTGGCTTGAACGGACGCTGCAGAACTACCACGGCACGATCGTGGCGGTGACCCACGACCGCTACTTTCTCGACAACGTCGCCGGCTGGATTCTCGAACTCGACCGCGGCCTCGGGTTCCCGTTCGAGGGCAACTACTCGTCGTGGCTGGTGCAGAAGCAACAGCGGCTGGCGATTGAGGAAAAACAGTCCGAGGCCCGGCAGAAAACGCTCGCCCGCGAGCTGGAATGGATTCGCCTGTCGCCCAAGGCCCGCCAGGCCAAAAGCAAGGCCCGCATCAGCGCCTACGACCAGCTCGTCGCCGAAGCCAGCCGCGACCGCGAACAGGAACTCGAAATCCAGATTCCATCCGGCCAGCCGCTCGGCGATCTCGTGTTCGAGGCCCGCAACCTGACCAAAGGCTACGGTGACCGGGTCCTGATGGAGAATGTCGATTTCAATCTGCCGCCGGGGAGCATTGTCGGGATCATCGGCCCGAACGGTGCCGGCAAAACCACGCTCTTCCGCATGCTGACCGGCCAGGAACAGCCCGATAGCGGAGTCTTGCGGATCGGCGAGACGGTTGAACTGGGCTACGTCGACCAGAGCCGCGATTCGCTCGA
>JANOFL010000069.1:0-26439 GCA_031405895.1 Planctomycetota bacterium
CCACTCGATCGGGGCGGGCGAAGGACCCTACGAAGTCCGCTGGCGGAACCTGAAGCTGCTCGACCTCGATGGATTTATGCCGCTCTACAACGAGCAAGATCTTGCGGGCTGGTCGACGACTGGCAACTGGCTTCCGCAGCCCGATGGGACATTGCTGATCGAGCCGCGACCGGGCGAATCTGGCTGGGAGCGTTTTGGCGCTTACCTCTGGTCGGAACGGACGTGGAGTGATTTTGTCTGGACGCTGGAATACAGCTATCCGGCGGGCGGCAACAGCGGGGTCTATTTTCGCGTCGCCGACCGCGATGACCCGGTTCAGCAGGGGATCGAGGTCCAGATTCTTGACTCATCCGGCCATGTCGGCGAGATGACGCATCACGATCACGGCGGAGTGATTGCCACCCAGGGGCCGGCGAACAACATGTCGCTGTTGCCGGGAGAATGGAACCAGATGGTCATCACTTGCCGGGGCCAGCGCTTGCAGGTTGAACTCAATGGCGAAGACATCATCGACCTGCAGCTGGACCAGGGGCCGATGAAAGACCGCCCGCTGGAGGGTTTCATTGGCTTGCAGGATCACGGCGAGCCGAACAACCTGCGGTTCCGGCATCTGATGATCCGGGAGCTGAAGGCTGAAGCGGATGAAGATTCCGGAAAGGGGTCAGACCCCAATTCGCTCCGCGGACTGCGCGAATTGGCGTCAGACCCCGGTGATTCCGGAAGGACGTCAGACCCCGGTGGAGGGGAACCAGTCGACTTCGCGCGCGATGTCCAGCCGATCCTGATGGCACAGTGTCACGGTTGTCACGGGCCGGATCTGCAGGAAAGCGGCTATCGGCTTGACCTGAAAGCGGCGGCGCTGGGAGTCGGTGACTTTGGAGAGGCTCCGATCGTGCCGGGTGCGGCAGCGCGGAGTCCTCTACTGGAGTACGTTTCGCAACCGGATGCCGCGATTGTCATGCCGCCCGCCGACAAGGGGCGGCGACTCAGGCCGGACGAAGTGGATGTGCTGCGGCGCTGGATTGATGAAGGGGCCCAATGGCCCGAGGAGCTGTCGGGAGAACATGGCCCGCGGCTGTCGACCAGCCACTGGTCGTTCCAGGCCTTGAAGCCGGTTGAGCCACCGGTCATTCGAGGCGGCTCGGTTCCAGAGGAGGCGTTGCAAAACGCGGTTGACCAGTTTGTGGTGCAGCGGTTGCTGGAAGAAGGCCTTGCCCCGTCCGCCCCAGCCGACCGCGTGACGCTGATCCGGCGGATCTATCTCGACGTACATGGGCTGTTGCCGACGCCCGAACAGGTCGCGGCTTTTGTCGGCGATCCGGCCCCCGATGCCTGGGCCAAAGTCGTCGATGAGGTCCTCGCCAGTCCGCACTATGGCGAGCGCTGGGCCCGACACTGGCTGGACGTCGTCCGCTTCGGCGAGTCGACCGGATTCGAAGTCAATCGCGATCGCGACAACGCCTGGTACTACCGCGACTATGTGATCAGTGCCTTGAACCAGGACATGCCCTACGACCAGTTTGTCCGTGAACAGCTGGCCGGCGACCAGCTGGGGGCCGACGAGGCGACCGGTTTCCTGGTGGGCGGCCCGCACGATCTGGTCACCAGTCCGGATGTCAACCTGACCTTGATGCAGCGCCAGGACGAACTGGCGGACTACGTCAACACCACGAGCACCACTTTTCTCGGGCTGACTGTGGCCTGTGCCCGCTGTCACAACCACAAATTCGATCCGATCCTGCAGAAGGACTACTACGCCCTGCAGGCCGTGTTTGCCGGAACGGAGCATGGCGCACGAAAACTCGTGGCCCGGGCACCAGCGGAAGTGTTTGACCGATTGCCGGACGTCCAGGCGCGCCTGGCCGAATGCGAAGCGCGGCTGAACGAGCTGGCAGCCGCCGCGCCGTCGCGTGAAGCTGCGGGAGCCAGTCTGCGACCGGCCGTGAATGCCCGGTTGAACGAGGAGGCCTTCAGCCCGGTCGCCGCCCGATTCGTCCGCTTTGTCAGTCGCCGCACGAACCAGGGGGAACCCTGTCTCGACGAGCTGGAAGTTTTTGCCCCGGATGGCCGCAACGTGGCGCTCGCCGCGTTTGGGACGCGGGCATCATCTTCGGGCGACTATGTGGGCAACCCGATCCACCAGTTGGCCCATATCCACGATGGCCGCGAAGGCAACAACTACAGCTGGATTGCGGACAGGGCGGAAGAGTGCTGGGTCCAGCTTGAGTTGCCTGGTCCCGAGATGATCGGGCGAATTGTCTGGGCGCGCGATCGCCTGGGAGTCTTCGCCGACCGCCTGCCGGTCGACTATGCACTGCTCGTGTCGGACGACGGGAGGGAATGGACCGAAGTCGCAGGTTCCTGGGACAGGGAACCTTTTCTGGTCGATGGCGTGGAACCCGAGGGGAGTTTTATTGCCCGGCTGTCCGCCGCCGATGCCCTGATCGCCCGGCAAGTCCTGCGCGAGACGCGCGAGCTGAGAACTCTGATGAAAGAACTGGAGGACCAGATTCCGGTGGCCTACGTCGGCGTCTTCCACGCGGCCGATGAGGTCCACCGGCTATATCGGGGTGAGCCGCAACAGCCGCGCGAAAAGGTCTCCCCTGACATCCTGACGGTGCTCGGCACCCTGGGCATGGACGACACGGTCGATGAAGCTTCCCGCCGGTTGCGTTTGGCGAAGTGGATTGCGTCGGATGAAAACCCGTTGACCGCGCGGGTGATTGTCAACCGCGTCTGGCAGTATCACTTTGGCGACGGGATCGTCGCGACGCCGAGCGATTTCGGCAAGAACGGCGTGTCGCCAACGCACCCGGAGCTGCTGGACTGGCTGGCGGGCAAGTTCGTGCAGAACGGCTGGTCGCTCAAGTGGCTGCACCGCGAGATCCTGCTTTCGGCGACCTGGCGGCAGTCCAGCGCGCCACGCACGGTGGGACTGGCCCGCGACGCCGGCTGTCGCCTGCTCTGGCGGTTTCCCCCGCGGCGGCTCGAAGCCGAGGCGATTCGCGACTGCGTGTTGCAGGCGTCGGGCAAGCTGAACCGGCAGGCAGGCGGGCCGGGGTTTTTGCTCTTTCGCGTCGATCGGGAGAACGTGCATCACTACTTTCCGCTGGAGGAGTTTGGGACGGAACACTTCCGGCGGATGATCTACATGACGAAAATCCGCCAGGAACGGGAAGACGTTTTCGGTGCCTTTGACTGTCCCGACGGTGGACAGACGATTCCCAACCGGAGCCGGTCAACGACGCCTCTGCAGGCCCTGAACCTGCTCAACAGCCGGTTCATGATCGGGCAGGCCGGCTTCCTCGCGGAGCGATTGCGGACGACGGGTGGAGATGAGACTGCGGTCCAGGTCCGGCTGGCGTTCGAGTGGCTGTTGCTGCGCGAACCGGCGGAAGAGGAGCTGGTTCAGGCGTGCGAACTTGTCGCCGGTCACGGACTCGAAGCGTTTTGCCGGGCGATGCTGAATGCCAACGAGTTCCTGTTTCTGGGTTGAGGCGCGGCATGTCAATTCCATTCCGCCACTGGCCGCTGCTGAACCGCCGTGGTTTTCTCGGCGACACGCTGACGGGCTTGAGCGGCATGGCCTTGGCGCGGCTGCTTTCGGAAGAAGGTGACGGCGAGGGACTACAGCGCGGAAAGTCCAGGCGGGAGCCTGGTCTCCACGGAAGGCAGGAAGAGGGGCCGATCCGGCCGGAAATCGACCCGGCCCGGCCCTGCGCCGCTCGCGCGCCGCATTTTCCACCAGCGGCCAGGAATGTGATCGTCATTTTCTGCGCGGGGGCCTGCAGCCAGATCGACACGTTTGACTACAAACCCGAGCTGATCCGGCGACATGGCCAGCCATTGCCGGGCGAGAACGTGGTCACGTTTCAGGGACGGCAAGGAGCCTTGCAGCAGAGTCCGTGGGCGTTCAAGCCGCGCGGTGAGAGCGGCAAGATGGTCTCGACGCTGGTCGATCATCTGGGTGAACTGGCGGACGAGATGTGCTTCGTGCATTCCCTGACCGGCAAGACCAACACGCACGGTCCGGGCGAGAACTTCATGTCGACCGGATTCACGCTGGACGGTTATCCCAGCATGGGATCGTGGATGACCTACGCGCTGGGCAGCGAAACCGGCAACTTGCCGGCGTTTGTGGCGATTCCCGATCCACGTGGCCGGCCCCAGGCGAGCGGCAACAACTGGGGGCCGGGCTTCCTGCCAGCCGTATTTCAGGGTGTCGACTTCAACGCGGCCCAGCCGATCCGCAACCTCGAACGGCCGGCGGAAATCCCGGACGGCGCGGACCGGGCCACGCGGCGTTTTCTTCAGCAGCTGAACAACCGTCACCTCGACCAGTTTCCGGGCGACCAGGAACTCGCCGCGCGAATCGCGAGCTACGAACTGGCGGCGCGGATGCAGCTGAGTGTTCCAGGGCTTTGCGATCTGGCCTCCGAACCGGCTCATGTGCTGAGAATGTACGGCGCGGACGATGCGGAGAATCCGCTCAAGGCGGCGTTCGCACGGAACTGCATACTTGCCCGTCGGCTGGTCGAGCAGGGCGTGCGGTTCGTGCAGCTGTTCAACGGTGCCTACCAGACGGGCGGCGAGGGGGTCAGCAACTGGGACGGCCACAAGGCGCTCAGGGAACAATACGACGTTCACGGGCCGGTTCTCGACCAGCCAGCCGCCGCCTTGCTGAAGGACCTGCGCCAGCGGGGACTGCTCGCGAACACGCTCGTGGTCTGGTGTACCGAGTTCGGCCGGATGCCGACATTTCAGGAAGGGGCGAGCGGCCGCGACCACAATCCGGCGGGCTTTACGGCCTGGCTGGCGGGGGCGGGGGTCAAGCGCGGCTTCAGCTTCGGGGCCACCGACGAGTTCGGCTACAAGGCCGTTGAAAACGTCGTCACGGTCCACGACTTCCACGCCACGATCCTGCATTTGCTCGGCCTCGACCACAAGCGGCTGAGCTATTACCACAACGGAATCGAACGCCGCCTGACCGATGTGCACGGGTCGGTGATCCAGGAGATCCTGCTGTAGGGTGCGTGCAACGCACCGGCGTTATCTCAATTCGCGGGCGAGAGTGCGTGGCGCTCAACCTGCGGCTACGCCATCGCGGCATGGAACTCGCCGCTGCTGGAAATCCAGGAATCGTCGAAAAAGTTGACTTCGCCCGTGTCGAGATGGTGCTTGCCGCCGATGATCGCGATCCGGCCCTCTTCGATCATCTGCTCCAGAATGTAGCTGCGGTTGATGATCGCGCGGACCGAGCGGCGGACGTTGCGTTCGGAGACGCTTTCGACAAAGGCCGGATTCGTGGCCTGGCATTCGGCAGGCTCGCGGCTGCGGCTTTCCTCGTACACGGCTGGCTGGATTTTTGAAAGCAACTCGGTCAGGTTCCCCATCTCGACGTGATCGCAGGCCCCCTTGATCGCCCCGCAGGCCGTGTGGCCCAGCACGACAATCAGCCGCGCACCGGCGACTTTGCAGGCGAACTCCAAGCTCCCAATGATGTCCGTGTTGACCACATTGCCGGCGATCCGGATCGAAAAGATGTCGCCCAGCCCCTGGTCGAAAATCAGCTCGGCCGAAGTCCGGCTGTCAATGCAACTCAGCATGGCGGCGAAAGGGAACTGGCCGTCGCGGGTCAGGTTGGCCTGCTGGAGCAGATCGCGGTTGGCCTTGAGGTTGTTGACGAACCGCTGGTTGCCTTCCTTGAGGTACTGCAGGGCCTTGGCGGGAGTGATGGTCGCTTGGGTTTCGGATGTGTGGACGCGCATGATTCTCTGAACTGGGGCGGTACGACAGCAGTCGGGCCATTGTGCCAGCCAGTCGGAACCGGGGCAACCAAGACCTGACTCTGTCTGAAAACTTAACTGGGCCTCGACCGATACTGCTGAACGGCCTGTTCCAGATCCATATCCAGCGCTTTGCCAAGTTGCCGCGCAAGTTCCAAACAGGCGTTCCAGTCGAACTCGACAGCCAGCACGTCAAGCATTCCACGAATGTCCTGGTCGTCCTGCGGTCGCCCTGCAATCGTTTTCATGACCACCAGATGCTCGGCGCTTGCGATGGCAAGGTCAAGTCCCGCGACCCGGACAGTCCGGGCCCGCGCCACGAGGTCCTGCTCGAACCCCGAGACGCCCAGGACAAGGTCTACGATCACGCCTGTGGGTCGATGATGGAGCGGCAGGAGCAGCGCCGACTTCAGCAGGGGCTCAAAATCGTCGAGTAACGGTTCAAAAACAGCGGCGTCGAGCAGAGGCACAAGTCGCAGCGTTTGCTCAACGTCGCGGCCAATCACAATGTCGACATCTTCGGTCACTCGCGTCTTGCCGTGCAACGTCGCCGCCAACCCTCCGACCAGCGCGTAAGGAACCTTCTGGCGATCCAGCCAGGCAACCACATCATGTAGTGTTTGTCGCAGCCGGCCGTGCACAGTTCAGCTCATCGGCAAGAAGAAAAACCCTGAGCATCCGTTGTCGAATCGCGATCCGCTCCGGCCGCCACAACTCTCCCACCGGGCCCCGTTCCGGCCTCGATTGCCGGGCCTCGTGAACCAGGCCGAGGCACTCGTCAAAGAACTCAAACCTTTGCTCGCGGGTCGGGTGCTGCGGCGGGTTGTTCCGGGCGGCATCGGCGAGCATCCGGCGGCAGAGCTCCCAGTCCCGTTGCGGTGCAAATGGCATGTTTCAAGACTAACCGCGGCCGAACCGAAAACCAAGTCCCGAACCTTACGACAATGACGAGCCTGTAGCAGGATGAAACCTTGCAGGCTTGCGAGAGTGGCGAGAGCTTCTGCCGTTGTTGGAAGCAGGCTCAGGCGGCAGAATGCCGGCTCGATGGAGGGTTTAGCATGGTCAGGCAGGGCGGGTCAATCTTTGCTGGCGCTTCCCGGGGAGGCGATTTGTCCGCCGCAGGTGCGGGAAGAGGCCCACCGAGCGCAGTCTTGGCCTCAACTTTGGTCCCCGGCCGTACCGTGCTTGAACAAAGGCATGCGAGCACGAGCACGAGTTGTTGACACCTGGATTCCGCAAACCATGAATAAAACCTACTCCGCCGCTGACATTGTCGCCCTCGAGGGGCTTGACCCGGTCCGCAAGCGGCCCGGGATGTATATCGGCGGCGTCAACAGCTCCGGGCTGCACCACCTCGTCTGGGAGATCCTCGACAACTCGGTCGACGAGGCGATGAATGGCCACGCGACCGAGATCCTGGTCACGCTGCACAAGGATGGCCAGACCGTGACCGTGACCGACAACGGCCGCGGAATCCCGGTCGACAAGCATCCGAAGACGGGCAAGCCCGCCCTCGAGATGGTCCTCACCATGCTCCACGCGGGCGGCAAATTCGAGGGCAAAAACTACAAGACCTCTGGCGGCCTGCACGGCGTGGGAGCGTCGGTCGTCAATGCCCTTTCCCGCCAGCTCGTCGCCATCGTCCGCCGCGATGGTTCGCAGTACCGGATGGAGTTTTCGCGCGGCAATCCGGTCTCGAAACTTCAGAAGGCCAAGGCGACGGTCCGCGGCAACGGCACGACGATCACCTTCACCCCCGACCCGACCATCTTCCCAAAAACCGAGTTCGAGCCGGAGACGATCCGGCACCGGATCGAAGTCGTCAGCTATCTCCATCGCGGGCTGAAAATCACGTTTGCCGACGAGACCAGCGGCAAGAAGGAATCGTTCCAGCACGAACGCGGGCTGGTCGACTACCTCGGCAAAATCCTCCAGCAGCGATCGGCCCGTGCGATCCACGAGACTCCCTGGACGTTCTCCCGCGACGACGAGGTCCGGATCGAGCTGGTCCTGCAATGGACCGAGTCGACCGACGAGCATCTCCGCTCCTACGTCAACGGCATTCCGACCGGAATGGGCGGGACGCACGAGAACGGCTTTCGCTCCGGGCTGATCAAGGGCGTCCGCAACTACATCGAGACCCACGACCTGGTACCGCGGGGCGTGAAAATCTCACACGAAGACATCCGCGAGGGGCTGGTCGCAGTGGTCAGCGTCTTCCTCGCCGACCCGCAGTTCCAGGGGCAGACCAAGGACCGGCTCAACAATGGCGAACTGCAAAACGTGCTGGAAGCGGCGGTCCGCCCGGCGCTGGAACAGTGGCTGAACAGCAACCGTTCGGTCGCCGACACCATTGTCGCGCGGATCATCGCCGCCGCCCGGGCCCGGGCGGCGTCCCGCGCGGCCAGCGATTCAGTCTCGCGCAAAACCGGCAGCTCGCGGGCGATGCTGCCCGGCAAGCTCAGCGACTGCCTGCATAGCGGCAAACAGCCGACGGAACTGTTCATCGTCGAAGGCGATTCGGCGGGCGGAACGGCGAAACAGGGCCGCGACCGCAACTACCAGGCAATCTTGCCGTTGCGGGGCAAGGTATTGAACACGGAGGCCGTCGGGATCCGCAAGCTGCTGGAGAACCGCGAGATCCAGGACATCATCACGGCCCTCGGCTGCGGGATCGGCAAAGACCTTGACCTGTCGCGGCTGCGTTATGACCGGATCGTGCTGCTGGCCGATGCCGACAGCGACGGGCACCACATCACGACGCTGCTCCTGACGCTGCTTTACCGGCATATGCAGCCACTGATCACGGACGGGCATGTCTTCATCGCCCAGCCGCCGCTCTTCCGGATCGACATCGGTCGTGAGACGTTCTGGGCGGCCGACGACCAGGACCGCGACAGGATCCTGGCCCGCCACAAGGGCCGGGCCGAGCCGGAGATCACGCGTTTCAAGGGACTGGGTGAGATGCTGGCCAGGGTGCTATGGGACACGACGCTCAATCCGGCCACGCGGCGGCTGTTGAAAGTTGAAATCGACGATCACCTCGAGACCGACCGGGTGATGGGCGAGCTGATGGGCCGCGATCCCTCGGCCCGGTTCCGCTTCATCATGGAACGGGCGGAAGAGGCGGAAGCGATCGATGTGTGATGCCGGTTCGCATTGCGACTCCGGTAGCTCTCTTCTTCGTTTAACGGCAAGCCGAAGGCGACTGCGCGCACAACATTGGCGGTGGACGGGATTGACCGCAGTCGCCTTCGGCTTGCCGCGTGCATTTCGCGGATTGCAGTATTCTCTTCTACAACAGGCGGCAGCCCCAGGTTTTCTTTTCCGGCTCCCTCCTCCGCCGCTGCTTTGAGCGGTGTGGGGAGGGCTGGGGAGGGGGCGACCGCGCATCAGTTAACGGCGCGGCACCACCTCCCACGCCACTCAATCCCGGCGAAACGACAATCCTGAGTTCGGAGATCGCAAAGTGCGAATTGCACCCCGGCTTTCCGTTAAACAAGGATACCGAAAGCCGGCGGCTGAATGACCGCGAATTCGGCGATCTGCATCACTCCGGCGTCACGCAACCCGCGGCCCGGTATTCGCGGCAGACTTCCAGCGCGAGGCGGCTCATTTCGGCGAACGGCTCTGAATCTTCGAGCGCCTTCGGCACATCAGGCTCGTCGTCGAACAGCCAGCAATAAAACGCGAGCGCCGTAGCAGTTGCACCGAGGTCGCTGGAATGGTTACCGTCTGCCGCGTGCAGAATCCAGTCTGGATGGGCTGCGCCAATCCGGTCCCAGACCAGCCCGACCGGGACGACTTCGACGGGCAGCGTGTTTTCTGGCGGATCTTCGTTGGCCAGGTCACGAATCCGTTCATGCAGCCGGTTGACGCGGCGGCCTTCGTCCGGATTTCCGCGCTGGCCCCATTCGGGAAGCATCAGCACGCGATGCCCCGCGGCCCGTCCCATCCGGGCCAGTTCAACCGCCACGTCGATCGGGTAGTCATACCGGCCCGACTGACTGTACTTCTGGGCCTGCAGCACCAGGTAACCGTTCGGCACTGCGGACTGTTTGCGGATCTCTTCGACCGATGAAGCGAAGTCTTCGAGGAAGGCACAGCCGGTCAGCCGCAAAGTGACGGTCGGGTTTTCGGGCCGGATCGTGATCATTACGCACAACTGGCCGAAAGGTGAGCCTGTGCTGGTGTGGCTGTTGCCAAGCACAAAGAAAGCATGATCGGCTGCCTGTTCGTCCTGCGCGGGAGTCGAGCCTGCGCTGACTATGCGCGGGACTCCGGTGCGCAAAACGTTTTCCGATCGGGAGGCACGGGCAGCCGATGGAGTCTTGTAGTCGCAGGCTGTGGCCAGCAAGGCAACCGCCGTCAGCACGAGTCCCAACTGGAGGCAAGCAGCGTGACGCAAGTAGTTCCTCATGGTCGCCACACTTCTCGCGGAAAATGTTGAATTCGGCGAGCCGCAGGGCGTCAGCCCAATGCCGCTTGCTTTGCTCTTCAAATTACAAGGCACTTTCCATGTCCCGTCCGCAGTTCCGCATTTTCTCCGGCGGACGGCACAAGGGATGTGCTCGGTACCAGCAAAGCCAGTAGCCGTTGGGCGTCACCCCCCGGTGTCCGACGCAGCGCACCCGGGGGTGATCCAGGCGTGGCGAAATCTGCCCAGTTTTCTCACTTCTGTCCGCTCAAACCATGGGCGGCCCCGTTCGGTCTTCCGACCACAACATGTCACCAAATGATGACATATTGCCAAAGCGCAAACTCCGGGCGATTAAAGGAAACGATGGCTCAACGCCGGAATGAGCCGCCCCAGTTGGTCCCAAATCGAAGGGGCGGTCTCCAACTCGCGATCAAAGAGGCCTGACCCCTTTGTTTCAATCCTGCCCGCTTGCCAGGCTGCTGGCCAGTTCGACGAGGGTTCGCAGCATGTAGCCGGTGGCCCCGCCGTCGCACCAGGGGAGCGGCTTGTCGAGAAAGGCCGGTCCGGCGATGTCGAGGTGGACCCAGGGGGTGTCGCCGACGAACTGCTCGAGAAACTTGGCGGCCGTGATCGCGCCGCCCCAGCGGCCATCGCCCACGTTCTTGATGTCGGCTACCTGGCCTTTGATCTGGTCGGCGTACTCGGCGAACATCGGCAGTTGCCAGACCGATTCGCCAACGGAAGCGGCTGCCGCTGCGACGCGGTCATACCAGGCCTGGTGATTGGTCATCCCGCCCACCACATGCTTGCCCAGCGCGACCATGCAGGCACCGGTCAGCGTCGCGAGATCGACGATCCGGGCAACCCCGCGCGAGAGTGCGACATCGAGCACATCGGCCAGCACCAGCCGGCCTTCGGCGTCGGTGTTGTGGACTTCGATGGTTTTGCCGCTGCGCGCGACCAGCACATCGCCCACGCGATAGCTGCGGCCGCTGACCATGTTCTCGACGAGGCCCATGTAGCCGGTGACGTTGACCGGCAATTTCAGCTGGGCGATGGTCTGGATCGCGCCGAGCACCGTGGCCGCGCCGGCCATGTCCATTTTCATGTCGAGCATCGCGTCGGCTGGTTTGAGCGAGAGGCCGCCCGAGTCGAACGTAACGCCCTTGCCAACGAGGGCCAGCGGCGGGCCGCCGCCGGGGTTGCCTTGCCAGTCGATGATCGCCAGCCGCGGCTCGCGGTCGCTCCCCTTGGCCACGGCGAGCAACGCACCGCAGCGTTCCTTTTCCAGCCGGTGGCGGTCCCAGATTTCGGCCGTGCAGCCGCAGCCCTGCGCGACCCGCTGGACTTCCTCTGCGAAAGACTCCGGGAAAATCTCGCTCGGCGGCTGGTTGACGAGCCGCCGGGCCAGGTTGATGGAGTGGCCGAGGCTTCCGCCCCGGTGCAGATCATCGGCGAGGGCTCCCGCGAAGAGCAGACGCTCGAAGGACGTGATGTTTTTATCGTGCCGGTAGAGATCCTGGCCGACGCAACCGGTGATCGCACCGGCGACTATGTCTTCCAGCGGGTGGAGGTCGAGTGCGAAAGCCACGGACTTTCGCGGCCGGGCGGCAAGCATGCGGGCAGCGGTTGCCGCAGCGCGGTAGGCCAGTCCTTCCCGTCCATGGTTGGCTGCCGAAGAGGGCGGCTTGCCCAGTCCCACCACGAGGACGACGCCAGCCTTGATGCCTGACACGCCAGGGAGGCGGGTACAGGAAAGCTCGCGGGTACTGATCTCGCCACTTGCTACCAGGCGTTGCAGCAGGCCGGCGGCGGCCCGGTCAAGCTCGGCCGCGGCCGGCGGAAGCGGTCCCCCGTCGCGAACCGAAACGACGATCGCGTCAGCGTCAGCCTGGTCGGCTGGTTTGGAAGTGGATTCGGTTTTCATGTCGGACAGGGGAGGGACGTTTTCGGTGGGAGCAGGTGCCTGCGGCGAAGCGGCCCGGCGAGTGAACCGCACTACTCGCGGCCGGTCAACCTGGCGGCTACAAGGGTGAACGACGGGGCGGGCAGCCAGGACCGGAAGAGCCCGCGGCTAGTGCCGTCGGCTCAGGTTGACCGGCCGCGTGATTATCCAGAAAGGGCCTGGCTTTCGACAGATGGGCTACCGCAATCTCCAGCAGTGCATCGCGGACCTTGAGCGGACCGGGCAGCTGGTCCGGCTCGATCAGCCAGTCGATGCAAGGCTGGAGGCGGGCGAGATCCACCGGCGGGTGTTTCAGTCGGGTGGGCCGGCGATCCTGTTTGCAAATGTCCGCGAGTGCCGCTTTCCGCTGGTCTCGAACCTGTTCGGCACGCTGGAGCGGGCCAAGTTCCTGTTTCGCGACACGCTCGATTCCGTTCAGCGGGCGATCGAGCTGAAGGTCGCGCCCGAACGGCTGATGCGCCAGCCGGGGCGTTACTGGAGGACTCCCTGGACGGCCTTGCGAATGCGCCCGCGAGTCACCCGGCATGGCCCGGTCCTGAAGAATGCTTGTCGCCTGGGCGAACTGCCGCAGCTCGTTTGCTGGCCGCGCGACGGCGGACCGTTCGTGACCTTGCCGCAGATCTACAGCGAAGACGCCCGCCAGCCCGGCCTCGCGAAATCCAATCTTGGCATGTACCGGGTCCAGCTGGCGGGCAACGAGTACCAGCCGGATCGCGAAGCCGGCTTGCACTACCAGATTCACCGCGGGATCGGCGTCCACCATCGCGCGGCGCTCGACGCGGGCAAGCCTTTTCGCGTGAGCGTGTTTGTGGGCGGGCCGCCAGCGCTCACACTGGCCGCCGTGATGCCGCTGCCCGAAGGAATGTCGGAGCTGGGCTTCGCCGGGGCACTGGCTGGCCACCGCATCCGGATGGCGCGGCTGCCCAATGGCTCGCACATCAGCGCCGAAGCCGACTTTTGCATCACCGGCACGGTCGATCCGGGTGTTGAAAAACCGGAAGGCCCTTTCGGCGACCACCTCGGCTACTACAGCCTGCAGCACGACTTCCCTGTGCTCCGTGTGGAAAAAGTCTGGCACCGCGATGGCGCGGTCTGGCCGTTCACGGTGGTTGGGCGGCCGCCGCAGGAGGACACCGCCTTTGGCCAGCTGATCCACGAGCTGACCGGGCCGGTGTTGCCGACGGTGTTGCCCGGCGTGAAAGAGGTTCATGCCGTCGACGCGGCCGGCGTTCATCCGCTATTGCTCGCCATTGGCAGCGAGCGCTACGTGCCCTGGCGGCCGGTCGACCGCCCGGCCGAACTGTTGACTCAAGCCAATGCCATTCTTGGCCAGGGGCAATTGTCGCTGGCCAAGTACCTCTGGATCATCGACGCGGCATGCGATCCGGATTTGAGGGCGAGCGACATCGCACGGCTGTTGGGGCGCGTCCTCGAGCGGGTCGACTGGATGCGCGACCTTCATTTCCAGACGCAGACGACGATCGACACATTGGACTACTCGGGCGATAAGCTAAACGAAGGCTCCAAGCTGGTGATTGCCGCGACTGGCCCGACCCGGCGCGAGTTGCCTGCTCGCTGGGCGGAGACTGAATCGCTGCCGGCTGGATTCGGCAATCCGCAAGTTGCGCTGCCAGGCATGTTGGTGGTAGCTGGCCCGCCGCATCCAGCTGGCCGCGCGGTCGACCCCGGGCTGGTTCGCTGGATCGCAGCGCTGCCGCAGGATCGGCTGGCGGGCGGGTTCCCGTTGATCGTCGTCGTGGACGACAGCCAGTTCGCGGCGCGATCCCTCGAGAACTTCCTGTGGGTCACGTTTACTCGCAGCAGTCCGGCTAGCGATGTTTGGGGGGCCGGCGTGAGCGTGACGGGAAAACACTGGGGCTGCCGCGGCAGTCTCGTGATCGACGCCCGCTGCAAGTCACATCACGCCCCGGTTCTCGAACCCGATCTGGCAATCAGTGCCCGCGTCGACGCCTTGGCCGCCCGCGGCGGACCGCTCAGCCGCTGGCTGTAGTGTCGTCGTGGAGCGGGGTCTCGCCCATTTACAGAGGGTCTGCGACAATTGGCGGCGGCTTCGTGACCTAACGTGTCACAGATCTTGGCAAGAACATGATACTTTCCGGAAAATGGAACCGGCTGAAATGGGACGATCTGTGAACCCAAACATAGTGGAAGGGTTGCTCGGCAAAGTTCATCAAGGCGACTGCATCGAAGAGATGCGGAAGCTGCGCGACGGCTGCATTGACCTCGCTTTCGCCGATCCGCCGTTCAACATCGGCTACGCCTACGACCAGTACAAAGACCGGCTGGCCCACGACGAATACCTCGCCTGGAGCGGGGCCTGGATGGGCGAGGTTTTCCGGGTGCTCAAGCCCGATGGCACCTTCTGGCTGGCGATCGGCGACGAATACGCGGCCGAGCTGAAACTGGCGGCGCAAAAAGTCGGCTTCCGGCCGCGCAGCTGGGTGATCTGGTACTACACGTTTGGCGTGCATTGCAAAGCCAAGTTCACCCGCTCGCACGCGCATTTGTTCTATTTTGTCAAGGATCCGAGCCGTTTTACTTTCAACGCCCAGGCAGTGGCCGTGCCTTCGGCGCGCCAGCGGATCTATGCCGACAGCCGCGCCAATCCGGATGGCCGGATGCCGGACGATACCTGGATCCTGCGCCCACAGGAGTGCGAAAACGGCTTGAATCCGGATGAAGATGTCTGGTTCTTTTCGAGGGTGGCCGGAACGTTTGGCGAACGCGCGGGATTTCATGGCTGCCAGATGCCCGAACTGTTGTTGGACCGCATTGTTCGCGCCTGCTCCAAAGAAGGCGAAATCGTCCTCGATCCCTTCTCGGGCAGTGCCACCACGGCTGCCGTCGCAAAGAAGCGGGAAAGGCGTTTTTTGGCCTTTGAGCTGTCAGCCGACTACGCAAAGAAAGGCAATGAACGTCTCGAATCCATCAGGGCTGGTGACTTGCCGGCCGGCGCAGGTCCCGATTCAACCAATTTGAAATCGTTGACCAAACCAAAACGGCAGGCGAAGTCCACGAAGGCTTGCGTCAAAACAACGCGATCGCAAAGTGGGGAAGCGGTTGAAGCGCTGGGTCTTGAGATTGCGCCGTTGCTGACCGCGTTCCTTGAGGCGAACCGGGGATTCTCGGTGGATCGGGTCGTGCTTGATCCTTTGTTAAACGAGGATTTTCAGGCAGCTTGCGGCCGACTGTCGATTGGGGGTGCGCCGGTGGATCGCAACAGGGCGTTGCTGGGAATCAGAAAGACCGGTCGCCTTAAAGCCTTGGGCATCGAAACGTCCAAACAAACCAGGATCACCTGGCAGCAGGTTGATCCTTATCAGTTCGCAAGTGAAATCGCGTGGCATTTGTTGTTGAAGACGTACCCGGATACCAGTCTGGATGACATCTTTTGCGATCCTCGCCTCGCGTCCATTTTTGACGGCGAAGCTGCGCGATATGCGCCGGGGTTTACCCCACTTGAGTATCGCTGGGCCGCACTTCGAATCCGCAAAGCGAGCTGTGTTCAAACGCGGCGAGCCGTACAGCTAAGTGCCGAGGAGCTGGGCATCCGAAAGTTTAAGACAGCAGACCTGATGAAACTGGAAGACTTCAGCCTTGATGACTTGCCGGCTGGCGCAGGTGTTTACGGCTTCTGGGAAACGGCCCGCCTGTCTCTTTACGTGGGAGAAACCGGCAACTTGCGAGGCAGGGTAGCTCTTCAACTGCGAGGCCTCGATCCTGCAATCAACCAGCGAGTTCCACGTTGTCGCGAAGACCTGCTGATTGCCTACCAGAAAGTCGACCAGATTGGGGACGCATTGCAGGCCCGGCAAATGCGGCTTCAGACATGGCATCCTGGTTGCTGGAATCTGTCCCGAAACCTGGCTGTATGAATCAGAAGTTGTTCGGGATCTTTGAAAAGGCGAGTGCCGGATACTCGCTGGATCGACTGATCTGTGACCCCCGCTTGAGACAGGTATTGCCTGAACTTGTCAGGGAACTTGCCGAGGAGGGATCCTGGACCGAGGAGCGGTTTCTCCACCGGCTTTTGAACCTTCGCAAAGCGGGCAAACTTCCACACAGAACCACCAAGTCCACGCGGATCGCGGTCGCCGAGTTTCGATTTGCCGCCGAGATCGCCTGTCGGCACCTTGAGCGTCAAAACGGTTGTTCACTCGACCGGCAACTCTGCAATCCTGTGGCAGCGTCGGCGTTTGACGGGCTTGCCGCGGAGCTGGCGCCTGGGTTTGAGCCACTCCAGTATCGTTGGGCTGCGCTGCAGTTACGGAAAACCCGTCGCCTCGTACCCGAGCCCATCGGCCAGGCGCTCCCGGCCAGCCAGCTGATGCGTTTTCGATGTTCCGACCTTATTCTGGACACGATCCCGAAGAGCCCGGGCCTCTACCATTTTTTTTCGCAACGAGAGTCCCTTTATGTCGGCGAAGCGAAGAGCCTCTTCCATCGGCTCAAGAGCCATTTTCGGCATTCCGACAACAAGTGGCTGGCGCGACACATGTGGGACGAGGGACTTGAGCTGCTTTGGGTCGAAGTCCACGTTTTGCCCTCGCAGGTCTCCGGAAGGGCCCGGCGAGCGATGGAGTTGGAACTGATTCGGTCCAGGCTTCCCAGATTCAACATTCTGGGGCTGAGCCGTGACAATCAGCCAGTGGGTCCAAATGAAGAAAAACCTGCCTGAATTGCTGCATCAGTTCACCGGGACGTTTGAGTACGAGCTGCTCGTTCGCTTGATGCTGCTGCACTGGAAGCACCCGATGAGCGGTGATGTGGATTACTGTGAGACGCTGGTGGAGGTAACGGCCGAGCTGTTACTCGCAGCATCCAAAGGCGAGCGACACTTCGAAGACTTGAAGCCGGGGGACATGAACCTCGTGGCGGCAGTCTGGTTTGTCGAGGCCCAAGCATTTGAAACACGCGATTCCGGTGGCGAGAAGGTCCAGGCTGAACGAAAGGCATGGTTGGATGCCGTGCGCCATTCCCTTCCATCATGTTTCTGTGATCCGGGTGACCTCGACTATTGAGCCTTAATCGCCAGATTGCCTCCTGCACATGTCGCGATCGCTGTATTGGGCCCGGTGAAATGTGGCACCGGCAGCCGGGCGAGGTATTCTGGCGAGACGTGCTGGAGGAATTCAGCGATCACGGCGTCCTGCAATCGCTGGCGGAATTCGCTGGTCAGCGGATGGGCGATGTCGACATGCACCCGTTCCGCGGTCGCCCCCGCAGCGCCGGCCGGAGCCGGTTCACGCAGGCTGGCACCGCAGGCGTTGCAATAACGTGCCTGGACCTGGTTCCGGTGGCCGCAGGTCTGGCACGGCCAGGTCCGCTTGCGGCTGGGCATGGCCACAAACAGCCGGTCCGGCCCACGCAGGATTCGCAAATCGTGAATCACAAAGCACTCGTTCAGGGTCACCGAGCAGTAGCCGCACAAGGGCTGTTCGCCGGGCGGCAAAACAATCACCTGAACACGGGTAATTTGCAAGTCGTCTGGTAGCATGGAGTCTGTTCCGGGTGAGTACTGGCGGACAGGAAAGCCCTGCCCGGGCGCGTCGCCATCGACTTTGCAACGGTATCGCGGCGGGTCCCTCCGGACGATCACAAGAATCCCCAAACCGTGCGGCCTCCCGTCATGCCCCAGCTCAAACCAGGCGATCTGTTTGTGGCAATTTGTGACTGGAATGGCGTGCTCCAGTGGATGAGCACCGATGGTATTCGGGGCAAAGAAGGCCAGCCTGGATGGGCGTACCTTTGTCCGGAGGACGCCGAGCGGGTCAAGACTGCCGTCTCGCGTACGGTCACGCTCAACGAACGCCATGTCCTGGAAGCCTGTGCCGACAATGGCAATCGCTACCGGATCTGGCTTTGGCCGATCGGAACGCCCGAGCTGGCCGTCTGTTCGTTCAACCTGCTGATCCCGTCCGAAGTCGGCAAGCTGACGGTCAAGGAACGCGAGTTCATGCGACTGCTCGGTGCCGGCGAAGGGATCAAGGGGATCGCCACCAAGATGGATGTCAGCATCAACACGGCTCACACCCACATGCGCCGCGTGCGCGAGAAGCTGGGCCTCAAATCAACTCACGAGGCTGTTGCCTTCGCGGCCCGCTTCTTCGCCCCGCTCCGCAACACCGACATCCGCAGCCCTTCGGTCGACGCCTGGTCCGAAGCCGCGGTGCCAGCAGCGGCCGAATCACGCAAGAAAATCAAACCGGTCAAACGGGTCCGGACAGCGCAACGATAGCGGCAGCTGTTGGCGAATTCCTGCTCGTTCCGGGGCTCCCGCCCAGGAACGCACTGCCTGAAGGCTCCGCCTCTTCTTTTCGTTCCGACGGTCGGCCCAAGTAGCAAAAACAGGCGCGTACGAGGCGGAGCCTCCGGGCACTGCGTTCCACGGCGGGAGCCGTGGAACGAGTAGTGGGCGAGTAGTCGAACGAGTGAGTAGCGGTCGAGTAGCGTTATCCCCCATAGCCGCTGTACCGCTTGATTCCCCGCGCCATCAGCACCCGGCTCAGCACGACAAAAAACACCACCCACGCCGCCTGAATCGCCAGGCCTTGCATCATCGCCGGGTACTCGAGTTTTTCCAGGAACACGGCCGCCGGAAACCAGGCCAGATACTTGAGCGGCAACCAGTCGATCAGCGCCAGCATCCAGCCCGGCAACCCGCCCAGCAGCTCGAGTGGAAACATGTGTCCGGAGAGCAGGAAAGTCATCAGCATGTAGATGAATCCGAGCGAGGCCACTTCCAGCAGCCAGAACCCGGCCAGCCCCAGGCAACACTCGAGGAAAAATCCCAGCAGGAATGAGAGCACCAGCGAGCTGAGGTAAATCACCAGCACGTTTGCTGGAGGCCAGCCACCCAGAAAGAAGCCCCGGCAAAGCCAGAACACGAACGCAAACGGCAGGATCGCCACAAAGTAATAGACCAGCTTGTGCGCCACACGCTGGACCAGCAAACAGCCAACATAGTCGACCGGCTGGATCAGGAACCGGTTGATCTCGCCGCTCCGGATCTGCCGCGCGATCCCGGGCGTCAGGCCGGGCATGCTGGAGAACGCCCGCGTGATCGTGACCAGCAGGTAGTAGGCGACCATGTCCCCATAGCCATAGCTGGCAATCTGGCCTCCCGGCATCGCGCCCGGTGCCTGGCCCGCCGTGGCATTGCCCGGCGTGGTCAGCGTCTCAAAGATCGCCCACCAGAGAAAAATCTGCGTCAGAGTCGGCAGGAACCGCATCAGCGTGCCGAGCATGAAGTCGCCGCGATAGACCAGCCGCTCACTCAGCGACAGCCGGAAAAAGGTCCACCAGGTTTGCACGGCTGCCGCCATCGATCAGGCTGGAATCCCAACTCAACAAGTCACCACCCCGCTGCTGAGTCGAAGGCTTGAGAGAAGGCGGGTCAAGGGTGCGCCGTGATGGCGATTACCGTAATTTCACCGGCCGCGGGGCCGTAGCACCAGAAAACACGGCAAGCACTGGCCGTCCGGTTCTGGACGTAGGCGACAAAGACCTTGCTGCGGGAATCAAAAGGGTGTTCGATCGAATGGAACTCGTGAGTTCTCAGGCCGGGGTGCCGGGGATCGTTGCACAACAACTGAATGCACTTCTGGACCTGAAGAAACAGTCCCTCGGGCTGGCCTGTCAAAAACCTTCCTCGACTTGAGCCTGAGGCGCTAGCCGATTCGGAAAAACCTCCGTTCCTGGACAGTTTCTCCCGATCGGCTAGCGCCTCAGGCTCAATTTTTGACAGGCCACCCTCGGGCCGGCTCTTTTTCCTGTTCACAGGTTTTTGCCGACGGTTGCCAGCTGCCTTTTTCGCGGCTGTTTGCAACCGGCGGTACTCTTCGTCGGCAGGAGCAAGCCAGCGCAGTGAGAAAGCCATCAGCGCTCCAGTTCCTGGGCGAGGCGCGCGGCGGCCTTGAGATTCGGACCCTTGACAAACTTGCCCGCGCGGGCGTCGGCCAGTCCCCGACGGACGAGTGCGAGGGCGGCGGGATTCTGGTACAGCCAGGCTTCCGCAGCGGGGATCACCACACCTGGACGAATGACCAGTTCGCCGTCCCGCTCCTCAATCAGGACCGTGGAATTGGCGAAGGCTTTGCCGAGTGTCAGCCGGCCTTTGGCATCGACGGTGGCGTGTTTGATCATGCTTCCAGTATCGGTTGGGAACCCTTAGTGGGCAAGTGGGATTGTGGGACAACAGGCCAGTTTCGCTTCGATCCCGGCGGGAGAACTGAATTTCCCGGATCAGCCACCGCCAGAGTCCGCGCACAGCCGCTTGAGCAGCTGGATCTGGCCGGCGTGATAAAGGTCGTGGGCGGTGATGCCGGTGATCAGGGCGCGGACTGGGGTGGTTCCGCCGGCAGCGGCTCTTGAAAGGTCGCGTTCCTTCAGACTGGTGATCGCGGAGCGGAGTGACTGGTGGACGTCGACTAGCAGCTGGATGTCGGCTTGCCAGATGGTCTCGGGGTCACCTCTCTCAACCGGCCGGCGGAACCAGTTGGATCCCTTGAGCGGGAACGAGCCGCGTTTTTCTCCCAGCAACCGCCGCCGGACCGTGTACTTCCAGTAGGCCGCGTGGAGGACCTGTTCGTGGATGTTGTGCCGGTCGGGGTTGGGACGCCAGTCGGCTTCAGCGGCGGTCAGCCCCCGGATCGAACCGCGCAAGTTGGTTCCGTGCCAGGATTTCTTGTCGAAGGCCTCGTCGAACGAGCGCAGGAGCAGCCCAATTGCAGAGTTCATCTTGCCGTTCATGTCATTCGTAGGGATTGGGGAACGGCAAACAACTCCTGCCGCGCGTCATGCATTTGTCTTTTTCGTGCTCGTGCTCGTAATCCTGCTCCTCTTCCCCGAGGTTGCCATCGCGGTCCTGCCGCAGAAGAAATCCCGGAGCACGATTACGAGCACGAGCAAGAACTGGAGTTTCAGCCCGACCCCACACTTGCTCCGGCCGCTGGATTTCCGACACCGGCGAAAATGCTCGCAATGACGTCTTCGAGCGGCGGGTCTTCGACCACGACATCGTCGACCTGGTGCTGGGCAAGGAGGCGGGAAAGGGTCCCCGCGACTTCGGCCCGGCTCACACGAAACCGGACGCGTGGCGGTTCGATGCTGACCAGGCCTGCGGTGGCGCGGAAGGTCTCACAGTCTTCGCCTTCACCCAGCTGCAACGTCACGATCTTGTCGCTGCTGAAGCGGTCGATGATCCCGGCCAGCGAGCCGTCGTAATGAATCTGTCCGGCGGCGATGATCACGACCCGTCGGCAGAGTGCCGCGACGTCCTTCATGTAGTGGCTGGTCAGCAAGACCGTCACGCCCCGCTCCTGCTGGTACTGGCGGAGGAACTGCTGGATGCGGTGCTGGGCGACGACATCGAGCCCGATGGTCGGCTCGTCGAGAAACAACACTTCCGGCGAGTGGAGCAGGGCCGCGATCAGTTCCATCTTCATCCGTTCGCCGAGCGACAGTTCGCGGACCGGCTGGTGCATGAGCCGGGTGACATCGAGCATTTCGGCCAGTTCGCCGAGGGTCCGGTCAAACTGCTGGCGTTCGATCTGATAGATGTGCTGGTGCAAGCGGAACGAATCGGCGGCCGGGAGGTCCCACCAGAGCTGGTTCTTCTGGCCCATCACGAGGGCGAACCGGCGGCGATAGGCGTTTTCGCGCAGCCACGGGACATGGCCCATCACCGTGGTCCGGCCAGAGTTGGGCGTAATCACGCCGGAAAGCAGTTTCAGCGTCGTTGTTTTGCCGGCTCCATTGGGGCCGAGAAAGGCGACGAATTCGCCGGCTTCCACGTTCAGGTCGATGCCGCGGACGGCTTCCACAGTCCGGTACTGGCGGCGAAACAACGAGCGGAACGAAGCACCCAGACCTTCGCGCTTCTGAAAGACGCGGTAAGTCTTGGTCAACTGCTGGATTTCAATGATCGGCATCGTCGTAATTGTAGCGGGGGTCATCCTGATAGCCGGGTGCGTTTTCTCATTTCCGGCTCCCTCCTCCACCGCAGCTTTGGGCGGTGTGGGGAGGGCGGGGGGAGGGGGCGTCCGCGCAACTTGGTCTCTGGAAGCTGGTGACTTTTCAGCCAGCCGCGGAATTGAACCCCAAGGAACCAATGCGCGAGGATCGACAAAGCAGGAGCTTCGTCGCCACGAACACACCGGCCGGCCTATAATCCGGCCCGTCAAACGACTGGTTAACGGTCAGGCAATCCAATGGCCCGCGAAGAAACTATCAGTGGTCCACTTGCAACGATGCGGGTCGGCCTTGGCACGGACTCGCACCGGCTCGTGGCGGGCGGCCCCTTGCGGCTGGGGGGTGTCGATGTTCTGCACGACCATCACCTCGCCGGACACAGCGACGCGGACGTTTTGTTGCACGCGGTCACGGACGCCTTGCTCGGTGCGGCCGGAGCGGGCGACATCGGCGAGCTGTTTCCCGACACTGACGAAGCCAACCGCGGGCGCGACTCGGCCGACATGCTGGCGGAAGCGGTCCGCCGCGTTCGCAGTTTTGGCTATGTCCCGGTCAACATCGACTGCGTGATCATGGCCGAAGCGCCGAAACTTTCGCCCTGGAAAGCCGCCATCGCCGAGCGGGTTGGCGAACTGGTCGGTCTCCACTCCAGCCGGATCGGGATCAAGGCAAAAACGGGCGAAGGGGTCGGGCCGGTCGGGGCCCGGGAGGTCATCGAGGTCCATGTCGTTGCTTTGATCGTCGCGTCCGAAGGCGGTCTGGGATGACAGCTTCATCGAACCTTGAATCGGTGGTGGTGCTCGGGATCGACCCCGGCCTGAACACAACCGGCTATGGCGTTGTTTCGTTCTCCCGCGGCACGCCGCGGCTGATTGAAGCCGGTGTCGTTCGCTCGACGCGCGGCCATTCGCTGGCCCGGCGAATCAAGTCGATCCACGAAGGAGTGGTGGAAGTCCTCATGTCGACACGACCCGATGTGGTGGCCGTGGAGCAGCTCTTTACGCACCACGATCGGCCCGACACTGCGATCCTGATGGCCCACGCGCGGGGTGTGCTGCTGCTGGCGGCGGCCAGCGCGGGACTCGAAGTCACCGACTGGCGTCCGACGCAGGTCAAGAAAACGCTGACGGGCAACGGCCGGGCACCCAAGTTGCAGGTCCAACAGGCCGTCGCGCGGATGCTCGGCCTGGCTTCGATTCCCGATCCGCCCGATGTCGCGGACGCCCTCGCGGTCGCGGTCTGTCACTGTTTTCTCGCCCATAACCGGCTGGAGGCGTCTTGATCACCCGCATTTCTGGCCGGCTGCTGGGGTTGACCGAAGAAACGGCAACACTCGAGTGCCCGCCGTTCGAGTATCAGGTGCTGGTCCCCGAGTTCACCCGCCGGCATTTGCAATCGCTGGTCGGCCAGCCGGTTGTGCTGGAGACGATTCACTACCTCGACGGCAATCCGCAGAAGGGCGGGCGAATGGTCCCGCGGCTGATCGGATTCGCCACAGCGATCGAACGCGAGTTCTTCGACAACTTCTGTCAGGTCGATGGAGTGGGGGCAAAGAAGGCCCTGCGGGCGATGGTCCGCCCGGTCCAGGACATCGCCCGGGCGATCGAGCAACAGGACTTCCGCAGCGTCGCGACTCTGCCCGGGATCGGACCGGCGATGTCCGAGCGGATTGTGGCCAAGCTCCGCCGCAAGATGGCCAAGTTCGCCCTCTGGATGGGTGGCGGGAGCGACGACGGGCCGGCGGCCGACGTCGAGCGCAACGTCGTCGACGACACCTGGCAGATTCTCTGTTCACTCGGTCACAGCGAATCCGACGCGCGCCGCCTGCTCGACGCGGCCCTCAAGACCAAACGCAAGTACAAAAGCGTCGAAGAGCTGCTCCAGGCGGTATACGATACGAGCGAGGGAAGTCCTGGCGTCTGACAGCGCAAGACTCTACTCGTACTCGTCGATCCCGCCGTTCGGGTATCAGTACGAGCACCGACCCGGTGGTCTGAGTACGAGTACGAGGGGGATCGCGCAGTAAAAAGGGCGGTGGACCCGTGGTCCCCGCCCTGCTGTTTTTCAGGCTGGCTGGTTCCGCTCAGAACACGTCGAGAATGAAATGGTGGCCCCAGTGGTAGCGGCGGGGCGAGGGGTACTCGTTGTGCCAGTCCCGGTTGTAGACCGGAATGCGGTATTCCTGGGCGTAGCGGTAGTACATGTCATCCGCACTGCGGTAGTGCTCGTTGCCCCAGTAGTTCTGGGGATAGGTCACATACGGATAGTGGTAAAAGCGCTGCATGTTCTGGCCGCGGGAAACACCGCCCCAGGTCGCGCCATAGGCATGTTCCTGTGCGGCCGCGCTCTGGCAGGCCGACAGGCACCAGATCGTCGCCACCACGAGGGTTGCACCAAGGGTTTTCCGGATCATCGAGGCTAGTCTCCTGACGGGCGTTTGTACGTCATGGGACAGGCTTCCAGCCTGTCGGTCCGCATGGCTCAGGCCGCGCATTTCCCTGCCACAACTATCGTCCGCCGGCACGCAAGGCATTCATGGAATTGCCGACAAAGGCCGCATTCCACGCAGTTCACGCATAACCCGTCACAAGCTCTCCGGGTCGGGCAAAGCGGGCAAAAAGTAGCGACGCACGTTGCTAGCGGAGAGTGGCCAGCCGGTGATCGAATGCCGGTAGGGTGGGTGGAATCTTCGACACCCACCATCGCGGCAGGCCATTGGCAGAGCGGGCGGTAGGTTCCGAAGACTCCACCCACCCTACTTCTGTATTGCTTCTAACCCGCATTTCTCACGAGGAGATACCGTTCGAGACAGACTGTTCCTGGTAACCCGACGCGTCAGCGAGGAAACTGGCTGGTTCCGCCTTGCTTACGCTTCGGGTTACCAGTTGTTGTGAGAAATGCGGGCTAACCCGCGAGGGCCAGCATCCGTTCCAGCGCGATCAGCGACCAGCGCGCCGTTTCATCGTCGACCCGGATCACGTTGACCGGCGTGCCGTCGATCAGGTTCTCAAGGCTCCAGCAAAGATGCGCGAGATCGATCCGGTACATCGTCGCGCACATGCAGACGACGGGCGAAAGGAAGTGAATTTCCTGGTCAGGGTGTTCCTGCTTGAGCCGGTTGACGAGGTGCAGCTCGGTCCCGATCGCCCACTTCGTGCCGGGCGGGGCAGCCTTGACCGTGCGAATAATGTGTCCGGTTGAACCCGAGATGTCGGCGATGTCGTTGACTTCCTGCGGACATTCGGGATGAACAAGGATTTTGATGTCGGGGATCGCCTTGCGGAAAGCCGCGACGTGGTCGGCCGTGAACATCTGGTGGACGCTGCAATGGCCTTTCCAGAGCACGACCCGGCTGTTGCGGATGGCTGCATCAGTGTTGCCGCCGTTTTCGCCGCCGAACGGATCCCAGACCGGCATCCGGTCGTTGGTGATGCCCATCTTGAGGGCCGTGTTGCGGCCCAGATGCTGGTCAGGAAAGAACAACACCCGGTCGCCGCGTTCAAAAGCCCACTCGATCACGCGGGCCGCGTTGCTGCTGGTGCAGACGATCCCGCCATTGCGACCGCAGAAAGCCTTCAGGCTCGCGGCGGAATTGATGTAGGTCACGGGAATCACACGGCTGGTGTCGACAAGGTCGCCCAGTTCGTCCCAGGCCCTTTCGACCTGTTCGATCGCGGCCATGTCGGCCATTGAGCAGCCGGCCGCCAGGTCGGGCAGGACGACCTCGACCCGCCGGCCGTTTCGCTGCTGCAGCCGCTCCGGCCGGTTGGCGACGATGTCGGCTGTTTCGGCCATGAAATGCACGCCGCAGAAAACGATGAAATCGCAATCGCGCTCGGCGGCCAGCTGGCTGAGCTGGAGGCTGTCGCCGCGCAGATCGGCGTGAGCGATCACCTGGTCCTGCTGGTAGTGATGACCAAGGATCAACAGCCGCGGGCCGAGTGCCTCCTTCGCGGCCCGAATCCGTTCGTCGAGCGTCGTGTCGTCGAGACCACGAAACGACTGGATGCTGTGACGCGAAAGGGGAACGGTGCTCATCAGGGTGATTGCCCGGGAGTGGACTGATAAAACGGCGAACTCTTGTGAGTCTGAGGCGCTAGCCGATTCCCGTGGATGTGAGTCAATGGTTGAACCAGCGTTCCCGGCTAGCGCCTCAGGCTCAACGGAATCGGCTAGCGCCTCATGCTCAACAGAATCGGCTAGCGTCTCAGGCTCAACGGAATCGGCTAGCGCCTCAGGCTCACTACTTGTCAGCCTTGTTCAGGGGCCGGGTC